>JANOCA010000352.1:0-41667 GCA_031411915.1 Opitutaceae bacterium
GCTGCACCCTTTCACTGGCCAAGACCACTTCACTATGAGGTTCCGTGGTCTTGGCCAGTGAACCTACCAGCGGCGGGCGTCCCTGCCCGCCGAGAATTGACGAACGCCCTGAACCGGCGGGCACGGAGGCCCGCCGCTACGGCATCCCTGCTGCCTCGGCTAGCCGCCGACGCAGCTCCGTGAGCTCGGCAGCGCTCGCGCGAAACATGTCCGCGGGGAAACGGCGCTGCCAGAGTATCTCGCGATAAGCGTCGGCGCCCGTGTGCGACTCGAGTTGCAGGCCGGCGAGGTATTGCAGGCGCAGCGTCCGGTCGCGGTTGATTTCCGCGCCCTTGAGCCAGTTCCGGAGATCGGGGAGGTTGGCCGCGTAAGTGGAAAGGAGGTCCATCGCCGTGCCGATCCCGAGATTGGCGAGCACGCGCTGCGTGGCGGCGTGGTCGGGACGCGCGAGGCGCTGCTGGAGCGCGGCGATATCGATCAACGGGGCATCGAGCTGGCCGAGCATCACGGTGTCGTAGCCGCTGCCATCGTCGTCGTTGCCCCAAATCGTGCCGTGCGGAAACACCGAGAAGAACGTCGCGATCTCGCTTTGCACGACGGCGCGATCCGATTCGTAGAGCGGCACCCATTGCGTCATGAGCCCGCCGGGCTTCAACCGTTCGCGGCACAGCGCGAAATACTCCTGCGAGTAGAGGACCGCGGAGCCCTTCACCCACGGGTGGATGGGATCGGAGGTGACGATGTCGAATTTCTCGCGCGTCGTGGCCATGAAGTGCCGCGCGTCGTCATAGATGATCTCGACCCGCGGATCGCGGACCACGTTGTGATTCTCCGTCCCAAAATACGTCGCCACCACGCGGGGGATCAGCGGCTCGATGTCGCAGATCACGATGCGCTCGACCGAGGGATGGATGACGAAGGTGCCCGCCGTCACGCCCGCCCCGCAACCGACGATCAGCACGCTCTTGGGATTCGGATGCAGCAGCGCCGGGATGTGGCCGAGCATGAGCTGGAGGCGCATGTCCTTCTCCAAGCTCGAGGCCTCGGTCTTCCCGCTCACGTGGAAGAAGCGCGCGCCGCCGGGCGTCTCGGTCACGGCGACGGTGGCGTTCATGCCCTCGCCGAGATAGACCGGCTTGGCGCCGTAGTCGGTGGTGGCGACCTGCCGGCCATACGCGACGAGCTGCCAAGGCACGGGCGGGATGAAGAAAAATGCGCCGACCGCCGCCGCGCCACCCGCGACGGCGAGCGCCGTTTCCCTGCCACCGAACGGTCGCAGCACCAGCACCGCCGCCACCACCGACGCGGCGCCGAGCGCGAATTGGGTGAGTTGCGCGCCGAGGAAAGGCACGAGCACCAAACCCGCCAGCAGGGAGCCGGCGATGGCGCCGAGCGTGTTGGCGGCGTAAGCCCGGCCGACGAGGCGCGCCGGGTCCTGCCCGGTGGTCGCGATGCCGGCGAGCGCGAGCGGAAAGCTTGCGCCCCAGAGAAAAGCCGACGGCAGGATCGCCACCGCGCAGCGCGCGAGATCGTAGCCGAACTTCACCGGCAGCGGCCCGGCGAACAGCGGTTCCCACCGCGGCAGCACGAGGGCGATTGCGTTAGCCGCCCACGCGATGGCGGCCACCTGGAGCAGCTGGCAGCCCGCGAGCCAGAGGCGCGGCCGGGCGGACCAGCGCGCGAGCACAGACCCGGAGCCGCCGCCCAACGCGAGGCCGACGAGAAACACCGCCAGAATGATCGCGAAGGTGTAAACCGTCGCGCCCAGCAGCAGCGACAGCAGGCGCGCCCAAATCACCTCGGACGCCAGCGCGCAAAATCCCGAGATCGCGATCGCCACCAGCACCGCGCGGGAGGCGGGCGCCGGAGCGGACTCATCGAACGGCCGCGCGTTGGTCGCCGGCGCCGGCGCACTCCGCGAAAGCCGCCATGCGACGAGCGCCACGATCAGGTTGATCGCGACGGCGCAGAGAGTGGCGACCGTGGCGTCATGCACCCGGAGCAGGTAGAAGCCCGCGAGCAGGCAGCCGATGACGGCCCCGATGGTGTTGCCGCCATAGAAAAATCCCAGCCACGAAACCCCGCGTGGCGTCGCCTCAATCCAGCGGGCGATGGCCGGGAGAGTTGCCCCCATCAGGATCGTCGGCGGCAGCAGGCACGCCGCGCAGACGAGCGCGCGCAGGGCGATGCCCGGCGCCCCGTGCCCGACCAGCGCGGTGTAGACGTGGCCGAGGAGCGGCACCGCCACGAGCACCAGAATGCCCGACAACGCGATGCCCGCCTCCAGCCACGCATAGACGCGCAGCGGGTGGCGCGATGCCGCCATGAACCGCGGCAGCGCGAGGCTCCCGAGGCACATCCCGCCCATGAAGGTGCCGAGCAGCACCGCGAGCGACACCGCGGAGGATCCGATCACGAGCTGGAGCAGTTGAAACCAGACGACCTCGTAGATCAGGGCGGCGCAGCCGCTGCCGATGAACAGGAGCAGGAGAATGGGGAGGAAACGAAGCGGGGGCACGGGTAGCTGGGTGACGCGCAGGGCCGGGGAGAGTTGCGGATGCGGCGCGGCGCGTCGAGCCGTGTTGCCACTTGCCGTGTTGCGGCGCTCGGAAATAGTCCGCGGCATGTCCCCGCGAATCTTCCCGGTTGGCCGTGTGCTGGCGATCATGTGCGTTCTCGTGCTGGGCAGCACGGCTGGGGCCGCGGACTCCGCCGCCTTCAAACAGCTGAAGGCCGAGGGGGCCGTCGTGTCGCTGCCGGGCGGCTGGCAGGCGAAAGGGCCGGAGATTCCCGTCTGGCTCCATCTCCACGGAGCGCCCGCGGTGGTCGAGGCGCAGTTCGCGGCGAGCGGCGCGCCGGGCGTGCTGGTCAACGTCACGCTGCCCGGGCTCTCCAAGGTCTATGCGGACCGCTTCGCGGCGCCGGGGGCGTTGGCGACGCTGCTGCAAACGGTTGAAAAAACGCTGCGCGCGGAGTCGTCGTCCCAGCCGTGGCGGCTCGGGCGGCTCACGATCTCGTCTTTCAGCGCGGGCTTCGGCGGGGTGCGCGCGATGTTGCGCGAGCCGGCGGCGTTTGAGCGCATCGCGGGACTCGTGATGGCGGACTCGCTCTATTGCGGCTACTCGGGCGACCCGGGGGCGAAACAGGTCGACGAGGAATTGATGGCGGGGTTCCTGCGTTTCGCCGAGGCCGCGGTGAAGGGCGAGAAACGGCTTGTGATCTCGCACTCGGCGCAAGTGCCCGAAGGTTACGCGAGCACGACGGAGACGGCCGACTATCTGATCAGGAAACTTGGCGGCACACGCACAGCCGATGCACGGGAATGGCCGGGCGGGCTGAATTTGCAGAGCACGTTCAGGAAAGGCGGCGCCGAGATTTTCGGTTTTGCCGGCACCGGCCCAGAGGATCACATGCGGCATCTGCGCGCGATGGGCGCGCTGATGGAGCGCGGGGCCTCGGCGATGCTGCCGGCGGCGGCCTCGGTCGCGGAGTTGCAGGCGCAACTCGAGTCGCTCGTCACGCACCCGCGCTTCCGCGGTGCGCTGTGGGGCGTGAAAATCGTGTCGCTCGAGTCGGGGGCGACGCTCTTCGAGCATCACGCCGACCGGCTGATGAGCCCCGCCTCGAACAGCAAACTCTACTCCGGCGCGCTCGCGCTTGATCGGCTCGGCGGCGATTACCGCATCGTGACGCCGATCTTCGGGACCGTGAAACCGGACGCCGCGGGTCGGCTCGCGGGCGACGTGATCGTGAGCGGGCGCGGTGACCCGAGTTGGAAGGTGCGGCGCAGCAACCGGAAGTTTGCGGAGATTTTTGCGCCGTTTGTCGCGGCCCTCGAAAAGGCCGGCGTGAAGCACATCACCGGCGACCTGGTGGCCGATACGACGTGGTTCCGCGGCCTGCCCAATGGCTCCGGCTGGACCGCCGATGATCTCAACGACGACTACGGCGCCGAGATCTCCGCGATCACGCTCGAGGAAAACTACGCCGAGCTGCGCGTGACGCCGGCGGCGACGGCCGGTGCGCCTTGCACGGTGGAGTTCATGCATCCGCACACCGGCCTCGTGATCGACAACCGGCTCGTGACCGCGCCCAAAGGCACGACGCGTCGCATCGAGGTGCGGCGGATTTTTGGGGAGAACGTGGTGCATCTTTTCGGCGAGGTTCCGCTGGGCACGACGCCCGATCCGATCGAGGTGACGGTGCCGCGGCCGGCGCAGTGGTTTGCAGCGGCGCTCAAGGCGGCGCTCATCGAGCGCGGCATCCGCGTGGACGGCGCGGCGCGCAGCCTACGCTGGCCCGATGCACCGGCGACGAATGGCGACAGCGTGGAACTCGGCGAGGTGGTGTCACCGCCGATGCGCGAGTTGGTGACAGCGTTCATGAAGCCGTCGCAAAACCTCGAGACGGACCTGATCTTCGGGCACGTCGGCGAGACGTTGCGCGCGCCCGATGCGCCGGCGCGTCAGACCACGGAGGATGCGGGCGTGCGGGCGCTGCGGGAGTTCCTCGTCGCACGGGGCCTGCCGGCGGACGAAGTTCGTTTCGAGGAAGGCTCGGGGCTTTCGCGCAACAACCTCACCACGGCCAACGCGACGATCGCGCTCCTGCGCGTGATGGCGACGCACAAGGAAGCGGAGGCATTCGCCGCGTCGTTGCCGATTGCCGGGGTCGATGGCACGCTGCGGCGGCGGCTGAGGGGCACGCCGGCCGAGGGCAACCTGCGCGCCAAGACCGGCACGCTCCGCTACGCCAACGCCCTCTCGGGCTACGTGACGACCGCCGCGGGCGAGCGCCTCGCCGTCAGCCTGATGCTCAATCGCTACGTGTCGCCATCCGGCCGCCGCGCTGCCGACGAACTCGACGAAATCGCGGTGGCGCTCGCCCGCTTCACGGCGGGCAGCGTGGCGGCGGGAGATGCCGAAACGCCCCCGCGATACCGCGTGCCTTAGGACCGGCGGCGCATGGGATAGGTCCAGCACACGTGTTGAAAGCCTTTCTTGAGCAGGATCGGCCGGCTCATGGGCTCGGCGTCGACGGTGACGAAACGATAACAGCGGGACTTGGCCTCGGCGATGCGTTGGGCGAGCAGCGCGGAATACACTCCGCGGCCACGCATCGCTGGCAGGACGCTGCCACTCCAGAGGCTGGCAAAGCTTGATCCCGCTGGGAATGAAATGCGGCCCGCCGCCACCGGCTGGTCGGCCAAATAGGCGCAATAGAAAGAGGTGATATCAGGCGCAGAATGCACCTCGCGTGTGTATCTCGCGAAGTGAGTGGGGAAGGCCTCCTGCCAAACGGCCTCTTCCACCGCGATGAAGTCTCTGATACCCTTCTCATCGGTGATTCTCTCGATTCGTGCGCCGCACGGGCGAGCGTCGGCCTCGGGCCATTCTTCAAGGGCTGCGACAAGAAACGCCTCGGCATCGCCGCAACCAAAGCCTCGCGCTTCCCGCAGGGATTTGAGCGAGGCCGGCTGGTCAAAGTCGTGGACCTTCCATTCGAACGCCTGCCCGAGGCGTTCAAAATGCCGAATCTGCTCGTCTATTCGCTCGCCTGCAGTGTCAGGATTCAGGTCGGCAAATCCCACGTGCCCCTCGTGTCCGGAGTCCTCCGCGGTATGGCGGCAAAGATCTGGGAAAACGTCCAGAGCGTATCCGGGGATGGGGCGGGCGCGGAATTCGGTCCGATACTGCTGAAACATTGCCACGGCGGAAATGCGCGGGAGTGGCGTTGGCATGTCAGTGCCTGGTCTCGCCCGCGCCTGTGGTTGAAGCCGTGGTGCGGATGTCTCCTTCGCTGAGTTTGCGGCGGAAGAGATCGATCGCGAGGCGGTAGCAGGTCATCGCGATCTCGGGGTCGTAGCGGTGGCCTTCGTCGCGGAGGAAGGCGTGGGCGCCGTTGAACTCGTGCCAGGTGTAGTGCGTGCCGGCGGCGTCGAGCGCGGCTTGGATTTTGCGGCGGCCCTCGAGCGGCACGTGCGGATCCTGCCGGCCCCAGATCATAAGCAGTTCGCCCTTGATCTCGGGGATGCGATCGAGGGAATTGTCGTTCATGCCCCGCGCGAGGCCGCGCTTGTGGATGTCGGTCGCGTAGAAACAGGTCGCGGCCAGCACCTCGGGATTCATCGCGGCGCGAAACGCGAGGTGGCCGCCGATGCAGATGCCGATCACGCCGAGCCGGCCGGTGCAGGCTGGGTGCGCGCGCAGGAAGGTGAGCACGGCGCGGGCGTCGGCATCGCAGGCGGCGAGTTCCTTGGTGGTCTTGAGGGCGTTGCCGCGATCGGCGCCGGCTTGGTCATAGGCGAGCACGGTGCCGGCGGGCTCGAACTCGTGGTAAATCTCCGGCACGGCGACGATGAAGCCGTGGCCGGCAAGCAGCGCGGCGGTGCGGCGGATGGGCGCGGTGGCTTGGAAAATCTCGGAGTAGAGGAGCAGGCCGGGGTAGCGGCCGGGCGCGGCGGGACGAAATACGTAGGTGCGCATCGGGCCGGTGGGCGTGGGCAGATCGACGGATTCGGTTTCGCGGAGGGTCATGGCGGAACGGAGGAGGCGAGGAAGGAAGACTGAACCACGGAGACGAAGACGCACAGAGAAAACCGGCGCGGTGAACGATCGGGCTCGGTGTTCCCTGTGTCTTTGTGGTTTGCATCGGTTCGTCGGTCCCGGCTCTGCCAAGCCGGGCTACTGGAAATGAAAAAGGCCCGCCGAAGCGGGCCTTGAACCGGACGGGGAAGCTGCTGCTACTTCTTCTTTTGATCCCAGCCCTGCGACTTGATGATGCGGTCGAGGGCGGCGAGCGCCGGGTAGTCCTTGGCCACGAGATCGTGTTTGGCGAGGTATTGGAACGCCCGCGTCACCCCCTCGATCTCGCGGCGCTTGTTCTCGAGTTCGGCGGCGGGCAGCGACTTCAAGCTGCCGATGTAACTCGTCGCGAGCGTGTCGACGCGACGCGCGGCGTCGGATTGCTTCTCGTAGGTGAGCGACTCGGCGAGGCGGAGCATCTCGGCGACGGACTCGCGGGGCAGCGCGGCGGCCTCGGCGCGCAGCGTGGCGGCGATCTCTCGGCGCTTGGCGGTGGTGGCCTCGGCGGTCAGGGCGCCATCGGTGCCGCCCTCGATGGAGCGCGGCGGGAGCGGGCGATACCAGATGTTGCGGAAACGAACCGGATTGCCGTGGTCCTGCAGCTTGAGCGGGCCGCGCTCGGGGAACGGGCGATGGGCGGAGCGGCGCATGTGGCCGCCGGGGCCTTCGAGCGGCGTGTGGTCCTGCAGCAGCACGCCGTTGCAGAACACGGTGATGTAGCCGGGATCGATGAGCTTGCCGTCCCGATACACGGGGCGGCGGAAAATGATGTCGTAAACCTGAAACTCGCCCGGTGGGCGGAGGGCATTGGCGAGCGGCGGGTTGATGCCGTAGACCGAGCCGGCGAAACCGTCGGCGTAGGTGGGGTTGTTGTAGTTGTCGAGGACCTGGACCTCCGCAAGGCCCATCAGGAAAACGCCGCTGTTGCCGCGGCCTTGGCTCGAGCCCTGAACCTTGGCGGGCGCGGCCCATTCGATGTGAAGCTGGCAATCGCCAAACTGCTCCTTGGTCCGAATCTGGCCCGAGCGCGGCACGCACTCGAGCGCGCCATCGCGGACGACCCACTTGGTGGGCGCGAGCGGATCGCCGGCTTTCGTGTCGGCCTCCCACTTGGCGAGCGAGGCCTCGGTGCCGTCGAAGAGCACGATGGCGTCAGACGGCGGCTGGCCGGGCTGCGTGACTGTGCTGTAGGTGCCGGGCTCGACGCGTGGCGGCTGCGGGCGATTGCGATCGTGAATGCCCCACGGGTGGGTGGCATCGGGCGGATCGCCGTAGAAAGGATTGCCGGTGGACACGGCGGCAAAAGCGGGCAGCGCGAGGAGGAGGGGGGCGGTGAACAGTTTCATGGGTTGAAATTGGGGCGTCCGAGCCGGCACAGCGGCGGTTGGGCGACGCTCAAGAAATGCGGAGCATTTTGCAACTGGCACGTAGCCACCCGGGGCTTTGGGGAGTAGATTGGACCCACTCCCCATGAAACCAGACACCCACGCCGCCGCGGGCGGAACAATTGAAACGGACACCCCGGGTGTCCTGTGCGGAACTGATTTTTCCCCTGCCGCGGGCGGGGCGGCCGATGTGGCCGCCGCGATCGCCCGGCGGCTGAACGTGCCGCTGGACGTTTTGCACGCGGACGTGCTGCCGGCGGATGCCCACGTGGCCGGGCGAATGGAACAGGAGGCCGCGAGGTTGCGGGCGACGGGCGTCGTGGTGCGCGCGACGGTGGCGTGGGGCCTGCCCGACGAGCAACTGGTCGCGCGCGCCACGCCGGGTCGCTGCCGCCTGCTCGTGGTGGGTGCGCTCGGGCGGCGGACCGTCGAGCGGTGGATGCTGGGCAGCGTGGCGGAGCGCTCGGCCGAGCGGGCTACCGTGCCCACGCTGGTGGTGCGCGAAGCCGCGACGCTCATGGCGTGGGCGCGCGGGGAGCATCGGCTGCGGGTTTTCGTGGCGTTCGACTTCTCCCGCACGGCCGAGGCGGCGCTGGCTTGGGTCAAGGAGCTGCGGGCGCTCGGCGCGTGCGATGTCGTCGTGGGCTTCTTGGATTGGCCGCCGGAGCAGCGCGCGCGCCTGGGCGGTTCGGGCCCGCTGCCGCTGGTCGGCAACCCCGCCGAGGTCCAGGCCGCGATCGAGCGCGACCTGCGCGCGCGGGCCGCCGAGATTCTGGGGGAAGGAGAGTTCAAAGTGCGCGTCGAGGCCAACTGGGGCGGGGAAGATGTCCGCCTGGCCGAGCTTGCGCGCCAGGAGGGCGCAGACCTGCTGGTGACCGGCTCGCACCAATATCAGGGCTTCGAGCGGATGTGGCACGGCTCCGTGTCGCGGGGCCTCCTGCACAGCGCGGTCACCAACGTCGCCGTCGTGCCGCTCTCAGCGCCCGCGGCCGCCGCGCCCGCCGCTCGCCGGCCGGTGCGATGCGTGATGGCGGCCACCGATTTCTCTGATGCCGCGAACCGCGCCATCCCGCAGGCCTTTTCGCTGCTGCCCGGCGGCGGCACCCTTCACTTGCTGCATGTGGTCCACCCGCACTCCCTGGCGAGTGGCGAATTCGTGCAGACCCTGCCTGACGCGGCGTCTGCGGCCGCACACGCCAGCCACACCGGGGCCTGCGCGGCCCGCCTGCGCGCGCTCGTCCCGGGGGAATGCGAGGCGCGCGGCATCACGGCGAGCGTGGAGGTCACCGCTCACCGCGATCCGGCCGCCGGCATCATTCAGGCGGCGGAACGGCTGGGGGCCGATGTGATCTGCGTCGGCACTCATGGGCACACCGGCCGCTTCGATACCCTGCTCGGTTCCGTCGCGCAGGATGTGGTGGCGCGCAGCCCGCGACCGGTGCTCGTCGTGCCTTTGCCCCGGGGGTAGGCCGCGCTGATCGCACCCGGCGTCGCGCCCAGGTCGGGCCGTGCGCGGACTTCCGGCGCGACGTTCCGCGCCGTCGCGGGGCGCGGCGTTGCTCGCGGCCGATTTGAAAAAACGGTCCGCCCCCGACGCCCGCGCTCCACGCGCCGCGTCCCATCGTTCGGCAAAATACCGCTCAGCGCAGGGGGTGCGCCTGCGGCGTTACCTTACCACGCGCGCGCCGCCGCCGCCAAAGGTCTTCTCGACCTCCTTGCGCGTGGCCATGGAGGTGTCGCCGGGCGTCGTCGAGGCGAGCGCGCCGTGGGCCGCGCCGTATTCGACGGCCTTCTGCGCGTCGTTGAATTCGAGGAAGCCGAACTGCAGGCCGCTCGCGAAGGAGTCGCCGCCGCCCACGCGGTCGAGGATCTCGAGGCCGGGATACTGGCGGCTCGAGTGGAACTTGCCGTCGTGCCAGAGGATCGCCGACCAGTCGTTGACCGTCGCGCTGATCACGGCGCGCAGCGTGGTCGCGGCGACCTTGAAGTTGGGGAAGGCCTTCACGGCCGTCTCGATCATCTGCTTGAACGCATCGAGCTCGATCTTGCTGATGTTGTGGTCGACGCCCTTGACCTCGAAGCCGAGCGAGGCGGTGAAGTCCTCCTCGTTGCCGATCATCACATCGACATACTTCGCGATCTCGCGGTTGACCTCCTGCGCCTTCTTCAGGCCGCCGATGGTCTTCCAGAGCGAGGGTCGGTAGTTGAGATCGTAGCTGACGATCGTGCCGTGCTTCTTCGCGGCCTTCACGGCCTCGACCGTGAGTTCGGCCGTCGACGTGGACAGCGCGGCGAAGATGCCGCCGGTGTGAAACCAACGCGCGCCCAGCTTGCCGAAAATGTGATCCCAGTCGAAGTCGCCGGGCTTGAGCTGCGAGGCGGCCGTGTTGCCGCGGTCCGGATTGCCGACGGCGCCACGGATGCCGAAGCCGCGCTCGGTGAAGTTGAGGCCGTTGCGCACGGTGCGGCCGATGCCGTCGTCCTCGCGCCACTTGATGAAGTCGGTCGCGACGCCGCCCTGCATGATGAAGTCCTCGACGAGGTGGCCGACCTCGTTGTCCACGAAGGCGGTGCAGACGGCGGTCTTGTAGCCGAAGCACTTCTTGAGGCCGCGGGACGTGTTGTATTCGCCGCCGCCCTCCCAGACCTTGAATTCGCGCGCGGTGCGGATGCGGCCCTCGCCGGGATCGAGGCGGAGCATGACTTCGCCGAGGGAGATTTGGTCAAAGGCGCAGGTGCCTGCGGGCTTGATGGGGAGGCTCATGGTGGAAGTGGAAAAGGTGGGGAGGGAAGAAGGCCGCGGGCCGAGGGTCAACAGCACTGTGTAAGCGCGTGCAGAAACCTCACGGCTTTCCGGCTTGGTTTCGCAACCGTAGGTCAGCTCGCTCGCGAGCGCGGGTTGGCAACCGTAGGTCAGCTCGCTTGCGAGCGCGGGTTGGCGCGCGCAAGCGCGCTGGCCTACACGGAAACGATTTGCGCGCTCCAACCGGAAAGCCGTGGCGGAAACCTCAAAGGGGAGTCGAAAACGGCAGGGGGAACGGGAACCGACGCGGTGACGGATGATTGAGCAACGCCCAAAACGCCAAGCCAACGGGTCGCTCGGCGGGGGAGCGTGACGGCGCACGCGGCTTGCGTCGGCTAATGGCTCCGGACTGAGTCTGGAGAATGGCCCGGCTTTCCCTTCGCTGCGTGATCGTGCTGGCGTGCGTGCCGTGGGCGGCCGCGGCCGAGCCGCTTTCCCCGCACGCCCTGCTGGCACGGCTGTGCGACGACTACGGCGGGCGGCTGACGGGCAGCGCCGCCAACGCCGGCGCGATGGAGCGGCTCGCGGTCGAGTTGCGGACGCTCGGCTACGCGCCGGAGAAGCAGGTCTTCACGATGCCGGGCTGGGAGCGCGGCGACGATCGCGCGGAGTTGATGGTGCCGTTTGCGCGCCGTCTGCGCGTCGCGGCGTTGGGCTACACGCAGCCGCACGCGGCGTTCGAGGCGGCGGTGGTCGATATCGGCAACGGCCGGCCCGAGGACTATCCCAAGGAGGAGGTGGCTGGGCGCATCGGCCTGCTGGCCTCGGGCACGCCGCTGCAGGCGCGCGAGTTCGTGGCCGCGGCGGTCGCACGCAAGTTGCGCGGCGTGCTCTTCGTGAATCGCGAGGGCGGGGGACAATTGCTCGCGCGTTCCGGCAGCATGCTCGGCGAACCGCTGCCGCTGCCAATCTACTCGATTGCGCAGGAGGAGGGACGCTGGCTGCAACGCCTGCTCGCGCAGCGCGCGACTGTCCGCGTGCGCATGGAAACGAAATCGCGCTGCCGTGAAATTACCGCGGCCAATCTGCGCCTCGTCATCCCCGGTCGGGCGCCGACGCGGCTGATCGTGGGCGCGCACTTCGACAGCTGGGACCTCGGGCAGGGCGCGATGGACAATGGCCTCGGCATCGCTCAGCTCCACGCACTCGCCCTCGCGCTGCGGGGCGCGGCCCCGCATCACACCGTCGAGCTGATCTGGTTCAATGGCGAGGAGCAGGGCCTGTGGGGCTCGCGCCACGCGGCGGCGCGGCTCGGCGACACGCCGGTCGTCGCGATGATCAACCTCGACATGGTGGGCGTGCCCATCGGCGTGAATGCCCTCGGCGACGATTCTCTGGTGCCTGCGCTTGGGCGGTGGCACGGCGCCCGGGGGGAGAAGGCGCGTCTGCCGAAAGGCGTGGAGAACATCAACTGGCTCGCCAGCGATCACACGCCCTACCAGCTCGCCGGCGTGCGGACGCTCACCTTCAACGCTCCCATCCCGCGCGAGTCCGTGCGCTACTACCACGACTTCGCCGACACGATCGACAAGGTGCCCGCCCAGCTCGTCGATGATTCCGCCGCCGTGATCGTGTCGCTCGTGCGCGCGCTCGCGGAGGATGCGAGTCTCGGGGCGTTTCGCCGCCCGCCGGAGGAGACCGAGCAACTCTTCACTCGCTTCGGTCTGGATGGGCGGATGCGAGCGATGGGGTTGTGGCCGGCCCGGTAGTCGTCGGCGATTTCCCGCTCGCGTCAGGGGCTCCGGTTTGGCGGAGTGGGAGCGGTTCTCTGCGCCGGTTTTCCCCCATGCCGCCCGTCCGACTCCAGCTACGCGTTGCCTTGATCGTCTTTGCGGCGGCGTGGGCGGGCTGTGCGACCGGTGGTCGCGAATCGCGCATCGGACAGCACGCGGCCAAGTTCGCCGCGTTGCCGGGCGATGTGCAGCGGCACGTGCGCTCTGGCAACGTGGACCTCGGTTTCGACGGCGAGAGCGTCTACATGGCGATCGGAAAACCCTCGCGGGTCACGCGGCCACCCGAGCGGGAGGGCGTGGAGACGTGGGCCTATCGCAATTTTGTCTACGGCACGTCGCCCGCCGCCGCGCTCACGATGGCGGCGCCGGGCGGATTCGCTGATCCTTCCCGCGTCGCGGGTCCAGGTGCCGGGCGCAGCAGCTCGGTGCCCTCGAGGGCGCCCAACAGCACGCCGAGCCCGACGCTCGACACCTCGCCTTCGGGCATCGGCACCCTTTACCTGGACTTCGTCGAAGGCCGGGTGGCGCGCATCCGGATCGAACCGTTTTAGTCCGCTGCAGCCACCAATGCGGCCTTGTGTCGCGTCACCACGGGCCTTGGATTCGGTCACACCCCCGCAACCATGAGATCGATTAGCCGGCGTTCCTTTGTGTTGAAAACCGCGGCGGCTGGCCTGGGCGCCGTGGCCGCCCGCAGCCTGCGCCCCTCGGCGTGGGCCGCGCCCGCGGGGGCGAACGACGCCATCCGCATCGGCATCATCGGCCTCGGCGGCAAGGGCTGGCAGCACATGAAGTTGCTCTCGAAACGGCCCGACACCCGCGTCGTCGCGATTTGCGACCTCGAGACCAAGACGCTCGCGCGGGCGAAGGAGGAGTTTGCGGGCGAGCAGGTCGCGCCGTTCACGACGACCGATGCGCGCGAGTTGCTGGCGCGCCCGGACGTCGACGCGGTGTTTGTCGTCACGGGCAACCACTGGCACGCGTTGCACACGGTGTGGGCCTGTCAGGCGGGCAAGGATGTCTATGTCGAGAAGCCGATGACCCACACCGTGTGGGAAGGCCGCAAGGTGATCGAGGCGGCCGCGAAGTATCGGCGCGTCGTGCAGGTCGGCACGCAGTATCGCTCGGAAAGCGGGCTCGCGGCCGGCATCCAGTGGCTGCACGAGGGGCACCTCGGCAAACTCAAGCACGTCCATTGCCTGTATCTCGCGCGTCGCGGCTCAATCGGCCGCCGGCGGCCGTGGTATCCCGAGGGGATCGACTACAGCATGTTTTGCGGGCCGACGCCGGTCGTGCCGCTTGAGCGCGACAAGCTTCACTACGACTGGCATTGGTCATGGGCCACGGGCAACGGCGAGATCGGCAACAATGGCGTGCACCTCCTCGATATTGCACGCCGCATCGTGCGCAGTGAGGCGCCCCCGCGCCGGGTGCTCGCGTTTGGCGGGCGCTTCGGGGTGGACGACGGGGCCGAGACCCCCAACACGCAGCTGGCCGTCTACGATTATCCCGCCGCGCCGGTGGTCTTCGAGGCGCGCGCGCTGCCGGCCAAGCCCGACGTGAGCTACTCCGATCAAATCAACGGCACGCGCGTGGGCGTCGTGGCGCACTGCGAGGGCGGCTACATCGCCGGCCTCGTGGGCTGCGCCGCCTACGATCCAAGCGGCAAGGTGATCCAGAAATTCGGCGGCGACGGCGGCGGCGGCACGCACCTCAACAACTTCCTCACCGCCGTGCGCAGCCGCCGCACGCAGGACCTCGCGGCGCCACCCGAGACCGGCCACGGGTCGGCAGGGCTCTGCCACTTCGGCAACATCTCGATGCGCGTCGGCGCGGCGGCGTCCTCGGCCCAGATCGACCATGCGCTCGGTGGAATGCCTGCGGCTGCGGCGATGGCCCGAGGGCTGCAAGCCCACCTTGGCGTGCATGGGGTCGATCTCGCGCGCACTCCGCTGACGCTCGGGCCGTGGATGGAGCTTGAGCGCAGTGGAGACGGGATCGCGAAAATCGAAGGCGACAATCCCGCGCAACTGGAACGTGCCCGCTACCTCGTGCATGAGACGCAGCGCCCGCCTTATGTGATTCCAGATGTGGTGTGAGGATTTCCGTTTCGGTCTTCTCGAAATCTCCATGCGAACTCTGAGCTGCATCGCCCGTGTCTCGGTTTTGGGCGTCGCGATGCTGGTTGGCCTGAGCGCCTCGGAACCGCTCGTGTCGGTTGGAGTGGCGCGCGCCGACATCACGCCGGAGCTCCCGATCAGGCTGGCCGGTTATCAGCAGCGCGCGGCGGAGGCCACGCGCGTGGTCGCGCCGCTGCAGGTGCGCGCGCTCGCCATCGGTTCCGATTCCGAGGGGCCGGTGGTGCTCGTGGCCGCCGAGGTGATCGCGGTCAGCGCGGCGTTGAGCAACGCGGTGGCCGAAGCGGTGCGCGCGAAATATCCCGGCATCGCGCGCGAGCGCGTCGCGGTCTGCGCCACGCACCAGCACACAGGACCGGCGATCGCAGGGACGATTCCGTTCATGTTCTCGCGCGATTTGCCGGCGGACGAGATCGCGCGCATCGAGCGCTACACGGCGATGCTGCGCGAGCAGATGATCGCGGTGGCCCTCGCCGCGCTCGCGGACCGGCGGCCGGCGCGCCTCGCATGGGCGCAGGGGAGGGCGGAGTTCGCGGTGAACCGCCGGTTGATCACCGAGGGCAAGCACACCGGCTACAAGTCGACGCCCGGCGGTCCGGTGGATCATGCGCTGCCGGTGCTGCGCGCGGTGGATGTGAATGGAGCGGTCCGGGCCGTGCTTGTGAACTACGCCTGCCACTGCACGGTCCTGAAGGGGGGCGATAATTTTGTGCATGGCGACTGGGCCGGTGATGCGGCCACGCGCCTCGAGGCGGCGCACGCCGGCGCCGTCGCGCTCGTCACCATCGGCTGCGGCGCGGATTCTGATCCGCAGCCGCGCGGCTTGGCCGAGGTGGCGACGCACGGCAAGACCGTGGCCGGCGAGGTGGCGCGGTTGTTTGCGGGCGAGATGCGGCCGCTCGGTCGCGTCACGAGCGCGAAGTTCCAAACCATCGAGATTCCGCTGGCCCGCACGGTGCGGCGCGCGGAGCTGGAGGCGCGCCTGAAGGAGAAGCCGAACATCGCCTACGCCGCGGCGCAGCATCTGAAGCGACTGGACGCGGGGCAGCTGCTCCCCGCCGCGATCAACTACCCGGTGCAGGCGTGGGTGTTTGGCGGCGAAGTGGCCATGGTTTTTCTCGGCGGTGAAGTCGTCGCGGACTACGCGCTGCGCCTGAAGCGCGAGCTCGGCGCCGCACGCGTCTGGGTTAACGCCTACGCGAACGACGTCTCCTGCTACATCCCCTCGACTCAGGTGCTCGCCGAGGGCGGCTACGAGGCGGAGCACGCCATGGACTATTACGGGTTGCCCACGCGCCTCGCGCCGGATGTCGAGGAGCGTATCGTTCGCACCGTGCATGGCCTGCTGCCGCGGGGCTTTTCCAATCAACGATGAACCGACCGCTTCATTTCCTGGCGCTGTTGGTGCTGGTTGCGGCCACGCCGCTTTCGACCTTCGCCTACAAGAAAGTGCTGCCGCCGGCCAACGTCGCGCTGCCCGCGCCGCGCAGCCCGCAGGAGTCGCTCGCGGCGATCAAGGTGGCGGCTGGCTTCGAGGTCGAGCTTGTCGCGGCGGAGCCGATGGTGCTCGACCCGATCGATTTTGCGTGGGGACCGGATGGGCGGCTGTGGGTGGTGGAGATGGCGGACTACCCGAAGGGGCTCGACGGCAAGGGCCAGCCGGGCGGGCGCATCCGCGTGCTCGAATCAACGCGCGGCGACGGCCGCTTCGATCGCTCCACGCTGTTTGCGGAGGGATTGAAGTCGCCGACCGCCGTCCTCCCGTGGCGGCATGGCGTGCTCGTGGTCGCCGTGCCCGAGATCGTTTTCTTCGAGGACACCAACGGCGATGGCCGCGCAGACCAGCGCACCGTGCTGTTCAGCGGGCTCGCGCTCGGCAACGAGCAGCATCTCGTCAACGGCCTGCAATGGTCGCTTGATGGCTGGCTGCACATGGCGAACGGTGACAGCGGCGCCAAGGTCCTCTCCGCCAAGACCGGCCGCACCGTCGAGGCCGGCCGGCGCGATTTCCGCATCGAGCCCGACCGCGGCGACGTCGAGGTGCTCACCGGGCAGTCGCAGTTTGGCCGTGCGCGCGACGACTGGGGGAACTGGTTTGGCTGCAACAACTCGAACCCGCTCTGGCACTACGCGCTCGAGGAGCACTACCTCCGGCGCAACCCGCACTTCGTGCCGCCGCCGGCCGTCGTGAGCATGGGGGCGAGCGCCGGCGCCGCGCGGATTTTCCCCGTCAGCGAGACCATCGCCCGTTTCAACGATCCGCACGGCTTCAACCACTTCACCTCCGCGTGCGGCCTCTCGGTTTATCGCGACGACTGGCTCGGCGCTGAGGTGGCGGGCAACGTCTTCGTGTGCGAGCCCGTCCACAACCTCGTGCATCGCGAACGCGTGCGGCCGCGCGGCGCGACGTTTGCCGGCGAGCGCGCGCCGGGCGAGGAGGCCGCGGAGTTCTTCGCCTCGGCCGACAATTGGTCGCGCTTCACCGCCGCCCGCGCCGGCCCGGACGGCGCGCTCTACATCGCCGACATGTATCGCCTCGTGATCGAGCACCCGCAGTGGATTCCCGACGAGTGGCAGGCGATCCTCGGCGACCTCCGCGCGGGCGCGGACAAGGGCCGTATCTACCGCGTGCGGAAAAAAGGTGCCGCCCTGCGCCCCGTCCCGCGCCTCGATCGCGCGGACACGGCCGGGCTGGTCTCCGCGCTCGAAAGCCCGAGCGGCCTCGTGCGCGACCTCGCGCAACAGCAGCTCGCGTGGCGCCAGGCCAAGGACGCCGCGCCGGCGCTCGCACAGCTCGCCGCGCGCTCGACCCGCGCCGAGACGCGGGCGCAGGCGCTCTGGTCGCTGCGCTCGATCGGCGAATTAAGGTCGTCGCACGTCGCGGGCGCCCTGGCCGACGCGCATCCGGGCGTGCGCCGGCAGGCGCTGCGCCTTGGCGAGGAATTCGCCGGCAGCGGCGCCGAGCTCCTGCCGTCCCTCTTCGCCCTCGCGCGCGATGCCGATGCCGGCGTCCGCCAGCAGGCCGCGTATTCGCTCGGCGCCTGGCCGCATCCGTCCGCCGGCGAGGCGCTCGCGCGCCTGCTGCGCGCCGAGTCGGATCGGTTTGTGAAGGCGGCGGCGCTCAGCTCCGCGGTGCCGCATGCCGCCACGCTCATGGCCGCGCTCCGCCGCGACGGCGGCGCCGACGATGCGCTGCTCATCGAGGTCGCGACCGTGACGGAGAACGCGCAGGCGCTGCCGGCGTTGCTCGCGGGCATCGCCAGCCGACGCGAGCGCGGCGAGACCGTCGGGGCGTTGGGCGGGCTCGCGCAGCTGCTCGATTGGCTCCAGCGCAACAACAAGACGCTCGCGCAAATCCAGCGCAGCGGCGACGACGCGATGCAGCGGGCGCTGGCCGCGGCGGACGAACTTTTCGCCACAGCCCGGCAACTCGCCGCCAACCCCGCCGCCCCCGCGGCGGATCGCGTCGCCGCCGTGCGAGTGCTCGGCCGCGGTCGCACGCGGCAGGACGAGGACCTCACGCTGCTCGCCAGCCTGCTCGAGCCGCGCGTTCCCGGGGACGTGCAGGTGGGCGCGGTGCGCGCGCTTGCGCGGCTGAACCGCCCGGCGGTTCCCGAGAAAGTGCTCGCCGGCTGGCCGAGCCACGGGCCGACGGTGCGCGCGGCCGTGCTCGAGTTGCTGACGAGCCGCACCGCGTGGGCCAACGCCCTCCTCGATCGCGCCGAGGCTGATCCCGCGGTGCGCGCGCAGATCGATCCGGCGCAGCGGCAGCGGCTCACGCACCACCTCGACCCGCGCCTGGCGGAGCGCGCCGCGAGGATTTTCCAGTCCGCGTCCGGCGCCGGCCGTCAGGCCGCGATCGACACGATGCTGGCCGCCCTCGAGCCGCTGCGGGGCGACGCGGCGCGCGGCCGGGCGGTGTTGGCCGCGAATTGCCAAGCCTGCCACGCCTTCGGCGCGAACGCCGGCGGCGCCCTCGGCCCCGACCTCGCGACCGTGAAGGACCGCAGCGCGGCCTACCTCGTGGCCCACATCCTCGATCCCAACCGCGCGGTTGAGGATCGCTACATGCTGCATTCGGCGACGCAGCTCGACGGCCGGTCCGTGGCGGGGATGCTGGTGGCGGAGGCGGGCAACAGCGTGACGCTGCGCGCCCTCGACGGCACCGAGCACGTGATCTTGCGGGACGAGTTGCGGCAGCTCGTGAGTTCCGGGCGATCGCTGATGCCGGAGGGGCTCGAGGCCGCAATCAGCCCGGGCGACATGGCGGACCTCGTGGCGTATCTAGCCGGGTCCCGGTAGCCCGTGTTTTCGGATCAAGCTGCGAGTGGTTTTTTCCGTGGCAGGGTAGCCCGCCTCGTGAGAGGCGGGACAGGCGGTAGCTTGAATGCGACCGGTCCCGCCTCTCACGAGGCGGGCTACAAAATTCAGCAACTACGCTAACCGATCACATCGCGGATGACGGTTCCATGCACATCGGTGAGGCGGTGGTTCCGCCCGCCGCTGAGGTAGGTCAGGTCCGTGTGGTTCAGGCCGAGCAGATGCAGCACGGTGGCCCAGAGATCATATACGCTCACCGGTTTGTCGGCGACGTGGTAGCCGAGATCGTCGGTCGCGCCGTAGACGCTGCCGGCCTTCACGCCTCCGCCGGCGAGCCAGATGGAAAAACCATGGGGATTGTGATCGCGGCCGTTGGCGCCTTGGGAGAACGGCGTGCGGCCGAACTCGCCGGCCCAGATCACGAGCGTCTCGTCGAGCAGGCCGCGTTGCTTCAGATCCGTGAGCAGCGCGGCAATCGGCTGATCGACCTGGTGCGCCATCGCGCGATGGCCGCGCTCGAGGTCGCCATGCTGGTCCCAGGGATTGGGCGCGTTGCCGGCGCCGATTCGCTCGGTCAGGCAGCTGAGCTCCACGAAACGCACGCCGCGCTCGACGAGGCGACGGGCGAGCAGGCACTGGCGCGCATAGGCGGCTTTCTGCGGATGAGAGTCGTCGAGCCCGTAGAGTTTTTTCGTCGCCTCGGTTTCGCCGGCGAGGCCCGTGAGCTCGGGCACGGCGGACTGCATGCGGTAGGCGGTCTCGTAGTTTTTTACGGCGGCCTCGATCTGTGGATCGTGGGCGGCGCGGGTGGCGAAGTCGGTGTCGGCGGCGCGGATAAAATCGAGCTGGGCGCGCTGAAGGTGGTCGGCTTCCCGCGGAGTGATGTTGCGCACAGCCTCGCGGGCGTCGGCGGAAATAATCGAGGCTTGGTGCTGCGCGGGCAGGAAGCCATTGCCGTAGAGCCCGACACCGCCGTGGGGCGCGGTCGCGCCGCCGCTTTGCAGGACGACGAAGCCCGGGAGGTCTTGGTTCGCGGAGCCGAGCCCGTAGTTGATCCACGCGCCGGCGCTGGGGAAACCCATCGTGGGAAATCCCGTGTGGAAGAAATAATTTCCCTGTGCGTGCTCGCTGACCTTGGACGTCATCGATCGGATCACGCACAGGTCGTCGGCGCACGACTTCGCGATCTGCGGAAACATCGAGCTGATCTCCAGGCCGCTGGCGCCGTGGCGCTGGAACTCAAACGGGCTCGGGAAGACGGCGCCGTTCTTGTTGAACTGCGTGCGCTCGACTTTCGTGGGCATGGGCTGGCCGGCGAGCTTCGCGAGCAGCGGCTTGGGGTCGAAGGAGTCGAGGTGCGACACGCCGCCCGACATGTAGAGAAAGATGACGTTCTTCGCGCGGGGCTTGAAATGCGGCGCGGGGGCCCGGACGGCGCCGCGATTCTCGGAGGTGAGCAGGCCGGCCAGCGCGAGGTAGCCGAAGCCGGTGGAGCAGCGGCGGAGCATCTCGCGGCGGTTGAGCGCGGTTGGCATCGGGGCGGGTGTCAGCGGATGTAGAGGAATTCCTTCGTGTTGAAAAGCGCGTGCGCGAACTCGGCCCACCGGGACGAAAATCCCGGCGCGGCCTCGCCGGCCGCGGCCGATACGCCCGCGCGGAGAAACGCCGTCGCGCGCCCGATCTCCACCGCGGTCGGCGATCGCGCAAAGGCCGCGGCATACATGGCCCGGATGCGCGTCTCCGGCGCGGCGAGCGCGGGATCGGCGGCGAGGCGGCGCGCCCAGGCTTCGGCGAGGTTGCGGACAAACGGCGCGTTGAGCAGCGTCAGGGACTGGCCGGGCACGTTGGTGACATCGCGACGGCCGACCGTGGCGGACGGCACCGGCGCGTCGAAGGCACCGAGAAACGGATCGAGGTCGTTGCGTTTCACGCGCAGGTAGACGCTGCGGCGCGGCGCGGCCCCGGTGCCGGGCGCGCCAAAAATCTCCTCGGTTTTCAGTTCCCCCGCGACGGCGAGCAGCGCGTCGCGAATCGCCTCGGCCTCCAGCCGGCGCAGCGGGAAGCGGGTCAGCAGGCGGTTGTCCGGATCTTTTTCGACGGCGCCGGCGGGCGGGTCGCTGGCGCGCTGCCAGGCGTCGCTCGTGACGAGGAAGCGGACGAGCGCCTTGATTGACTGGCGGTGCTCGATGAACCACGTGGCGAGGTAGTCGAGCAACTCGGGGTGCGAGGGCGTCGCGCCCATGCGGCCGAAGTTGTCCGGGGTCGCGACGAGGCCGGTGCCAAAAAGGTGGTGCCACACGCGGTTCACGGTTACGCGCGCGGTGAGCGGATTGTCGGCCCGGACCAGATCGCGGGCGAGCGCGAGGCGGGCGCTGCCAGGCCCCGGGTAGGGCGTCGCGTCGATGTCCTCGAGGAAATGGCGGGGCACCGGTGCCCCCGGCTGCTTGTGGTTGCCGCGCGCGAAAAGCGGGGCCTCGCGCGGGGCGGTCTCGACGACGCCGGGAGCGCGGGTGGGTGTGGGGAGCGCCGCTTCGTGTTCGCGATAAGTTGCGAGGTGGGGCTCAATCGCGGGGAGCAGCGCGACTTGATTGCGCAGCAGGCCGGCGCGCAGGAATTGATCGAGCAGCTCGGCGTCGCCGTCCGTGGCGCGGCCGTCCCGCCACGCGGCGACGCTCGCGCGCAGTGCGTGGGCGAAGCCGCGCGCGACCTCGTCCGCGCCGGCCGGGTTGGGATCGCTGATCGCGGCAAGGAGCGGGGCGGCGAACGGCCACGCCTCGAACGGGCCGACTTCGCCGCTGCGCACGAGCAGCACCTCCGACACACCGAACCAGGAACGCGCGGCGCCGGCCGCGCCGAGCACGGGATGATCGGCGGCGGTGGCGAACTCGATGTGGACGAGGTCGCCCTCCCAATAGTCGAGCGGGATCTTCAGCCAGCGCGGGGCGGTGCCGACGAGCTTTTGCACCGGGTAGACCGTGCCGTCGCGCGGGTAGTGTTGCACCACGTAGCGTGCGAAGGCGCCGCCCTCGCCCGAGAGCCGGATCCACAAGTCGTATTTTTGATCGAGGGGCACGCGGGGCGAGAGCAGGAGGCCGCGGTCCTTAGTCGAATCCAGATGGGAATAGACTCCGCCGGCGTGGATGCCGGAGACGATCTTGTCGCCCTCGGGCGCGATGGAGAAATCACCCGGAGTGCTCACTTCCTGCACGCCCGGTCCCTGCCGAAGCCATGCCGCGATATCCTCGCGCCGCGTCAAATCCCAGCGCTGCGGAAACGATCGATCGCGGTGGCGCGCGATGCCGTCGAGTTGGTTGCGCCAGGGCTCGAGCGCGGCGGCGGCATCCGGTTTTTTCGCGAGCAGGAAGAACGGATGCAGCGCCGACTGCGGGGACTTGGCGGCCGCGATCGCCTTTTGCAGATCGGCGTCGGGGCGGGCGAGGCGCACGGCGAGCGCGTCGGCGTCAGCGAGCCACGCCTCGGCGAGCGCGGCGCGGAGCCGCGACTTGCTTTCGCGCAGCGCCGCGCGCCGGGCGGGCTCCGAGGGATCGGGGGCATCGACGGCGAGCAGCGCCGGCGCCGTCGAGCTGAAGATCCCATGCCAGCCCGTGTAGTCGCGTTGGCTGATGGGATCGAACTTATGATCGTGGCACCGGGCACACGAGACGGTGAGGCCGAGGAACGTTTTCGAGACGACGTCGATCTGATCGTCGGTGAAGCGGACGAGTTCCTCGAGCGCATCGGTCGGCGCGAAGCCGTGCTGCACCATGCGGAGGTGCCCGATGCCGAGGGCGGACTCGTTGAGGCGGAGCGCTGGGTTGAGACGCGGCTCCGGCAGGAGATCGCCGGCAACGTGTTCGAGGACGAGTTGGTCGTAGGGCACATCGGCGTTGAGCGCGCGGATGAGATAATCGCGATAGCGCCAGGCGTTGGGAATCATCGGGTCGCCCTCGCTGCCGTGGGAATCGGCATAGCGCACCCAATCCATCCAGTGGCGGGCCCAGCGCTCGCCGAAGCGGGGCGACGCGAGCAGGGTCTCCACTTGATCCGAAAAAGTCGCGCGCTGGGCGACGGCCGGTGGCAGGCCGGTAAGCGCGAAGCTGAGGCGCCGGGCGAGCGTGGCCGGATCGGCGCGCGGCGCGGCGGCGAGCCCGGCCGCGGCGCGCCGCGTATCGAGAAAACGATCCACCGGGTGCGCCGCCCGGCCGCGGGGAGGCGTGGGTTTTTGGATCGGCTGGAAGCTCCACCACGTTTTGCGCCGTTGCATGACCGCGGACCAGTCCGTGTCGGCGGCGACTTGTGCCTCGGTGGACGGCTTGTCGCGCGGGTCGGGCGCGCCGCGGGCCACCCATGTTTCGAAGTCCGCGATGACCGCGGGGTCGAGCTTCGCGCCGGCCTTGGGCATTACGAGATCTTCGTGCTCGTGGCGGATGGCTTGCAGGAGCAGGCTTTTTTTCGGGTCGCCGGGAATGATCGCGGGCCCGGTTTCGCCGCCCTTGAGCAGCGCGGCGCGGTGATCGAGCGCGAGGCCGGCCTTCATCTTGCCGCCGGTGCGATGGCATTCGTAGCAATCCTGCGCGAGCACCGGGCGGATGCGGCTCTCGAAGAACTCGATGTCGGCCGGCGCAAGGGCCGCGCGAAGCGGCGCCGGGGTCAGCGGAATCACAGCGAGGACAGGCAGGAGGGCAAAAGTGGCGCGCACGCGGCGGAGACGTGACGCGAGGATTGCCGCCCGCGCGCGAATTTCAAGCGTGCGGCCTGCGGGAATTGGCCTTGCTGACGGCGGGGGCGCACGTGAATTTCGATGTCTTCCCCGTGAAAACCCCATCCTTCCGTGCGCTCGTGCTGGGCGCGTTTTCCCTTGGCTTGTGCGTTGCGGCCCACGCGGCCGCGGCGGCGCGACCGAACATCGTCTACATCCTCGCCGACGACCTCGGCTACACGGACATCGCGGTCAACGGCTCGAAATTCTACGAGACGCCCAACATCGATCGCCTCGCCGCGCAGGGCATGCGGTTCACGAACTACCACAATTGCCAGAACTGCACGCCCACGCGCGCCGCCGTGATGAGCGGCCAATACGGCGCGCGCACCGGCGTCTACACGGTCGGCGGAGTAGAGCGATTTGACTGGAGCAAGCGCCCGCTGCGGCCGGTCGACAACGTCCCCAACCTCCCGCTCGATCGCGTGCTGCTCCCCGCGACGATCAAGAGCGCGGGCTACGCCACCGCGATGTTCGGCAAATGGCACATCGGCCAGCAGGGCGACTACCTCCCGGGCCGGCGCGGCTTCGATGAGGCGATCATGAGCAATGGGGCGCACTTCGATTTCGAGACCACCCCCAAGACCGACTACCCGAAGGGACAATATCTCGCCGACTTCCTCACGGACCGCGCGATCGATTTCATCCGCCGCAAGAAGGACGCCCCGTTCTTCCTCTACCTGCCGCATTTCGGCGTCCACTCGCCGCACCATGCGAAACCGGAGCTCATCGCAAAATTTAAGAACAAACCCGGTGTCGGCGGGCACAACAGCCCGATTTACGCGGCGATGATCGCGAGCGTGGATGAAAGCGTGGGCCGCATCATGGCGCTGCTCGATGAACTGAAAATCGCGGACAACACGGTCGTGATTTTCTCCAGCGATAACGGAGGCGTGGGCGGCTACATCCGCGAAGGCATCAAGAAGGGCGGCGGCGATATCACCGACAACGCCCCGCTGCGCCACGGCAAGGGCAGTCTCTACGAAGGCGGCACGCGCGTGCCCTTCATCGTGCGCTGGCCCGGCCGCGTCGCGCCCGGCTCGGAAAACAACACGCCGGCGATCCACGTGGATGTCTATCCGACGTTCGCCGCTTTGGCTGGCGCCACGCTGCCTGCAAAACAGATCTTCGATGGCGAGAGCCTCGCGCCGCTCATGCTCAATCGCGGCGCGAAGCTTTCCCGCGACGCGATCTACCAGCACTTCCCCGGCTATCTTGGTTCAGGCGTCGATCAATGGCGCACGACGCCGGTCACGACCGTTACCGCCGGGGATTGGAAGCTCATGGAGTTCCTTGAGGACGGTCGGCTCGAACTCTACAACCTCCGCGACGACGTCGGTGAGTCGAAGAACCTGGCGACGACAAACCCCGCGAAAGCCAAGGAGCTGCAGGCCAAGATCACCGCCTGGCGTGCAGCCATCAAGGCGCCGATGCCGGCGAAGAACGATGGCGGCGCCGGTGACGCCGGGGCGAAGAAGAAAAAGGGCGGGAAGAAGAAGGCGGCTCAGAAGGAAAACTGAGCGCAAGCCCTGTAGCCCTGCTCGTGAGAGCAGGGACCGACCACCACTGAGTCCCGCCTCTCACGAGGCGGGCTACAAAACGAACAAGCGTCCACGTCCCAACTTCCCCATGAAATTTTTCGGCCTCCACTGGATCGACTGCACCATCCTCCTTGGCTACATCATCGCCGTCCTCTGGATCGGGAAAAAATTCTCCCACGGCGTGAAGGGCGAGGGCGATTTCTTCCTGGGCGGGCGTTCGCTCGGAAAGTGGCTCCAGTTTTTCCTGAGCTTCGGCAACATGACCGATCCGGGGCAGGCCACGACGACGGCGAGCTCCGTCTATCGGCAAGGCGCGGGTGGCGCGTGGCTCGCGCTGATCACGCTTTTCCTCACGCCCTACTATTGGTTCATGTATGTCTGGTTCCGCCGCGTGCGGCTCACGACGATGGCCGATCTCTTTGCGGATCGGTTCGGCAGCAAGTTCCTCGCGACCCTTTATGCCGTCACGATGCTGATGATCGCGATCATCAGCGTGATTGCGGGCGGGAATGTGATGGCGCTGAAGACGCTGCAGCCGCTGATGGTGAAGGAGGCCTCGGCCTACACCCCGGCCGAGACGGAGATGGTGGCGAGCTACCACGAGTTTTCCGAGCTGCGCCAGCAACGGCAGCTCGCCGCGTTACCCCCTGAGCGAGAGGCGCGCTACGATTTGCTGCGCGACACCTACAATCGCGGCGGGCTGCAGCCCTACGTCAGCTACCTGAATCCCGTGACGTTCTACCTCGTGTCCACATCGCTGGTGGCGGTGTTCATCATGCTCGGCGGACTGAAGGCCTCCGCAGTCGTCGATGCCATCCAGGCGATCCTCGTCGTGCTGATCTCGGTCGTGCTGATTCCGTTCGGGCTTTGGAAAATAGGAGGCGTGACCGCGTTGCACGAGAAAGTGCCCGCGGCGATGTTCAACGTCTTTGGCGGCGACGCCGCCTCGGAATACACGTGGTATTCGATCGGCGCGCTGCTGCTGGTGCAGCTCATCGGCATCGGCGGCGCGCAGCACCACATGGCGATCGCGGGCTCGGCCAAGGACGAATACGCGGCGCGGCTCGGCGTGGTCACGGGCGGCTTCAGCAAGCGCTTCATCACGATCGCGTGGGCGTTCTGCGGGCTCATCGCGATCGCGATGTTCGGCCCCAACCTCTCCGATCCGGATCAGGCGTGGGGGCTGATGACGCGCGAGCTGCTGCCCGTCGGCCTCATCGGCATCATGATCACCGGCATCCTCGGCGGGAAAATCGCGCTGCTCGGCGCGCAGTCCGTGGTGCTCTCCGGCCTCGTGGTGAAGAACCTCTACGAGCCGCTGCTCCCCGGCCGCACGGAAAAACACTACGTCCTCGTCGCGCGGCTCGCGGTGCCCGTGCTGCTCGCGGTCGGCGTGCTGATCGGGCTCTTCATGAACAGCATCGTGGCCATCCTCAAGTTTGCCATCGTGCTGCTGCTCGTGTGGGGCGTGCCGATCACGCTGCTCTTTGTCTGGCGGCGCGTGACAGAGACGGCGGTGCGCGTGCAGGTGTTTGCCACCTTGATCTTCATCGCGGTGATTCCGTGGATCGTGCCGATGATCCCTTCGCTCGCGCAGTCGTCGGCGCTCACGCTCATGACGCGCGAGCGGATCATCACGACGCCGGCCGTCGCGACCGCGGCGGATGTCGCCGCGGGCCGGGCCGCGACCCTTGGTGCTGCCTTCGAGCAGACGCGCCGCATCGAGCCGATCTCGGTGTATTTCGAGGAGGGCGTGGTGCGCTCCGACCCGAAGGATCCCAATTCGCCGAAGACGGGCAAGGGGCTCTTCCGCACCGAGGTCTGGCTGCTTGCGGTTTTCGGGTGCGATGTCGCGGGCTTTTCCGCCGCGCAACTTCTCACCACGCGTTACATGGTCGATCTGATGCTGCCCGTCGTGCTCATCATCGGCGTGAGCCTCATGACGCGGCGGACGGAGGAGACCCGCGTGGCGCGTTTCTATGCGCGGATGAAAACCCCCGTGGCCGCCACGCTTGAGGAGGATGCGCGCGAGGTGGAGGCCAGCTACGCCAACCTCTCGCGTTACGATCACCAGAAGCTCTTCCCGAAATCAGACTGGGAGTTCACCAAGTGGGACAAGCGCGACGCGGTCGGCTTCATCGCGTGCTGCGCGCTCGTCGTCGTGGTGCTCGTGGTGCTCAAGGGCGTGCTCGTGGTCGGAAGTTAAGAACAAGAGGAGCCTCCTGGTGTGGGTCCTCCTCGCGGCGGCGATCGCGGTGCGCGCCGCGTCGCCCTCCGTGCTCGTGAGCGGCGGCAGCATGATGAACGGCGCTCACTTCGCCGACAGCACACTGGCGGCGATGCGGTCGCATTTCGCGGGGTGCAAACGGATCGCCGCCGTGCTCCACGCGTCACATCCCGCGGATCGCGACGCGATGGAGGCGCGGATGCAGCGGGCGTTTGCGCACCTCGGCGTGCCGGTGCTCGAGTCGCTGCATCGCCGCGATGCGGCGGGCGCGCTCGAGCTGCTGCGGACCGCCGATGGGATCTGGGTGGGCGGCGGCGAGACCTTTGTGCTGTTGGGCGAGCTGCAGCGCACCGGCCAGCTCGCGGTGATCCGCGCGCGGGTCCTCGCGGGTGTGCCGTTCGGCGGCGTGAGCGCCGGCGCCAATGTCGCGGGCCTGCTCATCGGCACGACCAACGATTTTCCGGTGGCGGATGTGACGAACCGGGCGGCGTTCGGCTTTATCCCCGCGACGATCAACCCGCATCATCCTTTGCCTGCGACCAAGGCCGACTACGATGCGCGCGTCGGGAAAATCAAAGGCTACCTGCGCTTCAATCCCACCGAGACCGTGCTCGCGATCGGCAACGCCTCGATCGTGCGCGTGCACGACGGGGAGGCGCGGCTCGTGGCCGGCAGTGGCTGGATCTATCGTGCGAACGAGATGCGCGAGCTGGTGCCGGGCGCCGTGATTCCGGAGCTGGCGGCGCGGCGGTGACGCGGGCTCATGCCAACGTCCCTTGATTTTTAGACCCTTGTCATTGCGAGGTGCGCGAAGCGCGCCGTGGCAATCCAGCTGGATTGCTTCGTCGCTACGCTCCTCGCAATGACAGTCTATTTTTCTAGGGACGTTGGTATCACACCTCGAAGCCGTGACGCACGTGCCAGTGGCGCGTCTCGCCGGGAGCGAGGTTAAGCCCGAGGTAGGGCTCGACGGAGATCGTGTGGGGATTGGCCCAGATGGGGCACTCCCCGGGGAGATAGCTCACGTCGAAGGTGACACGCGCGAGCTTCGGGTGGTTGAGCGAGAGCCCGAGAGCTTGGTTCGCCGGGAGCGTGAGCAGGGCGAATTGGTTGTCGGGCTTGGGGCCGAAGACGCGCTTGAACGTGAGCGTGCCGTCGGCGGCGATGGCGAAGACGGAGTTTTCGGGGACGGTCGTGCCGGCGGGGAGCTGCATCGTGGCGCGGCCGTCGGTGAGCGACCAGAACGGGTGCGGGAACCACTGCAGCGCGAGCGGGGTGTCGCCGACGTTGCTGAGCTGCGTGAACGACGTGACGGCGCGGCCCGTCAGCTCGATTTTGCGGGACAGTTCATAGGAAAATCCGGCGGCCGATTGGCGGGTTTGAAAAATCACCGAGTCGCTCCCGGGCGTGACCGTCCAGCGACAGGGTTCGACGAGCGAAACGGAATCGGCGGTGGTGGCGGTCTTGTTGGGATTCGCCGCGAGCGTGCCGGCGCCGAGCGCGACGCCGGTGTCGCCGCGCCAAGTGAGGCGGACGCCGTTGTCACGGCGCGTGTGGCGGAACGATTCAGGCAGGCCCTGGCCGTCGAAGACCGAGGGCTCGGCGGGAAAAGACGGGCCGGTGAGCAACGGGCCGAGCTTTGCATCGGTCACCTGCCACACATAGCCGCCGTGGCAGTAGCGCCAGCCTTGGCGCGCGCGGTCGGCGGGATCAGCGGGGTCGAGGATGTCGACGGCGAGGTCGCGGTTGGCGAGGCGAAGCATGGCGCGGGGTGGGGTTGGGAAATCAAACGCGGAGGACGCGAAGGGCGCGGAGAAAAACTAAAGAGGCGGGCCGGGAAGTTCGCTCGTAGCTCCGCCTTCAGGCGGTTCTGAAAAGGCATCGGCTGAAGCCGGGACTACGAACTTGAGCGCAGACATCGGTCGCATGACTTCGCGCGCTTTGCGGTCTCCGCGTTTCAATTCAGGGACTCACTTCACCCTTCGCACGCGGACGGGCAAGGAGTCCTCGTTGAGCTTGAGTGCGAAGGCCCCGAGCGGGCGCGCCTCGATCGTGATTGTGGCGCCGAGGATTTCGTAGGGGATGGGCTCGATGCCTTCCCAGACCTGGCCGGTGTCGAGGGCGAAGCGGTTCGCGCCCTGCCAGCCCGTGACCTTCGCGCGCATCGGTGGCTGATCGCGCCAGCTGTCGCTCTTGCCGTCGGACTTGCCGAAACCGAAGCGCTCCCAGAAGCGCGAGCGGGCCACGGCGTTTTCCTGCGCGGTGGTGCCGGGTTCGGGCGTGATCGGCGGAGGCGTGGTGACCTTCACGATCACCTGCGCGACGTGGCGGATGAGGGCGGCGTCGATTACGCCAAGCTGGTCAGGCGTGAGCTTGTCGAGGCCGGCGCGTTTCCACTCGGCCTCGGTGAGGACCTTCTGCAAGCCGGGGAACGGCGCCTCGGCGCACTGGCCGGCGACGACGAGAAGCAGGGCCGGGAAGAAGCGGGACAATTTCATGGGAAAAATCAGGCGGAGGGCAGCCGGACGCCGCCATGCACCGAGGAGTAAAACGGATCGCCGGGCCCGATCGAGCCGGCGGCGACCGGGGCGCCGGTGAACGCGGATTTGTAGATCGCGGTGAGCAGCTCGAGCGTGCGGCGCGCGCCGGGGCCGGAGGTGGCGGGGCGCGCGCCGGCGTCCATGTCGGCGACGAGCGTGGCGAGCTGCGCGGCATGCGTGGAGCCGACGTCGGGCGGGAAGCTTTGCCAGGACTGGAGCAGGCCCTCGTCCCCCTGCGCGCCGGGCGCGAGGGTGAGCCGCCAGTTGTCGCGTGCGTAGCTGTAGAGATGCGTGAGCTCGACGGTGGCCTTTTGGTAATCGAGGCGCAGATAGGTTTCCTGCCGCGGACTGAGCGCACTGTTGACGACGGAGGCGACGGCACGGTTGGCAAACGTAACCATCGCCAGCGACACATCCTCGACCTCGATCGCGCGATCGAGCCGCGCGGCCAGCGCCCGGACCTCGCTCCAGTCCCCGAAGAGATGCAGCAAATGATCCATCGCGTGGATGCCGAGGCCCATCGTGGGGCCGCCGAGCTCGGCCCACGTGCCGCGCCACGGCGCGGAATAGTAGGCGGCATCGCGGAACCAGAGGGTGTTGCAGACGGCGACGAGCGGCCGGCCGAGCTGGCCCGAGGCGGCGAGTTCGCGCAGGTGCGCGGTCGAGGAGGCGAACCGCATCTGGAAAACGCAGGCGGTGTAGCGGCCCGTGCGCGTTTCGACCGCGGCGATCGTGTCGGCCTCGGCGAGCGAGCCGCAGAGCGGTTTCTCACACCAGACCCAGGCGCCCGATTCCATTGCGGCGATGCTCATCGCGGTGTGCTGCCCGGGTGGCGTCGCGATGATCACGAGGTCGGGCTGCGTCGCGCGCAGCATGGTCGTGTAGTCGGTGAAGCTGTCGGCAATCCGGTGGCGCGCGGTGAAGTCCCGCACGCGCGTGGCGTCGATGTCGGCCGCGGCCACGAGTTTGACGCGGCCCTGCGTCGCCTCGCAGGCGCGCACGTGGGCATCTCCGATGCCGCCGGTGCCAGCGAGCACGGCGCGATAGGTGCGGGCCGAAGAACTCATGCAGGAGCAGCGGGGGGCGGCAAGACGCCGGCGATCCGCAGGAGCGCGCGGCCGGTGAGGCGGGTGCCGGGCGGCAGCGAGTGCGGGGTTTTCCCGCCGTGAAGCGCGGCGAGCTCGTTGAAACGCTGCCTCGTGGCGGCGACGAATTCCTCGGCGGGCCGCGCCTCGCCAAAGTGCGCCATGATCTTCGGGAGCCACTGGTGGCCCATGCGCACGTGGTTCTGCTCGTCGTTGCGATCGAAGGCGAGGAGGGTGTCGGCCTCGAAGTCGCCAAGCTCGCGCACCCGATCCATCACGAGCGCTTTCGTCGGAAAACTGCCGGCCTCGAATTCCATCGTCATCATCGCGTAGCGCTCGGGCGGCGTCATGCGGATGAGGATGTGGTAAAGATCGAGCGAGTGCTCGAGCGTCATGAGGTCGACGCCGAGCTTCGGGAGCTGGCGGTAGCCAAACGCGCTGTGCCGCGATTCGTCCCACAGATGCCGCGCGAGATCGTGATGCAGATCGAAGGGCGCGTTCGGTATGTCGAAAAAGACGGTCGCAAGGTAGTCGACGGCGTCCATCTCCATCATCAGCCACACGTAGACCATGAGCCGGATCACCCGCGCGTCAGTCGTCGGATCCTCGAGCCACGAGCGAATAATCGGCGTCTCTTCGGGATCGTTGGAAAAGACGGAGGAGCAGATCGGGAACTTGCCGCGGTTGCACGTGGGCGGGTGCGCGTAGCGGCGGGAGTCGATTTCCCACGAGAAGCCCTGCGGCAGCGCGGTGCGTGCGTCGTTGCCCAGCCAACCTCCGCGCGCGGCAAGTGAGCACGCGAGATGGCCGATCCAATCGGCGGCGTCGGGGCCGTCGGTCGGCGCGGGAAAGGCCGCGTTGCGCCCGGGCTCGGCGTCGAGGAACGGCTCCATCTCGCGCGCGTGGCGCTCCTCGTCGGCGATGAACTCCTCGACGAGCTTGCGCGATGGCCAGTCGGCGAGGTGGTGCGTGGCGGCGAGGTAGTGGCGGTAGGCGGCGAGCAGCGCGGGCTTGAGCGCGCCGTAGAAACCGGCGAGCGCAACGTAGCCGTCGGGTGCGAGCACGGCCTCCTCGAAGAGGCGGCGAATGGAACTGCGGACGTTTTCGCCCGAGCCGAAGCCGTTGAGCTCGCGGCCGCGCTCGCGCAAGAAGCGTGCGTGGCTCGCGGATTCCCAGACGTGCTGGCAAAGCAGGTATTTCAGCTCGGGCTCGCCGACGCGGCAGATGAGCGTGGTCGCGGTGCGCACGAACTCACGCTCGACCTCGAAGAGGAGGCGCTGGAGCTGCGCCATCTCCTGCACGGCCGCAAGGCGGCCGGTGGGAGGAGAAGCGGACGCGGCAGGTGTTGGGGAAGAGGGCGCAACCACAGAGAAAAAAATTAAGCAGGAATCCAGGAAACCAAGAACGGACCAGAGAACGGGGACGGTTTGATTCCTGGCTTCATGGCTTCCTGCTCTTCCTGTCTCTCAGCAAATCCGCCCGCGCTTGCCGGCGGTGGTGTGGCCGGGAGGATTCACGCCGATCCAGCGATCGTCGATGGGCTCGCTGGCGCGTTGGTAGCGGCTGTCGCTTGAGATGCGCAGGCGGTTGGACGTGCGATTGTCGAGGGAGGCGTGGACGGTGAACATGCCGAACGTCAGGAAGTCCCCGGCGCGATATTCGGTCGTGAGCCAGCGGCCGCCGAACTTGTTGCGGAGCACGGGCGGGTTGTGCGAGAGCGTGCCGCTAAAGGTCCAGCCGAAGCCTTGGTTGCCGTTGTGCGCGTTGGCGACCTGCTCGGGCTTGTTCTCACAGTAGGCATCGACGTCGCGGAAGATGTAGTTTTTCAGCAGGTCCAGGCGTTTGTGCGAACCCTCGAGGATCATGAGGCCGCCAAGGTCGAACGAGATGTCGCCGTAGGGCATCCAGCAGGTCATGTGGCCGTGCGTGCCGCGCCCCATGTAAGGCAAATCGCAGTGGGGGTTGGTGCCCTTGCCGGGGCCGATGGCGCGGAGCCAGGTGAAATCGTAGTGGCGGATTTCCTCGCCCAGGAAGCGCGTGTAGAATTCCGGGAGGCGTCCCGTGTAGAGAAGATTTTGGATCGCGGGGTTGTTGTTCGTGATCTCGGGCTTGAAGACGTAACCGGCGCCGGGCCTGCACACGCCCTCGATGTGCGGGTAGCTTTCGTCGAGCACGCCGGCCTCGGCGAGGCGTGAGGTGAGGGAGGCGCGGGCGCCGAGGACCTCGTCGCGATCGAGGTAGCCGCGCATGTAGAGGTAGCCGTCCTCGGCGAAGCGGCGACGCAACTCGACGAAGTCCGTGGCGGCGTCGGAGGAATCGCGGAAGACGCCGATCTTGTCGTCGGCCATGTCGAGGGCGTGGCCGTAGGAGTGGATTTGCGGGAGGGCGGCGATCGTGCTCATGGGAATGTGGGAAGATGGTCGTTCGGGCGCGGAAGCGCAACCGGCAGGATTACGAAGCAGGGGACCAGCCCTCGGGCCAGACGGTGCCGGGGGCGGGGCGCCAGTAGATGTCGCGGTCGATGCGCGGCGGGTGATGACGGTATTGCTCGGTGAGGCGGAGTTTCGTGCGGAGGTGATCGACGAGATTCTCGCCGTAGAAAAACGTGCTCTCGGCCTTTCCCGAAACGACGAGCACCTCGGACTTCGTCGTGGTGAGCAGCTCGATCAGGTCGCGCGTATTGGCGAGTTCGAGGTCAATCGTGGCCTGGAGTTTTTTATCGCAGGCGGACTTCGTGGCGGCGTCGGACTCCGGCGCAAGGTAGCCATAGACGCACTCGCACCAGGCGCAGACGTTGCGGAGCGTGGCCACCCAGTGAAGGTAGGCGCGCGCCCGGTCGCGCAGATCGGCGAAGACGGTGCGCGCCGCGCTATCGGCGGGCGCGGCGGCGATATGCGTGGCGAGCTGGCCGATGAGCGCGCGAAGGCGCGGCAAAAGCTCGCGGTCCATGTCGGCGGCCATCTTCGCGCCGGACTCGCGGGTGATGAGGTCGAAGAGCACGTCCTTGCCGAGATCGTTCAGGCCGGGGTTGTTGAACTGGAAGCAGCCGTGCTTCTCGTAGTAGGCACGCTCCGCGGCGGGCACGGCCTCGAGGTCGGGCACGAAGGGGCGGTCCCAGGTGCGCTGCCAGCAGAAACCGAATACACAGAACAGCGGCACAAGCGGCTGCCACACGAGCGCGTCCTCGAAATCGCGCCACGTGTCGGCGAGCGGCGTCGCGTGCGTGGGCCCGACCAGCGTGGCGGCGTAGTCGTGGAGCACGTCGTCGATCTTGCGCGCGGGGAAAAACTGCGCGGCCTGCAGCGCGGGGATATTGGGCCAGTAGGGAGACTTCGTCGGATGGGCGAGGCCGCCGAGCGCGCTGATGCGGCTGAGGCCGGTGTCGCGCATCGCGAGCAGCTTGGCGTGCAGCAGGCGCGGGAAGGGCAGGCCGAGCAGCGGCTCGTGGTTCCACACGCCCGACGCGGAGTAATGCAGCACGGGCTCGATGCCGCGGGCGCGCGACTCGGCAAGCGCGGTCTTCTCCGACGCGTCCATCGTCGCGTGGAAGATGCTGCCGGCCACGCCCATGTTTTCCGGATACTTCGGGTGCGGGTAGGGCAGGGAGTAGCCGCGCACGAGGAGCGACGGCGCCTCGTAGGTTACGTGGCCGCCCATGCCGGCCTTGATGTGGTCGTGCTCCACCTTGAACGGCTCGATGCGCAGGCTGACGAGGAAATCGGGATTCACCTCCGCGGCGGCGGTGCGAAGGTTCTGGAGGAAGCGCACGATGCTTTTGCCCGCCGCCTCCGCGACTTTGTCGTGGCTGCGCCACTCGCGAATCATGTAGGGCCCGCCGTTGCGGCCGACGTAAAGCGAAGCTGTGTGCTCGAAGCCCGCGCCGCTGTCGTTCGTCCAGAGCGACATGTAGTCGAGGTCCGGCACGGCGCGCTGGAGCGCCTGCAGCGCCTCGCGGTAGTGCCGCCGCACGATCGGGTGATCCTGCGCCATCGTGAAGCGGGGCAACCGCGAGCGAAACGGATGATCGACGCGTGCGCCGCGCAGCGTGGGGAATTTCTGGAAGAACCGCTCCGGCATCGTGCGCGGCTCAAACATGCACACGCCGGGCTTGAGCCCGTGGCTGCGGCCGATCGCGGCGAGATGACGGAGGCGGTTCAGGTTGGCGTCGAGGTAGAGCGCGGGCCAGAGGCCCGACGTGAGCGCGGTCGCGACGAAGTGGTTGAAGCCCGGACAATAGCTGTAGAACTGCGAGTAGTATTCGTGCGCGACGAGGTCCTCGTGCGGCATCTCGCCCTCGAGCGAGTTGATCTCGCAGTGCGTGAAACCCGCCTCCGCCAGCGCGGCGACGTAACGCTCCGGCTCGAAGCCGCGCGCGCTGCGCCAGTATTGCGCGTAGCATGCGTCCCAGTGCGGGCGGTGCCAGTTGAACGACGCGGGCAACCGCACGCCCGCCGCGAGTTTCTCGCGCGTGAGATCGGAGACGCCGTTGGCGAGCAGGCGCACGGCTGAGAATAGAAATGCGCCGTGGGTCGCGGTGATCTCGCCGGCGCCATCCTCGCCGATGCGCAGCGAGATTCCGGCCGCGGCGTTTTGGCGGTCTAGTCGCACCGACACCGCCGCTCCTCGGGCCGGACCCATGACCACGGCTGCCCCGGCGAGACGCGCCAGCTCCCGGGCCGCGTTGACCTCACCCGGCGAGGCCTCCGCCGCGTGCGCGACGGTGCGAATCCCGAGGGGAGCGAGCGGCGTGGCTGCGGTGGGCGACATCCGGGCAGACGCTCAGCAGCTTCGACTCGGAGTCAAAGTGAACGTTTCTGAAAATCATCCAGCGCGACGGAGGGGCGCTTTGCAAGCGCCCCATCATCGGCGGTTGAAAACCGCCGATCCGTGTTTTGGCTGGAGCTGTGAATTGGGATGATCTGCGGTTCTTCCGCCCGCGGGAGGAGATTGTCATTACCGGCAACCGATTGCCGCACTGGCAGCAGCAGGGTGCCGTTTATTTCGTCACGTTTCGACTCGGCGACGCTCTGCCGAAATCCCTGTTGGATCGTTGGCGGCTTGAGCGCGAAGCATGGCTTCGAGCGAATCCGCAGCCGTGGACGGCAGCTCAGGAACGCGGTTACCATGGCCGTTTCACCGCTGCGATGGAACGAGCACTAGATGCCGGGCATGGCAGCTGTGTTTTGCACGACCGTTCCTGTGCGGAGATCGTGGTTGGAGCCTTGCGGCACTTTGAAGGCGAGAGCCACAACCTGCTTTCATGGGTTATCATGCCCAATCATGTGCATGTGCTTTTCACGCTGCGCGAGGACCGGACGCTCGAGGCGGTGCTGCACTCGTGGAAGCGACACTCGGCGCGCGAAATCAACGCCTGGCTCGGGCGAACGGGCGCACTGTGGCAACGCGACTACTTTGATCGACTGGTGCGTGATGCCGCGCACTTCGCCCGTTGTGTGCGCTACATCCGGCGAAATCCGGTGAAGGCCAATCTCAACGCACGCGATGTCCCGCTCTGGGAAAGCGAGCTTGCGCGCAAAATCGAGTGATTGACGGAGGGGCGCTTTACAAGCGCCCCAGTCGGCGGTTGAAAACCGCCGCTCCGTTGTTAGCGCCCGAGATATAGATCCCGGCCGCGCACGAGCGCCTCCATCTTCCGGTCGGCGATCGAGCGCTTGAGCATCCAGAAGCCGCAGTCGGGATGGACCCAGCGCACGCGGCCGGCGCCGACTTTTTTTTCCACGGCCTCGATGCGCGCGGCGACTTCGTCGGCGGTCTCGATGTGGTTCACCTTGATGTCGATCACGCCGACGCCGAGGGTGATTTTCTTGTCGATGTGCTTGAGCGCATCGAGGTCGGCCTTCGGCCGGTGCGCGAGCTCGAGCACGAGGTGAACGGTGTGCAGCGCGTTGAGAAACGAGAGCAGCTTCGCCCAGTTACCCTTCTGGATTGTCTGCCCGCCGTAGTTGCCGAAGCAGAAATGCACGGCGCGCTCGGCGCCCTTGTCGATGGCGTCGAGCACGAGGTTCATCGAGGCCGCGGCGAGCGGGCCGTCGGCGGGGTTGCCGGGGATGTTGGCCTCGTCCACCTGCACGCACTGTGTCGGCAGGCCGGGCATCTGCGCGGCGATCACTTCGCCCAGCGCCATGGTGAGCGCGTCGAAATCGCGGTAGTGGTGGTCGAGCAGCGTGCGCGCGAGCATGTAGGGGCTCGTGACCGTGAACTTGAACGCCCCGCCCGCGACGCTCGCCGCGCGCTGGCAATCGGCGAGGAGGTTGAGCGAGCCTTCGCCGAGCGCGCCGGTGACGACGCCCGCGGGCTTGCGGCGAAACCCCATCGGGTGATGCCGCGAAAACTCATCCGTGATCGAGCGACCCACGACCGACGAGATGCCGGCCATCGGGCGGATGAAGTATTCGATCATGCCGTTGGTGTCGGGGTGATTGACGTCGAAACGGTAAATCTCGCCGTCCGTCGGCAGATCAATCCCGGCCTGACGCTGGATGTCGAAGACGACGCGGGTCGCGTCGATCACAGCCTGCTCGCTCGGCAGCGCGGCGAGCCAGTCGGGCACGGGATAGGAGCCGACGGTGGTGGTGAGAATGCGGGGCGACTTCGGGGGTTTGGGATTGGGCATAGAAAGACGCAGCAGTGCCCGACTCGCGGCGGGAGTGTCAACGCTGCGGACCGTGAAATTTCAGCGGCCCCTCGATCGTGCAGCGGAACGGGCTTGGGCGAATCACGCCAGCAGCTTCTCGATCACGTGACCATGCACGTCGGTCAGGCGGAAATCGCGGCCTTGGAATCGGAAGGTGAGCTTTTTGTGGTCGAGGCCGAGGAGGTGCATGATCGTCGCGTGGATGTCGTGCACGTGCGCGCGATCGGCGGTCGGACTGAAGCCAAGTTCGTCAGTCTCGCCGATGCTCGCGCCGGCCTTCACGCCGCCGCCGGCAAACCACATCGTGAACGCGTCAATGTGGTGGTTGCGGCCCGTGGTGTCGCGGTTTTCGCCCATGGGTGTGCGGCCGAACTCGCCGCCCCAGATCACGAGCGTGTCCTTGAGCAGGCCGCGGGCTTTCAAGTCCTGCACGAGGGCGGCCTGGCCTTGGTCCACGTCGCGGCAGACTTTCTCGAAATCGCTCTGGAGATTCTCCCCGGGGCCGCCGTGGCTGTCCCAGTTGGTGTGGTAGAGCTGCACGAAGCGCGAGCCGCGCTCGACGAGGCGGCGCGCGAGCAGGCAGTTGCGCGCGAAGGAGGGTTTGTCGTCCTCGATGCCGTAGAGTTTTTTCGTGGCCTCGCTCTCGCCCTTGAGATCGATCAGCTCGGGGGCGCTGGTCTGCATGCGCGAGGCCATCTCGTAGGCGGCGATGCGGGTGTGAATCTCGGCGTCGCCGGTCGCGACGGCGCGGCTGAGGTTGAGATCGCGGATAGCGCCGATCGTCTGGCGCTGGCGCGCGGCGGTGATGCCCTCGGGGTTGGAAAGGTTGAGGATGGGGTCGCCGTTGCCGCGGAGAGGCACGCCCTGGTAGGTCGTCGGCAGGAAGCCGCTGCCCCAATTCACGGCGCCGCCGCGCGGCCCGCGCGGGCCGGACTGGAGCACGACGAAGCCGGGCAGATCGCGCGACTCGCTGCCGAGGCCGTAGGTGAGCCACGAGCCCATGCTCGGCCGGCCGAACTGGCCCGAACCGGTGTTCATGAAAAGTTTCGCCGGCGCGTGGTTGAAAAGATCCGCCGCGCAGGAATGCAGGAGCGTGATGTCGTCGACGATGCCCGCCGTGTAGGGGAAGAGTTCGGACACCCAGGTGCCGCTTTTCCCGTGCTGCTTGAACTCGCGCCGCGTGCCGAGGAGCTTGGTGCCGTGGCTCGTGTCCATGAACGCGAAGCGCTTCCCCTCGATGAGCGACGGCGGGACGGGCTGGCCGTTGAGCTCAATCAGCTTGGGCTTGTAGTCGAAGAGCTCGAGCTGGCTCGGCGCACCAGCCATGAAGAGGTAGATGACGTTCTTCGCGCGCGGCGCGTGGTGGCCGGGCTTGGGCGCCATCGGATCGGGCAGAGCACCGTGCGCCGCGGCACCGTAAAGCCGGCGATCGTTGAGCATCGAAGCGAGCGCGATGCCGCCGAGGCCCATCGCGCAACGGCTGAAGAAATGCCGGCGCGTCTGCTCGCCGAGGTGTTGCGCGGGATCGAAGGGAGGGAGGGAAGGCATGGGAATCAGAGCTTCAGAGGTAGTGTGGGGCGGGCTTTACGCCTGCCATTTCGAGCGGACCTCAATCACGGCAGGGATAAACCCTGCCCCACAGTGAAGAATGTCAGGGTTCATTCGCGCGTGATCGTTTCGTCGAGGTTCAGGAGCACGCGGGCGACGGTCGTCCAGGCTTCGCGGGCGGGGGCGGTGGCTTGCACTTGGGCGAGGAGGTCGGCGACACGGCGCGACTCGTCGGCGGTGGGCGGACGGGCGAGGCAGAGGCGGAAGGCGTAGTCGAGGCGCGCGGCATCCGTGGCGCCGCCCTCGCGCTCGATGCGCGCGGCGAGGGCGCCGGCGAACTCGAAGAACTGCTGGTCGTTGAGCAGCGTGAGGGCTTGGAGCGGGGTATTGGAGCGGAGGCGGCGGGTGCACGCACTGAAGCCATCGGCGGCGTCGAAGACGGCGAGGGCGGGGTGAGGCGTCGCGCGCCAGAAATGCGTGTAGAGCCCGCGGCGGTGGCGGCTCTCGCCGCTGCTCGCCGTCCACGGTCGGCGGCTCTGGCCGAGGTTCATAACGCCGTCCGGCTGCGGCGGGAACACCGGCGGGCCGCCGAGCTTCGGCACGAGCAGACCGCTCGCGCTGAGCGACACATCGCGCACGACCTCGGCGTCGAGGCGCAGGCGGGATTGGCGCGCCAGCAGGCGGTTGGTCGGGTCGGTGATCTCGAGATCGTCGCGGGTGCGCGACGACTGGCGGTAGGTCGCGGAGGTGACGATGAGGCGGTGCAGCGCCTTCATGCTCCATTTTTGCGCGGCGAATTCCGTGGCGAGCCAGTCGAGCAGCTCGGGATGGCTCGGCGCGAGGCCTTGCGTCCCGAAGTCGTTTTCCGTCTCGACGAGGCCGCGGCCGAAATACTGCTGCCACACGCGGTTCACCATCACGCGGGCGGTGAGCGGGTGCGCCGGGTCGAAGAGCCAGCGGGCGAGATCGAGGCGCGTGGGTTTTTCCACGGCGGACAGCGGCGGCAAAATCGCGGGTGTGCCGGGCGCGACCGTTTCGCCGCGACGAGTGAAGTCGCCCTTGATGAAGAGGAAACTCTCCCGCGGCTGGGGCAGCTCGGACATGACGAGCGTGGTGACGAGGCGGGTCTCGTTGCGCTCAAGTCCGAGGAGCTTGCCGTTAAGCGAGCGGAACTCGGTGTCTTCGGGCCGTGCGGCGGCGAACACGGCGCGGCGCTGGCGGAAGTCCAGTTTCTCCCACGCGATCTCGACGGCGGAGCGGAGCGAGTTGGGGCGGAGCTTGGCGCGCTGATCCTCGGTGAGGGCGGCCATCCACTTCGCGGCCTCGGCGCCGTGGGTGTTGATGTGGCGCTCGACGGCGAGGCGGGCCTCCTCGAGCTCGGCTGGGAGATTCGCGGTGCCGTCCTTCTCGTTGGGGAACGAGATGGTGCCGCCGGGGACGCTTTTGCCGTGGCCGTCCTCGACCGTGTTGTTGAAGAAGGCGTAGAGCTGGTAGAATTCGCTCTGCTTGATCGGGTCGAACTTGTGGTCGTGGCACTGCGCGCAGGCGACGGTGAGGCCGAGGAAGGCGGTGCCAAACGTGCCCACGCGATCGAGCACCGATTCGATGCGGAACTGCTCGGGATCGATGCCGCCCTCTTGGTTGATCTGGGTGTTGCGGTTGAAGCCGGTCGCGGTCTTTTGCTCGAGCGTGGCGCTGGGCAGCAGATCGCCGGCAAGCTGCTCGATGACGAACTGATCGTAGGGCTGGTCGCGATTGAGGGCGGCGACGACCCAGTCGCGGTATTTCCAAATCTGGCGCGGGGCGTCGATGGAGTAGCCGTTGGAGTCTGCGTAGCGCGCGACATCGAGCCACGGGCGCGCCCACCGCTCACCGTGATGCGGCGAGGCGAGCAGGCGATCGATGGCACGCTCGTAGGCGTCGGGCGCGCGATCCGCCACGAAGGTGGCGATCTCGGCCGGGGTGGGCGGGAGGCCGGTGAGATCGAGGCTTACGCGGCGGAGGAGCGTGATGCGATCGGCCTCGGGGGCGGGAGCAATCTTCTCTTCGTCGAGGCGGGCGTAGATGAAGCGGTCGATGGCATTGCTCGACCAGCCGGCCTTGCCGACGACGGGAACCTCCGGACGCACGGGAGCGATGAAAGCCCAGTGCACGGCCTTGTCCGGCTCCTCGTTGTCGGGCGCGGGCGCGCCGGCGTCGATCCACGCGCGGATTTTGGCGATGTCGGCGTCGGCGAGCGGCGGCTTCTTGTAGGGCATACGCGAGATGTCGTCGTGCTCGCCGAGGATGGCCTGCAGCATGATGCTCGCCTTGGAATCGCCGGCTTTGAGCGAGGTCCCGGCATCGCCG
>JANOCA010000353.1:0-1586 GCA_031411915.1 Opitutaceae bacterium
GCGCCACCGGCCAGATGGGCTACACTCGCCACCTCACGCCCGGCGAGATCGTCGCGCTGGCCGGGCACGTCGCCCGCGCGCTGCGGGTCGGGCGAACCGTCCTCGGTGAGCCGCGGCTCGGCGGGGACGCCTCGCCCTACCCTCTTTCCCGCCTCCGCAACATCGTGCTCATGGGCATGGGCGAGCCGCTGCACAACTACGACGCCGTGATGCACGCGATCGACATCCTGCGCGACGAGGCGGGCCTCGCGCTCGGCGCCGAGCGCATCACGCTCAGCACGGTCGGCGTCGTGCCGGGCATCCTCCGGCTGGCGCAGGAAAAGCGGCCGATGCATCTCGCTGTCTCGCTGCACGCCGCCACGCAGGCCGAACGCGCCGCGCTCGTCCCCGCCGCGAAAAAATGGCCGCTCGACGAACTCATGGCCGCGTGCCGCACCTACAGCGAAGCGACGGGCCGGCGCATCTTCTACGAGTGGACGCTCATCGAAGGGAAAAACGATTCCGCCGATCACGCGCGCGCCGTCGGCGAATTGCTGCGCGGCCTGCCCGCGCAGGTGAACCTCATCCCGCTCAACCCCACGACCGGCTACGACGGCGCGCCCACACATAACGAGGCCGCGAAGCGCTTCCAAAAAGTCCTCGCCGACGAATTCAAGCTGCCGAGCACCGTGCGCCAGCGCCGCGGCATCGACATCGCCGCCGGCTGCGGCCAGCTCGCGGTGGCGGTCAGTTAGAGCACATGAAAAAGGCGCCGACCCGCGGCGCCTTGAAAACTCAACCCGCCCACCCGGCCTTACGGCAGATCCGTGCTGCCCATCAGGAAGCGGTCGCACTCGCGCGCGGCGCCGCGGCCCTCGTTGATGGCCCACACGATCAGGCTCTGGCCACGGCGGCAGTCGCCGGCGGCGAAAATGCGCGGGTGATTCGTCGTGTATTTTTCGTGCTCGGCCTTGATGTTCGAGCGGGCGTCGGTCTCGAGCTTGAGATCCTTGAGGATCGCCTGCTCGGGCCCGAGGAAGCCCATCGCGAGGAGGACGAGCTGCGCGGGGCGCGTCTGCTCCGTGCCGGCGACTTCCTGTGGCACGAACTGGCCCTTGTCGTTCTTGCCCCACTTGATTTCGACGGTGACGAGTTCCTTCACGTTGCCCGCGGGATCGCCGATGAACTTCTTCACGGTGGTGAGATACACGCGCGGATCGGCGCCGAACTTTGCGGCAGCCTCCTCCTGGCCGTAGTCCATCTTGTAGGTCTTGGGCCACTCCGGCCAGGGATTGTCGGCCGCGCGATCGACCGGCGGCTTCGGGAGGATCTCGATTTGCACGAGGCTCTTGCAGCCGTGGCGCATCGAGGTGCCGACGCAGTCGGTGCCGGTGTCGCCGCCGCCAATCACGACGACGTCCTTGCCCTTCGCGTTGATCTTCGCGTGGTCCGCGCCGCCGTTGAGGACGGCCTTGGTGTTGTCGGTGAGGAACTCCATCGCGAAGTGCACGCCCTTGAGCGCGCGGCCCTCGATCGGGAGATCGCGGGGCTGCGTGGCGCCGGTGCAGATGACGGTCGCGTCGAATTCCTTCAGGAAAATCTCGGAG
>JANOCA010000354.1:0-4708 GCA_031411915.1 Opitutaceae bacterium
CACGCCGAGCACCGCTTCCCATGGCGCGAGGTCGAGGTCGCAATAGACATCCGCCGCCAGCACACTGAAGTCCGGATGACGCGCGAGGCGCACGCGCAGATAGAGATCGCCCGCAGCGCCGCTACCCTGCCCCGCGCCGCCCTGGCCGGCGAGCCGGATGCGCTGCCCCTCTCGCACGCCGGGCGGGATGCGCACCTGATAGGTGTCCCTGCGCTCGGCTGTGCCCGGACCGCTTGGACGCCGTAACGTCACCTTCCGCCGCGAACCGCGCAGCGCCTCCTCCAAGGTCACGAGCAAGTCGGCTTCGACGTCCTGGCCCTCGTGGGCAAACGTCCCTTCCCCGCGCCCGCCGCCGAAAAACGACTCGAAGAAATCGCTGAAGCCCGTGCCGCCGAACTCGAAGTCCGACGCGCCCGGCGGCGCCCCCGACCGCCCGCGGTGCGCGTCATCCGGGCCGCCGCGCGGATCGGCCGGGCCGCCGGCGCCGGCCTGCCGGTTCGCGCCGAGCTCATCGTAGCGCCGCCGTTTCTCCGGGTCGCTGAGAACTTCGTAGGCTTCGTTGATCTCCTTGAACTTCGCCTCGCCGGTCACCTTGTTTTTCGCGACATCGGGATGGTGGATGCGCGCGAGCGCGCGGAACGCCTGCTTGATTTCATCCCCGGTGGCGGCGCGGGCCACGCCGAGCGTCTCGTAGTAATCTAGGAACTTGACGGCCATGGTGCGGTGCCCCGAGCCCCTCCCCGCCTGCGCTCAAGCCGTCCGATGGAGGGCGTAGAATTCCCGCGCTTTCGCCAGAAGCTGGGCATCGCTCAAATGGTGTTCGTCCACGACCAGGGTTCCGACGATGCGCTGCGCGAGTTCCGGGCGATGGGCTTTCAGCCACGCGACGAACTGCTCCATTTCACTGGCCTTGCCCGTGCCGCCGCCGAAAACGAGAATCCGCCGCGCCGCATCCAGCGCCTTCGCGATTGGCCCGAAGAAGCCGCTCGGGTCCGTTTTTTCCCGGCGCCGCGCAGAATCCTTCGCGCGCGCCCCCGGGCCAATATCAACCTCTGGCTCATGCGGCACGATTCGCTCAGGGGCGGATCCGCTCAACTCCGGGCGGAAAATGCGGGCCTCGCAATGATTGATCACCAGCAGCCAATGCGCCGCCGGGGCGCTCTTTTCGTTTGGCGCCGGCGCCGCCGGCTCCGAGCGCTCAAGGAAGCGGCGCAGCGCCATGAGCTCCTCCGTTTCCGCGACCTCCTTGGTGCGCGGCGGGTGCAGCACCATGCTTTGTCCGTTTCGTGTCACCCGGAAGTTGCCGTTGGCTTCCTCTTCCACGCGGCCGAGATGGCGAAACAGCGCATGCACATCATGCCATCCCAAGTTGTGGGAGATCGGATGGCGGAAGATCGTTTCGTAGGTGCGCAGGTGCGAGCCCGTGAGTGGCGCGTTTGAATTCATAATTTTTAGGAAAAGCCGGAAGGCGGTGCATGCAGAGACCCGCGCCTCCTCACTCGTGGCAGTTGCAGGGCAATCACCCAGTCTGAGCATGCGCTCAAATTTTAGCGTCCTCTACGGGGTGTTAACCTACCCCGCCGTGCCGCGGCGTGAAGCGAACTCTGCGGGCGAAATTCATTCGCCGCCGTCCGACACCAAAGCGGGCGCGGTGGGTCAACCATTCGATGTCCATCGATAAAGAAAGCACCGGAGTCCCCGAAGTGAACGTGCACCGGCGAACGACGAAGGTGAACCTCTGGATGATCGCGGCCGTCGTGTCCTTCCTCGCCCTCATGGCGGTGGCGGCGGTTATGATTTCACGTTAGCCGAAAGCCGCCCCGCCCGCGCGTGGCCCGCGGCCCACGGTCCCGGCGACAGCACTCACCTGCGGTTTCGTTCGACCCACGGAGCGCCCTACGGCGAAACGCAGGGTTGTCTCGATTGAATTACTCCCGACGGGCACCACGCCCTGTCCGAAGTGTCAGCCCTTTCATGCCTCTCACAAAAAGTGGAGGGCCATGATTAAAAAATGAAAACGAACGCACCCACGCACGAAGAAATCGCCCACCGCGCCCAGAAGATCTGGAACTCCCGTGGCAGTCCCAGCGGCTGCGACGTTGAAATCTGGCTCGAAGCTGAACGGCAATTGGCCGCCAGCTCGTCCGAGCGGGAGAGCCCCGCCTCCGCCTCATCGCCCTCGTCCCACCCGAGCACAGGGCCTGCGCCAAGCCCCGATGACGTTGCCGCGAAGGCCGCTCTCCAAAAGAAAGCCGCCCGCGCACCTCAGCTGCCGCACGGGAACAACACCGCAAAACCGGCGCCACCGCAGTCCGGCAAACCGCTGTGGGACCAACCTCACTCATCCTGAGTTCATCCTGAGAAGGGGCCGCAGGACGGCGAGCCGGGCGCGATTTCGAAACGCCCTTCCCCACTCTGAATGCCACGCTGGCTCAAAGTTTTCATCGCCGCCGGCAAGGCGTGGCAGGCAGGGAACGCGTTCAAGCATTGCGCGGCGGTGAGTTTCTACACGCTGTTCTCCCTCGCGCCGATCACGATCATCGCGGTGGGGGTCGCGGGGATCGTCTTCGACCAGGAAGCCGTGACGACGCAATTCTCGGCCCAGATGTCGCAGCTCGTCGGCAAGGCGGGCGCCGAGTTGGTGCAAAAGGTCATGGAGGCAAGCGCGCTGGAGGACAAAGGCTGGGCCGCCACCGCAGTCGGCGTCGTGCTGCTCATCATCGGCGCAACCACGGTCTTCGGCCAATTGCAGGATTCGCTCAACGCCATTTGGGGCGTGACCGCGCAGCCGAGTCGGAGCGGGTGGGCCGTGATGATCGCGCAGCGCTTGATCTCCTTCAGCATGGTGCTGGTTATCGGGTTTCTGCTCTTGAGTTCACTTTTGCTCACGACGGCGCTTACGGCGGCGATGACTCTCACGCATGCCTGGATGCCAGTCTCGCCCTGGGTCCTGCGGGCGGCCGACCTCGTGGCGGGACTGCTGCTGGTCACGGTGTTGTTCGCCCTGATGTTCAAGGTGCTGCCCGATGTGCGGGTGCGATGGCGGGAGGTGTGGCTCGGGGCCTTCGTGACGGCGGCCCTCTTCACCGTCGGACGGTTCCTCATCGCGCTTTATCTCGGCCATTCCAGCCTCGCCTCGACGTATGGCGCGGCCGGCTCGCTGGTGGCGCTTCTCATCTGGATTTATTATTCCTCCGCGATCCTTTTCTACGGGGCGGAATTCATCCGGGCTCACCGTCTCAGCCGCGGGCTGGCGGTGGAGCCAAAAGCGACGGCGGTCCTCGTGCGGTGGGAAATCGTCAAGGAGCCCCCCGATAACTCGCGCTCCGCCAAAGCGGCTCCGTGACGGAGGGAATCAATCAGCGAGGCCGCTTTTTCCGACTTCGGTAGTCGTGGACAAAAATGCTGATCACCAGCCAGAAGCCCCCGGCCGCGGCGGCGAGGAAGCAAAGGATGGCCAGTCCGGGAAACCCTAAAAGCTGGAACGGCGTCGCCACGCGCATCAGCAGCGAGGCGCCGACGATCAGGCCGGCCAGCACGACGCCCGTGGTGATGCGGTTCGCGATTTTCTGCATGCCATCGAGGACCATCTGGGCATCGGTGCTCCGCACTTTCACCTCCAGCTCGGAATTGGCGATCGTGTCCATGACCCGGTTGATCCGTGAAGGCAGGCCCGCGGTGAAATCCTTCATCTCCAGCATCGCGCTGTAAACGCTGCCCTGCGTGAGATCCTTGCGGAGGCGCCGGGACATCAGCGCGGAGACGTTGCGGCGGATGGAGGCGTTGGCATCGAACGCCGGATCGAGGATCCGGCCGACCTCGTCCAGCTGCAGCATCGTTTTGCCGAGCAGCACCAGCTCGCTGGGGACAATGAGGCCATTGTCCTGGGCGATGCCGCTCACCTCGAGCAGGGAACGGCCGACATTGAGCTGCTCCAGTCCCTGATCGCGCTGCAAGGACACCAACTGCGTGATACGCTTGGTGAACCCCGCAGCCGCAAAATCCTCCAGTTTCTCGCTCATGCGGATCGCGATTTCCGCGGCGCCTTCGCCATTCCCCTCGCTGATGGCCAGCAGGATTTTCAGCAGATTCTCCTGCATGGCGGGCGCGGTGTGCCCCACCATCCCGAGATCAAGTAGCGCGATGCGCCCGTCCGTCGTCACGAAGACATTACCCGGGTGCGGGTCGGCATGGAATAATCCGTCCACGAGCACCTGCTGCAGGTAGGCCTTGAACAGTTCCTCAGCCAGCGGCGCCCCCTTCAGATCGAGGAGGTCGAGCGGACCGAGCGCGGTAATTTTCCGTCCTGACACCTCGTCCATCGTCAGAATCGACCGCGTGAAATAATCCGGCACGGGCTGCGGCACCTGGATGAGTTTGAATTCCTTCAGGTTCTGGCCGAGCGCCACCAAGTTGTGCGCCTCGCGCTCGTAATCCAGCTCCTGCTGGATCGTCACGCGGAACTCCTCGAGGATGACGAGGAAGCGGTGGCGACGGCCCCATGCGGTGTGCCCGTCGAGGAAGCCCGCGATTTGCTCGAGCACCTCGAAATCCTCCGCGATTTGCCGGCGGATGTTCGGGCGCTGGACCTTCACGACGACCGCGCGCCCGTCGCGCAGCGCCGCACGATGCACCTGCCCCAGCGACGCGGCGGCCACCGGCTCGATGTCAAAACGCGAAAACGCCTTGGAGATCCGGACGCCGAGCT
>JANOCA010000355.1:0-1538 GCA_031411915.1 Opitutaceae bacterium
TTGTAGCAGGTGGCGTGGGCGGGCGAGCAGGTGGAGCAGCAATCGGGCACGGTGAGGCAGTGGGCCTTCGAGGAATCGGCCTTGGTCAGGTGGCGCTGCGGGATGCTGTGGTAGCTGAAGAGCAGGTGATCGTGCGGCTGATCGAGATACGGCCGGGCGCTGGCGACGAGGGCGTCGATGTAGTCGGGATCGGCGTAGAACGGCTGCTCGCAGGCGATCTTCATCCGCGGGGCGATTTGCGCGGCCTCGCGGTAGACCTTGGCGACGACCGTCTCCCAGCTCGACATCGCGTAGTGCGGGTATTGCGGGAAGAGCAGCACCTCATCGACGCCCGCGGCGACGAGCCGGCGCAGCGCATCGGGGATTGCAGGGTTGCCGTAGTTCATCGCGAGCTCGACGGGCACGGCGGTGCGCGCCTGGAGCGCGCGTTGCGCGGCCTTGCTCGTGACAATCAGCGGCGAGCCCTCCGCGGTCCAGATGGTGGAGTAAGCGTGCGCGGAATTCTTCGCGCGGAAAGGGATGATGATGCCGTTGACGAGCGCGCCGCGGACGAGCCTCGACGCCGGCTTGTCGATGACCCTCTCGTCGCCGAGGAATTCGCGCAGGTAGCGCTTCACATCGGGCACCGCGGTGGAGTCGGGCGAACCCAGGTTCAGGAGGAGGACGGCGCGTTTCGGCATGGAAGCCGTGATTCGTCCGGGAAAATCGGATTAAGTCAAACGGGGGACCGAGGTTGTGGGCTCCTCACGCCAGCCCGCTGCAATACCTGAGCCGCGCGATGAGCCGGTGGACGTTTTCCGGAGCGATGCGATCGGTGATGACGGAGCGGGGGTAGTTGGGCTCGGTGTCCAGGCGCACGCCGTCCTCGGTGCCGGGGCGCACGAAGTCGGCCACGAAATCCATCCCGCCGCGCGCGCGCATCCAGCGCCAGTAGGGATCGGGGTTCTCGGACTCGATCACGATCTCGGCGTGCAGGAAGATGTGGCAGTAAAGCGTGAGATCCCGGAACGACGCGAACCACGTGGGGGGCGTCACCAGCTGGTCTCGGATGATGAGGGACATCGCTCGTGTCGGGGTTGAGCAAACTTGCAGCCAATATCGGCACATAGCCGGAGATTTTTAGCCACGGATGGCATGGATGGAGCCGGCGCCTGCACAGAATTGAACCACAGAGCACAGAGACACAAAGAATGGCCGTTTGTTTTCTCCGTGCCTGTGTCTCTGTGGTGAATTGCTTTTTTTGGTTTGGGTCGGACGACTTTTGCCTTTCGTCGGTGCGCTTCAGGCTTCATCGGTGATGATCTTCTTCCATGACCACTCCGCGCAAGCCCGTCCTCCTCGTCATCCGTGATGGCTGGGGCAAGAACCCCGATCCCTCGCAGAATGCCACCAACGCTGTCTTCCTTGCGAAGAAGCCTTGCGATGATCGCTTGCACGCGACCTACCCGCACACGCTCGTCCGAGCCTCGGGCCTTGATGTCGGCCTGCCCGACGGCGTGATGGGCAACAGTGAGGTCGGCCACGAAAACATCGGCGCC
>JANOCA010000356.1:0-2518 GCA_031411915.1 Opitutaceae bacterium
CGCTTTCGCGGAGGCTTGTGAGCACGGGTTCCTTGGCGCGCTTCAACTCGTCCTCGGTGATGCCTTTCTCGGCGAGCGTGTGGCCGATCTGCACGATGGTGTCGGTCACGAGCTTGGCCTTGGAAGGCTCGACGGTTGTGCCAGCGAGGAGGTAGCCGTAGCCGGGATAGATGTCGCCCGCGTTGAGGCCGGCGCCGGGGCTGTAGGCATCGCCGAGTTCCTCGCGGATTTTCAGGCGGAGCCGATCGGAGAGGACGGAGGCGAGGAGGTTGAGGCGGCGCGTGCGGCGGATGTCGCGCGAATCGGTCGCGGGCCAATAGACGCGGACCTCGCTCTTCTGAATCTCGGTCGCGACGGCGTAGTCCTTGGCAAACGGCTCGCGCGGAAACGCCACGCGGCGCAATTCATCGAGCGTGGGCCGCGGGTCGCGGGCGGGCAGGGCGCCGAACGTGCGTGCGACGGCATCAATCGTGGCCTCGGGATCGAGGTCGCCGACGATCGCGATCTCGATGGCGCCGTGGGCGAGCTGCGGCGCGAGCCAGGCGCGGACTTCGTCGGTGTTGCGTTTCAATATTTCGTCTTTGGGCGGCAGGCCGAAGCGGTGGTCGCCGCTGGCGAGGAGCGGCGCGACCTCGAGGGTGAACGGCCCGCCGGCGGTGTGCTCGAAGCGCGCATAGGTCTGCTCAAGCCCCTTGAGCGCCTGCCGCGCGGCCTCCGGCCGGTAGCCCGGATCAGTCAGGTAGGCGGCCATGAGCTGGAGCTGCAGCAGGAGATCTTCACGCGTGGTGCCGCCGCCGAGGGACAGCGCGTCGTCGCCGATGCCGAGGCCGGTGCCGACGTTCTTGCCGGCGAGCACGCGGCGCAGATCATCGCTGCTGTGCTTGCCGAGGCCGCCGGAGGTGAACGTGCGGCCCGCGTAGTGCGCGAGGCCGGGCTTTTCCTTGGGCTCGGTGAGTTGGCCGGTGCCGACGCGGGCGTTGAGAATCATGCGATTCGCCTCGAAGTCGGTCTTCTTGAAGTTGAGGCGCACGCCATTGGCGAAGGTGACGAGCGTGAGGTCGAGGTCCTCGACGCGCTCGCGCTTCGTGATTTTTCCCGGCGCGCCGAAATCGGTGTAGGCCCACTTCAGCTCGACCTCGGCGGCGGGCGCGGTGACGGCGGTGGCGCGGGATTTTTCAAACGCGCCGGTGATCTCGGCGAGCGCGGCGTCGGCGGCGGCGAGCTTGGCGTTGCCGGTCACGAGCACGAGGCGGTGCGCCGGGCTCCACGCTTCGCGCAAGCCGGCGAGACAGTCGGCGACGGTGATTTTTTCGAGGGCGGGGCCGTAGAGCGCGAGGTCGTCCGCGGGTGAGGTCCACACATCGCGCTCGAGGAGCGTCTCGGCGATTTCATCGGCGATGTCGCTGGAGCGGCGCGTGGGCGCGGTCTTCACGGCCTGCTCGAGGCTGTTGCGGAAATTGGCGATCACCTCGGCGAGTTCGGATTTCTGGAAACCGTGCTCAAGCGCGCGGCGCAATTCCTGATCGGCGACGCCGAGCGCGGCGCGCCACTGGTCGGCCCGGCAGGTGATCGAGACCTGCGACTGGCGGTAGAAGCCATAGGCCTCGTAGGCGCCGACGCTGCCACTGGAGAACGGCGCGCCCTCCTGCTTCGCGAGGATGGAGAGCCGGCGGTTGATCATGCGGTGGGCGATGTCGCGGGGCACGGTCCGGAGGCGGTTGGCGCCGGTGTCGCGCGGCTTGGTGTAGGGCGTGAGGGTGGCGAGGCTGACCTGCGTGGTCGGCGCCTCGGACTCGTGGTGATAGAACGCACGCACGCCCGAGAACGCGGGCAGCTGGCCGTAGTCCGGCGTGGGGCGCGCGGCGCCGAGCGGCTGGAGCGGCGTGAATGCGGCGGTGAGTTTCTTGACGACCGTGGGCACATCAATGTCGCCCACGACGACCACGCTCATCTTTTCCGGGCGATACCAGGTGTGATAAAAATCCTCGAACCGATCGCGCCCGGCTTTTTGCAGGACCTCGGCCGGCCCGATGACGTCGCGTTTGGCGAAGACGGTGCCGGCGAGGAGGAAATTGTTCACGGCGAGGCGCGTGCGCTCGCCGACGGAGTCGCGGCCGCGCTTCTCGCTGAGGATGATCCCGCGTTCCCGTTCGATCTCCTCGGGCCGGAGGAGGAGGCCGCCGGCGTAGTCGCCGAAGATTTTGATGCCGTCGTCGAGGGTGGCGTCCTTGGTGTCGGGCAGTTCGAGCAGATAGAGCGTCCGCGTATACCAAGTGCTGGCGTTGGTGTCGGCGCCGAAGCTCATGCCCATGCGCTGGAGCTTCTCGATGAGCGTGCCGGGGGCGAAGTGCTTGCTGCCGTTGAAGGCGAGGTGCTCGAGGAAGTGGGCGAGCCCCTGCTGGTCATCGGCCTCGTGGACGGCGCCGGCCTCGACGAGGAGGCGCAGCGCGACGCGCTCCTTCGGCTCCTTGTTGGCGCGGACGGCGTAGCGGAGGCCGTTGGGCAGCGTGCCGAAGGC
>JANOCA010000357.1:0-9326 GCA_031411915.1 Opitutaceae bacterium
CTCGCCAACGCGCAGGCCGCCGACGAGGCCGCCGCGCTGCGCAAGACGCTCTCCGGCCTCCGCGTCGCGGTCTACATCGTCCGCGCCGTCGTCGAGGAGATGCGCTACGACACGCCGCGCATCGTCGTGCCGGCTGGCCGCCCCTTCGAGATCATCTTCGAGAATCCCGACGTGATGCCGCACAATCTCGTCCTCGTGGAGCCCGGCGCGCGCGAGCGCGTCTCCACCGAGGCGATCCAGCTCCCGCCGGAAAACCTGGATCGCCAGGGCCGCGCCTGGGTCGGCGAGTCGCGCGAGATCGTCGCCGCGACCAAGCTCCTCGAGCCCGGCCAGAGCGAGACGCTCCGCATCACCGCCAACCGGGTCCGCGACGAAGGCGTCTACGAATACGTCTGCACCTTCCCCGGCCACTGGACCGTGATGTGGGGCCAGCTCGTCGTCACCAAGGACGTCGAGGCCTACCTCAAGGCCAACCCCGCCGCCAAACCCGCCGCCCCCGCGGTGCATAATCACTGATTCAGTTGTAGGCGGGGTGCCCTCACCCCGCTTCTCATCGCTCTCGAAAACCATAACTCGCGGGGTGAGGGCACCCCGCCTAGATCAGCACAGCCTTCCTTCCCCATGAAAAACATCCTCCTCACCGCCACCGCCCTCGCCCTCGCCGCGAGCGCGTTCACCGCCTCCGCCGCCGACAGCGGCTTCAAGTCCATCTTCGACGGCAAAACCCTAGCCGGCTGGGACGGCAACAAGGACGTCTGGTCCGTCCGCGACGGCGCCCTCACCGGCCAGACCACCGCCGAGAAAGGGATCAAGGCGAACACGTTCCTCGTCTACACCGGCAGCCAGCCGGCGAACTTCGAGCTTCGCCTCCAGTTCCGCCTCACCGCGCAGAACCCCGACAACCGTGCCAACTCCGGCGTCCAATATCGCAGCAAGGTGCTCGACGCCGCGACATTCGTCGTCGGCGGCTACCAAGCCGACATCGACTCGCCGTTCCGCTACACCGGCATGCTCTACGAGGAAAAAGGCCGCGGCATCCTCATGACTGCCGGTGAAAAAATCCGCATCGGCGCGACCACGATGGTGCCCGACACGAAGAAGAAGGACGGCATGAGGAAGCAGACCGCCGTCGAAAAACTCCCCGGCGCCACGCCGACCGCTGCCATCGCCGCCGCCTACAAACTCGGCGAGTGGAACGAGCTCGTGATCGTCGCCAACGGCAACCAGCTCCGCCATACCGTCAACGGCGTGGTCACCGCCGAGGTCACCGAGACCGACGCCTCGATCGCCAAGTCCGGCGTCATCGCCCTCCAACTCCACACCGGCCCGCCGATGACCGTGCAGTTCAAGAATGTGCAGTTGAAGACGCTGCCCTGAGCGCCACGCCGCGCTCCCGCGCTGCGCCCCCGACCACATCACCCGCCTCGGGAGAGGCGGCCCAACCCGAACCCCACCATGCACCGCCTCCCCCTGACCCAGTTGCGTTCGTTCGCGGTTGCCACCTTCCTCGTCGCCGCACCCGCCTACGCCGCCGTCAGCCTCAGCGGCAACGTCTCCAACCTCGCCACCGGCGATCTCCTCGAAGGGGCACGCGTCGAAGTCCCCGCACTCCGCCTCTCCGTCCTCAGCGACAACACCGGTCGCTACGTTCTCCCCGCGCTGCCCGCCGGCACGCACGAGGTAGTCGTTTCCTACATCGGCCTCGATGCGGCGCGGGCCACGATCGCCGTGACGCCCGCCAGCGGTCCCGCGCTGACGCGCAACTTCGATCTCACGACGGGTGTCTACAAATTGGAGGCGTTCACTGTCGCCGGCGAGCGCGAGGGCGGCGCCGCCGCGATCACCGCGCAGCGCAACGCACCGAACACCAAGAACGTCGTCGCGATGGATTCCTACGGCAACCTGCCGAACATGAGCGCGAGCGAACTCGCCATCCTGTTGCCGGGCGTCACCGGCGCGCTCAACCTCGAGAACGGCATCGACGGCTTCACCGTCCGCGGCATGGGCCCCACGCTCAACAACATCACGCTCGACGGCGGCATGCTCTCCACCCAAGGCGCGATGTCGCGGCAGGGCCGCATCAACAACCTCACCGGCGCGATGTTCGAGGGCCTCGAGCTTATCAAGGGCCACCTGCCTGACCGCCCGGTCGATTCGCTCGGCGGCACGATCAACCTCAAGAGCCGCTCGCCGCTCTCGATGCGCGAGAAGCGCCGCGTCACCTACAATTTCGCCGCCCGCTGGGCCCCGCCCTTCACCGAGCAGATCCCGCTGCGCGAATCGCACCGCGTCCACCCGCTGCTCAATGTCGGCTGGTGGGAGGTCTTCGATGTCGCCGGCGGCAGCCGCAACCTCGGCATCGCCGTGAACACGTTCTACAGCGAGAATATCGGCGCCGCCCACAGCACCACGCGCGATTTCCAAAACACCACCGCGTCGCCCGCGTTCGTCTGGGACTACAACACCTTCGACCAATACAACAACCGGAAGCAGGCCAGCGTGAACGTGAAGGCCGAATACCGCCTCTCCGCCTCCACCAAGCTCACGTTCAATACCATCTACAACGACGCGAACGAAATGGGCAAACTGCGCTTCACCACGCGCGCGTTCACCAATCAGGTCGTCTTCAACCCCGCCCTGCCGTCCACCGGCGCCAACGCCACCGCCGGCATTTTGCCCGGCTACACGGACCGCATCACGCAGGTGCGCCAGTCCACCGCGTCGAACTTCGACGTGCTCACGCAGGGCCCCAACAATTTCTTCCTTCGCACCCGCAGCGCCGACCTCGGCGCCGAGCACAAGTGGGGCGGCTGGCAGCTCGACTACGGCGGCATGTTCAGCGCCACGCACATCAACAACGGATTCGGCAACGACGGCGGCCAGTTCACCATGCGCGTGAATAATCTCGGCTGGATTCTCGATCGCTCGCAGTCGGATCTCTACCCGCGTCTCACGCAGACCGCCGGGGCCGACCTCACGCGGGCTGACAGCTACCGGCTCAACGGTTTTTTCCAAAACAACAACGTCGACAACGATCACGAGGTCCGCGAGGCGCGCGCCAACCTCAAGCTGGACGTGCCGACGCTGCGCACCGCTTTCAAAACCGGCGTCCACTGGCGCGAGCAATTCGCCCACGACGTCAACCGCCACCGCCGCTGGAGCTACCTCGGCACCACGCTCCCGGCTGAGCCGTCGATCCGCCACATGACCGGCACGAAGACCGGCCTCGTCATCCCGTTCTGGTATGCGTCGCAATTCTTCCACGACCGCAATCCCATCACTCCCGCGCTCTGGAACGAGGATCGCTACTGGGGCCAGATGCAGCGCTTCACCGGCACGCGCCGCGTCACCGAGACCGTCACGGCCGGCTACGCGATGGCGCAGGGCCGGATCAAGAACACCGGCTTCCTCACCGGCGTCCGCGTCGAGGAAACCGACACCAATAGCTGGGGCTGGGTCCGCGCGCGTGTGCCCAGCACCGCCGCCCAGCAGGCCGCCGATCCCGTGGGCTCGGCGCTGCGCGACTACGCGGGCACCCGGCGCACGCTGCGCGGCAGCTACACCAAGTCGTTCCCGAGCGTGCACCTCACGCAGGACATCTCGCCCAATTGGAAGGCGCGCCTGAGCTGGTCCACCAGCTTCGGCCGGCCGCCGATGACGAGCCTCCTGCCCAACGAGACGATCAACGAGGCCCAGCAGACGCTCACGGTGAACAACCCCTCGCTGCTCCCGCAGACCGCGAAGAACTGGGACGCCGCGCTCGAGTATTACTTCGAGCCCGTCGGCAGCGTCACCGTCGGATTTTTCCACAAAGAGATCCGCGACTTCATCGTGAGCGGCATCGCGAGCGGCACCATCGGCACAGGCACCGACAACGGTTACGACGGCGAATTCGGCGGCTTCACCCGGCTCTCCAGCACCAACGCCGGCACCGCGTTCGTCCAGGGCTGGGAGCTCAGCTATCAGCAACAGTTCACGTTCCTGCCCGGATTTCTGAAAGGACTCGGCCTCACCGCCAATCTGACCGCGCTCGAGGCGCACGGCGACTACGGCGGTCGCGGCCGGCGCGAGGGCCGCGATGTCGAGGGCTTCGTCCCGCGCATCGGCAACGTCAGCGTGTTCTGGCGTCACCGCGGCTTCACCTCGCGCGTGATCGTCAACTACACCGGCGAATCGATCACCGAGTTCACCGAGGGCTCGCCCGCGCGCAGCCGCTACCTCGCCGCCCGCACCGTGATCAACGCCAGCCTCGGCTACCAATGGCGCCCGGCCGTCTCATTCTCGCTCGACGTCAACAACCTCACCAACGCCCCGCAGTCCGCCTACCGCGGCATCCCCGACCGGATGCAGTTCAAGCTATACGGCGGCACCACCGTCACCGCCGGCATCAACGGCCGCTTCTAATCCACCATGAAAACCTCCCCATCTGTCTGCGTAGCCCGGCTCGTGAGAGCCGGGACATTGCTGCTCGCCCTTGTCTTCTCATCCGCCGTGGCCGCCGACGCCGCCGCCACGCTCTCTGGCAACGTCTCCAACCTCGCGACCGGCAATCTCCTCGAGGGAGCCCGCGTCGAGATTCCCGCGCTGGGCCTCAGCGCCCTCACCGACAACACCGGCCTCTACACCCTCGCCGGGGTGCCCGCCGGCACGCACGAGCTCGTCGTCTCCTACATCGGGCTCGACCCGGCGCGCGCGAGCGTCGCCGCCACCGCCGGTCAGCGTGCCGTGCGCAACTTCGATCTCACCACCGGCATCTACAAGCTCGACGCCTTCAAGGTCACGGGCGAGCGCGAGGGCGACGCCGCCGCCATCACCGCGTATCGGAATTCCGACAACCTCAAGAACATCGCGGCCACCGACTCCTTCGGCAATCTGCCCAACATGAACGCCGGCGAAGTCGCGATCCGCCTGCCCGGCATCTACGGCGAGCTCGACGCCGGCGGCAACCTGAGCGGCTTCACCGTGCGCGGCATGGCGTCCGGCCTCAACTCCGTCACGATGGACGGCGGCCTCATGACCGGCCAGGGCGGCCTCGGTCGCTCGATTTTCGTCAACAACATCACCGGCGCGATGTTCGACCAAGTGGAGCTCATCAAGGGCCACACACCCGACAAAGGCGCCGACTCCCTCGGCGGCACGATCAATTTCAAGAGCCGCTCCCCTCTCTCCATGCGGGAAAAACGCCGCATCACCTACACGCTCAGCGCCCGCATCGCGCCGTCGTTCACCGAGCAGATCCCCATCCGCGAGCAGCGCCGCCTCCACGGCCTCGCCAATCTCGGTTACCAGGAGGTCTTCGATGCCTTCGGCGGCAGCCGCAACCTCGGCGTCTCGGTCACCCTCTTCAACAGCGAGACCGCCATCGGCTCCTTTTTCACCACCCGTGATTTCCAGAACACCGCCGCTTCGCCGGCCTTCCTCTACAGCTACCTCACCAGCGATCTCTACAACCACCGCCGGCAGAAAAACATCACCGCCAAGGCCGACTACCGCCTCACGCCGTCGACCAAGCTCTCGTTCCTGGCGACCTACATCGACCACTCCGAGGTCTATCGCCGCCAATACAACGTCAACGCCTCCACCAACCAGGTCGTCTTCGATCCCGCGCTCAACACCGCCGCCAACACCGGCGCCGGCATCGCGCCCGGCTACACCTCCCGCGTGACGACCGTGCGCCCCGTCGCCGCCTCGACGATCGATGTCACGATGACGGGTCCGAATAATTTCTTCAACCGCCTCCGCCGCGCCGACGTGGGCATCGAGCACCAGAAGGGCCCGCTGCTCCTCGAGGCCAACCTCCGCCGCACCCAGACCCACATCAACATCGGCAACGGCGAGGGCGCCGTCCTCACCAACCGCATCACCGGCACCGGCTGGACCCTCGACCGCACCCAGTCCGATCTCTTTCCCCGTTTCCTCCCCAACGGCGGCAACGATTTCACCAACCCCGCCAGCTACCGCCCGATCGCCAACGGCCTCTCCAACCAGAACGACAAACAGATCCACGAGGTGAACGAGGGCCGCCTCGACGTGCGCTACAACCTGCCACTCTCCGCGCCGATCTCCGCCAAGGCCGGCGTGCACTGGCGCGAGCAGACCGTCGGCGCCCGCAGCGCCTCGCGCCGCTGGAGCTACACCGGCACGGGCCCGCTGCCGCACGATCCCAATCTCGTCACGATGGATCAACGCGAGACGCGCCGCGGCATCCCGCAGTGGGAGGCTTCGTGGTTCATTCGTGGCCGCGAGGTCATCGACCCCACGATCTGGCGTGAGGATTTCTATTTCCGCGAGACCACGGGCTACACCTCTTACCGGCAGGCCGTCGAGACCGTCACCGCGCCTTACGCGATGACGCAGGGCAAGCTCGGCCGCGACGGCTGGCTCGCCCGCACCGGTTTCCTCGGCGGCGTGCGCTGGGAGAAGACCGAGAACGAGGCCGACGGCTTCGTGCGCGCCCGCCGCCTCAGCGGCACGCCCGCCACCGCCACCGAGGCCACCGCGATCGCGGCGGCGCAGGCCGACTACGCCAACAACCGCCGCACCGTCGACGGCGAATACACCAAGGCGTTTCCCAGCATCCACGCCTGGCACGACATCACCCAGAATCTCAAGGCCCGCCTGAGCTGGTCCACGAGCTTCGGCCGCCCCGGCTTCGGCAACCTCGTGCCCGGCGAGACGCCCAACGAAAACAACGCCGCCCTCGGCGGCCGATCCACGCTCACGATCAACAACCCGTCGCTCCTGCCGCAGACCGCGAAGAACTGGGACGCCACGCTCGAGTATTACTTCGAGCCCGTCGGCAACTTCACCGTCGGCTGGTTCCACAAGGAAATCCGCGACTACATCGTGAACGGCATCGAGTCCGGCGTCGTAGCCACCGGCAACGACAACGGATTCAACGGCGAATACGCCAACTTCACGCTCCTCACCGCCGCCAACGCCGGCACCGCCGTCGTGCAGGGCTGGGAGTTCAGCTACCAGCAGCAGTTCACGTTTCTCCCCGGTGTGCTCAAGGGCCTCAGCGGCCTCGTCAATTACACGCTGCTCGATACGCACGGCGATTTCGGCGGCGGCGGCCGGCGCGAAAAGGGCCAGGTCCCGAACTTCGTCCCGGTCACCGCCAACGCCAGCCTGTCGTGGCGCTACCGCGCCTTCAGCACGCGCCTGCTCGTGAACTACGCGGACACGTTCCTCACCGCCTACAACGCCGCCTCGCCCGCGCGCAACCTCTACCGCGTCGAGCGCAAGCTCATCAACGTCGGCTTCGGCTATCAGCTCCGCCCGACGCTCAACCTCACGCTCGACGTCGATAACCTCACCAACGTCCCGCAGAAGCGCTACCGCGGCGTGCCCGACAACGTCGAACACTTCAACTACCCCGGCACGACGATCACCATCGGGATCAACGGCCGGTTCTGATCCCAAACGCCCTTCGAGCCATGCACCTTGTCCGCCTTCTCTCCCTCGCTCTTTCCGTCCTTCTCTCCTTCTTCGGCGCCACCCTCCGCGCCGCCGACGCGGCCACACTTTCCGGCAACGTCTCCAACCTCGCCACCGGCAACCTCCTCGAGGGCGCCCGCATCGAGATCCCCGCGCTGCGCCTCGCCGCGCTCTCGGATGAGACGGGCCGCTACGTCTTCGGCTCGTTGCCGGCCGGCACCCACGAGGTCGTCGTCTCCTACCTCGGCCTCGATTCCACGCGCACCTCCGTGGCGGTCGGGGCCGGGTCTCGCACCGTGCGCAACTTCGATCTCACGGCCGGCATCTACAAACTGGATGCGTTCAAGGTCACCGGCGAGCGCGAGGGCGGCGCGGCCGCGATCACCGCGCAGCGCAACGCCGAGAACCTCAAGAGCATCGTCGCCATGGATTCCTTCGGCAACCTGCCCAACCTGAACGCCGGCGAGGTCGCCATCCGCCTCCCCGGCGTCGCGGGCAACCCCGGCGACGAGAACCTGATCGACGGCATCACCATCCGCGGCATCGGACCGGGCCTCAACACCATCACCCTCGACGGCGCGCAGCTCACCAGCCAAGGCGCGCTCGGGCGCGGCACCAACCTGAATAATCTCACCGGCACGATGTTTGACCAGATGGAGCTCACCAAGGCCCACACGCCCGACAAGGAGGCCGGCTCCATCGGCGGCACGATCAACCTCCGCAGCCGCTCGCCGCTCTCCATGCGCGAGCGCCGCCGCGTGAGCTACAGCATCGGCACGCGCATCGCTCCGCCGTGGACGGATCAGACTCCCACGCGCGAGCAACACCGCGCCCACCCGATCCTCAACGTCGCCGCGCAGCAGCTGTTCGATGTGTTCGGCGGCGACCGCAACCTCGGCGTCTCCGTGAATCTGTTCTACAGTGAAAACGCCGTCGGCGGCTTCCGCACCCAGCGCGATTTCCAAAACACCACCGCGCAACCCGCCTTCCTCTGGGACTACCGCACCTGGGACAACTACAACAACCGCAAGCAGGCCTCGATCAATCTCAAGGCCGACTACCGCCTCTCGCCCTCGACGAAGCTCTCCATCAACACCGTCGTCAACGACGCCAACGAGACCTTCCGCCGCCAATACGAGATGCGCGCGTTCACCAACCAGGTCGTCTTCAATCCCGCGCTGCCGGCCACCGGCGCCAACGCCACCGCCGGCATCGCCCCCGGCTTCACCGATCGCATCACCCAGGTGCGCCCCGTCGCCGCCTCCACGATGGAGCAGACCACCACCGGCCCGGGTAATTTCTACAATCGCATGCGCCGGCTCGACCTCGGCGCCGAGCACACGTGGGGCTCATGGACGATCGATTACAACGCCTCCTACACCCAGACCAACATCAACGGCGGCGGGGGCGGCCGTGGCGGCATCATGGTCAACCGCCTCACCGGCATCGGCTGGATCCTCGACCGCACGCAGGACGACCTGCACCCGCGCTTCACCCAGACCGATGTGACGCCGGCCAACGACCTCACCAACTTCGCCAATTACCGGCCCACCACCTACACCAGCAACGACCAGCAAAACGACGACCAGATCAAGGAGGCGCGGCTCAACGCCCGTTACGCGCTGCCCGTCGCGTTCCCGCTCGCGCTCAAGGCGGGCGGCGTGTGGCGCGAACGCTACGTCGGCTCCTTCAACGTCGCGCGCCGCTGGAATTTCGCCGGCACCGCCGCGCTCCCCGCCAACGGTCTCGTCACCTTCGATCAGGTGAAGACCGGCCGCCGCGTGCCCTATTGGGAGCCGATCCAGTTCTTCGTCGAACGGCAGCCCGTCACGCCTGCCCTCTGGCGCGAGGACCGCTACTTTCACGAGCAGACCAAATACACCGGC
>JANOCA010000358.1:0-1656 GCA_031411915.1 Opitutaceae bacterium
TGCGCGACGTGAACATCCCCGAGGCCGACCTGCCCAAGCTCGCCCTCGCCGCCTCGAAGATCCAGCGCCTCCTGAAAAACAACCCGCGCGAGGTCACCGAGGCCGACGCCCTCGCGATCTATCGCGCGGCATACTAGAGGCAGTCATGCGCTTCTGCTGCGAACGAACGCCGGGCTCAGGGGTAAGGCAGGTCTGTGACCTGGCCCTCGAGCACTCAACGCGTGAAAGGGCGGGTCACCGACCCGCCCTACTTCAGGGCCTCGCAATCCCGGACACGACCCAGGCCGTGAGATGACCAGCTCGCCCAAACCCATCCTAGCCGTCACCCTTGGCGATCCTGCCGGCACGGGGCCGGAGCTGATCACGCGGGCCTTCGCCGAGCCGGAGGTGCGCGCCGTGTCCCGCCCGGTCGTCATCGGCGACGCCGCGGCCGTGCGTGCCGCGCTTGCGATCACGCGCGTGCCCGCGAGCGTCCGCACGATTTCCAAACCCGCAGAGGCGGGCGACGACCCGGCGTTCATCGACGTCGTCGATCTCGCGAACGTCGATCTCGCGGCGCTCGAGCGCGGGCGGGCGAGCCCGGCGGCCGGCCGCGCGGCCTACGAGGCGATCAAGCGCGCGGTCGAGCTGACCCTCGCGGGCGAGGCGCAGGCGGTCGTGACCTCCGCGATCAACAAGGCGGCGCTGCACGCGGCGGGTTTCCACTACGACGGACACACGGAGCTGCTCGCCGAGCTGTGCGGCAAGCCCAAGGTCACGATGATGCTCGTCGCGGGCAAACTTCGCGTCTGCCACGTGAGCACGCACGTCTCCCTCGCCACCGCGATCTCTCGCGCGCGGCCGGAGCGCATCCTCGAGGTCGTGCGGCTCGCGCACGACGGCGTGCGCCGCCTTGGCATCGAGCACCCGCACATCGCCGTCGCCGGCCTGAACCCGCACGCCGGCGAGGGCGGCCTCTTCGGCACGGAGGAGATCGAGTTCATCGCGCCGGCGGTGGCGGAGGCGAACCGCCGCGGCTTCCGCGTGAGCGGGCCGTTTGCGGGCGACACGGTTTTTTTCCGCACGCTGCAGGGCGAGTTCGACTGCGCGATCGCGATGTATCATGATCAAGGCCACGTCGCCGCCAAGATGCTCGGCATCTGGCAGGGCGTGAACGTGACGCTTGGCCTGCCCATCGTGCGCACGTCCGTCGAACACGGCACGGACTTCGCCAACGCCGGCCAGGGCACCGGCGATCCGCGCAGCCTCGTGCAGGCGCTGAAGCTCGCCGCGACGATGGCGGCGACGCGCTGACAAACTTTTGCCGCAAATGATCCCACCAAATCATCCTGATACCGCAGTCGGGGAAGAGGAATCCAGCGGGAGCCCGTTGGCGGGCGTCTTAGTGGCACGGGCGTCCCGCCCGTGTCGTGGCATGGGCGTCTCGCCCATGCCTGCGGCGCGGGGCGCCGTCCACGGGCGGAACGCCCGTGCCACTCCAAGCCTGCGCTTTCCCCTGCTCTTCCTCGCGCTGCTCGCGCCCGCCCGCGCCGACACCGTCGCGCTCTGGCTCTTCGACGAGCAGAGCGGCGTCTATCCCAGCTCGGTGCTCGGCGACGCCGGGCCGGGCAGCCACTTCCTGATCCTCGGCCGGGGCGCGGAGATCACGCCGGGGAA
>JANOCA010000359.1:0-1784 GCA_031411915.1 Opitutaceae bacterium
ATTGAGACAGTACGTCCTTCGCGTGCATCTTTAAGTCCCTCTTCGATGTGATGCTTAACGTAAAGAGCGTATCGGATTTCTTCCCACGTTGCGTTTGGAGGCAGGTTACCAATTGTCTTCAGTGCCCCATCTCGCGGCGTCGTTTCCGTTGTGATCATAATGACACTCCTGTGAAAAAAACGTTATGCTAGCACCGGCTTGATCACCTTCCCCGCCACGTCCGTCAAGCGGAAGTCGCGGCCCTGGAAGCGGTAGGTTAGCTTTTGGTGGTCGATGCCCAGGAGGTGCAGCATCGTGGCGTGCAGATCGTTGACGTGCGTTTTGTTTTCGACGGCGTGGTAGCCGAGTTCGTCGGTGTTGCCGTAAGACATGCCGCCCTTGATGCCGCCGCCGGCGAGCCAGATGCTGAAGCCGGCGAGGTGGTGGTCGCGGCCATTGCCCTGAGCCATGGGCGTGCGACCGAACTCGGTGCCGAAGACCACGAGCGTATCCTTGAGCATGTCTCGCTGCTTCAGGTCTGCGAGTAGAGCCGCGACGCCCCGGTCCACTTCGCCAGCAGTGCCCTTACTGTGATCCTTGACGGCCCCGTGGTGGTCCCAGTCGCGGTGGTAGAGTTGGATGAACCGCACGCCGCGTTCGGCGAGGCGGCGGGCCAGCAGGCAGTTCCCCGCGAACGAGCCGTCCACTTTGGAAGTGCCGTAGAGGTCGAGCGTTGCCTTGGTTTCCTTGGCAAAATCGAGCAACTCTGGGGCACTCTGCTGCATCTGGAAGGCGAGTTCGTACTGAGCAATCCGCGTGGCGATCTCGGGATCCGCGACCGCTTCGTCTTCCAACCGGTTCAACTTGTTCACCGCATCGACGACGTCGCGCTGGCGGTCCTTGGTCACGCCCGCGGGGTTCGACAAGTAAAGAACGGGGTCGCCCTTGCTGCGGAACTCGACGCCCTGGAAGCGGCTTTCGAGGAAGCCCGAGTGCCATTGCCGGGCGGCGATCGGCTGCGATTGCCCGAACTTGCCCGTTGAGACCATGACGACGAAGCCGGGCAAGTTGTCCGATTCCGAGCCGAGGCCGTAGTTCAACCACGACCCCGCGGCCGGACGGCCGGAGATCATCGAGCCCGTGTTCATCAGCGTGTGGGCCGGGTCGTGGTTGATCGCGTCGGTGTGCATCGAGCGGATCACGCACAGGTCATCGGCGCTCTTCGAGAGTTCGGGCCAGACCGTGCTGATTTCGAGGCCGGACTTGCCGTTCTTCTTGAACGGGTGCTGCGGGGCGAAGCAATTTAGTTTCGCTCCTTGCAACTGCGCGATCTGTTGACCCTTGGTGATCGATTCCGGCATCGGCTTGCCGCCCATCTCGGCGAGCTTGGGCTTCGGGTCGAAGGTCTCCAGGTGGGACATCCCGCCGGCCATGTACAGCCAGATCACCCGCTTCGCCTTCTGCGGCACGTGCGGCGTGGTGACGACACCCCGCCACTTGTTCGCATCGATCGCGCGTGCCTGCTGCTGCAGGAGCGAAGCGAGAGCAACCGAGCCGAGCCCCTGGGCCGTGCGGCCGAGCAGCGCCCGGCGCGTGAGGTATTGATCGAGTGACATGGCGTTAGTTCCGGGTAATGGTGGCGTGCAAGTTCAACACCGTCCGCGCGACGCTCGTCCAAGCGGCGAGCTCCGTTTTGTTGGCGTCGGCCGGCACTGGCTTGGCCCCCACCTTGAGCAACGCATCGGCGGCCTTCGGGTCCGCGATGTACTCGGCGCGGTGCTTTGCCATAAGCTCCTGAAGTACGG
>JANOCA010000360.1:0-7592 GCA_031411915.1 Opitutaceae bacterium
GGCGGGCACGTCCCCGTGCCCGCATGGTGATATGCAATGCGCGCGGCGAAATGCGGGCACAGGGACGTGCCCGCCCACCCGCCTACTTCGACTCGTCGATCGCGAGGAAGGTCGGGCCGCCGTTGCGCCAGATGCGCAGGAGGAACTTCGGGCCCTTGATCTCCTCGCTCAGCTTCACGGCTTGGTCGACGTCGGTCAGCGGCTTCTGATCGATCTCAAGGATCACGTCGCCTTCGCGCAGGCCCTGCTTCGCGGCGGGGGTGTCGGCCTCGATGGCGGTCACGATCACGCCGTTGAAACGCGGGGGCAGGCCGACCGAGGCGCGGACCTCGGGCGTCACGGGGCCGACGCCCACGCCGTTGAGGATGCCCTCATCCTTTTTCGGGGCGGGCGCCTCCTGCTCGCGCGCAAGCGCGTCCTCGTCGCGCCGGGCGAGCTTGACGGTGGCGGTGCGCTGCTGGCCGTCGCGCAGGTAGCTGAGCGTCACCTCGGTGCCGGGCGCGAATTGGCCGACCGTGAGGAGCAGGTGCCGCGGATCGCGGATTTCCGTGCTGTTGATCTTGGTGATGATGTCGCCGGCCTTGAGTCCGGCGTTTTCGGCGGGGCTGTCCTGGGTGACTTCGCTGAGAAGCGCGCCTTTCTCGGTGCCAAACTGCGCGGTGAGCGCCTCGTCAAGGGGCTGCGGGCGCACGCCGAGCATGCCCCGCTCGACCTTGCCGGAGGCGGCGAGCTGCGTGGCGACGGAGCGCGCGAGGTTGGCCGGGATGGCGAAGCCCACGCCGGCGAAACCACCGCTGCGGCTGAGGATCGCGCTGTTGATGCCGATGAGGCGGCCGTCGGTGTCGAGGAGCGCGCCGCCGGAGTTGCCGGGGTTGATCGCGGCGTCGGTCTGGATGAAGTCCTCGAAGACGCCCATGCCCATGCCGCGGCCGAGCGCGCTCACGATGCCGCGGCTCACGGATTGCCCGACGCCGAAGGGATTGCCGATCGCGAGGACCACGTCGCCGACCTCGAGCTTCTCGCTGTCGCCGAACGTCGCGGGCGTGAGGCCGGTCGCCTCGATCTTGAGCACGGCGAGATCGGTGCCGGGGTCGCGGCCGACGACCTTGGCTTCGTAACGCTTGTTGGACTCGCCGAGGGAGACGCGCACGTCATCGGCGCCGTCGATGACGTGGTTGTTGGTGAGGATGTAGCCGTCGGCGGTGATGTCGACGCCCGAGCCGAGGCCCTGCTGCTGGCGATCCGGCGTGCGGTTGCGGGGGGCGGGGGGCGTGGGAATATTTTTGCGGTTGTTGTTGCCGCGGTTGCGCGGCGGGGGCACGGCCTCGGAATCGCCGCCCTCGTCGTCGGGGACGTTGAAGAAGCGGCGGAACATCGGGTCGTTGAACAGTTGCGACATGTCCTGCCCGCGGACGGTCTTGGTCGAGAAGACGTAGACGACGCTGGGCGCCGTGCGTTTGACGATGTGCGCGTAGCTCACGCGGTCGGCGGCCTCGCGGTTGATCGGCTTGGCGTCGACCGGCAGATTGATTTCGGAGCGCGGGCCATCAGTCTTGACGGAGTCGGCGACGGCCTTGCGCGATTTGGCGGCCTTGCCGCCCTTGGCCTCGGCCGCCCAGGCAGTGAGGCCGGCGGTGCCGGCGCAGGTGAAGGCAAAAACCGCGGCGAGAAGGAGAGTGGAGAGTGAGGTCTTGGAGTTCATGGAAAACCAGTCGAACCGGAAGCGCGTGCGACTGGAGGAGACAAAACAGGTTCCGGTCGCGCGATTGTGCAACTTTCAATCTTCGCCGCCGCGAACTGTCCGCTTCTCGCACCCGTTGACCGCCGGGCGAAGCAGGCGGAGGTTCCGCCCATGCACAGGGTGGCGCCCCTCCTCCTGCTTGTTCAGCTGTGCGCTATCGGCCATCCCCCGCCGCGGCGAATGACTTCGTCATGATCAAGGCCGGCGTGTTGCGCCCCGCCATCCGGCCACCTTCTCCCGCTTTCAACCCACCCCATCCATGAAGCAAACCCCGCCAACCCTTCGCCTCGGCCTCGCCCTCATCGTGGCCTGCGCCGCGCCTGTCGCGATTCACGCGCAGGCCGTCTCCGCCGCCCCCCCCGCGGCGCAGCTCGGCAGATACGATCTCAATAAAAACGGCCGCCTCGATCCCGCCGAGCTGAGCGCGATGCAGGCCGACGAGGCCAAGGCCCGCGCCGCTGTCGGCGCCGCGTCCGCGGGCACCGCCGCTTCCGGCGACGGCACCGTGCAGCTCTCGCCCTTCGAGGTGCGCGAGGCAAACACCGGCTACTACGCGTCGAACACCATGTCCGGCACGCGCCTCAACACGAAGCTCGAGGACCTCGCCTCGTCGATCTCCGTCGTCACCAAGGCGCAGATGCAGGATTTCGCGATGCTCGATATCAACGACATCTTCGCCTACGAGGCCAACACCGAGGGCACGGGCAACTACACCGCCTTCGAGGTGGACCGCAACGGCATGGTCACCGATCAGATTCAGAACAACCCGCAGGGCGCGAACCGCATCCGGGGCGTCGGCTCGGCCAATCTCTCGCTCAACAATTTCGCCAACAGCGGCCGCGCCCCGATCGATCCGACCGCCATCGACTCCGTGGAAATCAGCCGCGGGCCCAACTCCAACATCTTCGGCCTCGGCGAGGGCTCCGGCACCGTCAACCTCGTCGCCTCCACCGCCAATCTCTCTCGCGCCACCAGCCAGGCCGAGCTGCGCTTCGACGACCTCGGCGGCTGGCGCACCTCGCTCGATCTCAACCGTCCGCTCCTCCGCGGCAAACTCGCCGTGCGCGCCAGCGCCGTCTACCAGCACGACGAGTATCGACAGAAGCCCTCGGGCTTCGAGACCCGGCGCTTCAACTTCATGCTCCGCGCCCAGCCGTTCAAGGACACCTCGATCCGCGCCTCCTTCAATTCCTACCACGGCGTCGGCACGCGCGCGACGTCCGTGACCCCGCGCGACGCCATCTCGTATTGGAAGAGCCTCGGCAGCCCCGCGTGGGATCCCATCGCCAATGCCGTGACGGTCAACGGCGTCACCACCACGATGGTCGGCGCGGCCAACCCCGTCGGCCTCGGCGGCCAGAATTTCACGCAGCCGATTCTGTTTTTGGACAACGGCATCAAGCTCTGGCAAATCAGCCGCATGCCGGCCGCCAACGCGACCGACGGCCCCAACAACCAGGGCGGCATCCCGCGCCTCCTCGAATCGCTCGCCGAGCCCGTGCGCGCCGGCCGCCCGCTTTTCTCCACGCTCGCCGGCGTCTCCAGCAAATCGGTTTACGACTACTCCCGCATCAACCTCGCCGCGCCCAACTCCATCAAGGATCAGGTCGAGACCACGACCGTCGAGCTGGAGCAGTTCGCGATCAACACCGAGCGGCACAAGCTCGCGTTCCAGCTCGCGTGGCAGCGCGAGGATGCCGACCGCGTCAACCGCAACATCATCGGCCAGGCCTCCGCCACCGCCGCCAGCTACTACCTCTACGTCGATCCCAACACCCGGCTGCTCGACGGCCGCGCCAACCCGTATTTCGGCCGGCCCTACATCGGCGCCGGCGAGCCCGTGACGCAGGAGCAGCCCATGACGCGCGACAGCTATCGCGGCCAGGGCGTCTACATCGCCGACTTCACCAGCTCCAAGACGTGGACGCGCTGGCTCGGCCGCCAGCAGTTCCTCGGCTACTACGAGGAGCGCAAGACGAAGGATTTTCGCTACCGCTTCCGCGATGTGATGACGTCCGACAATCCCATCTACGCGCCCGCCGGCCGGCCCAAGGGCAACCAGAGCTCCAGCGGCATCGCGCCCAATCCCGTCTTCGGCGTCGCCCCGCTCGCCACGCGCGGCTACTATCATTTCTACGCCGGCGACAACCAGGGCGGAAACATCGACTACGCGCCCACCGGCTACGATCTCGGCAACTATACCTTCAGCTGGTTCAACCCCGCGACCAACGCCTGGGTCGCGGAAAACGTCACCCTCGGTCGCGCCGGCATCACCGAGGGCACCGCCGGCACCTTCTCCGTCCTCAACCTGATCAAGACCAAGGGCGGCATGATCCAGAGCACGCTGCTTGACGACCGCATCATCGCCACGTTCGGCCGGCGCTCCGACGAAAACCGCAACAAGGCCCAGCGTCCCTCCTTCCTCAAGGCCAACGGCTGGGAATTCGACTACGCCATGATGGACGGCTGGGTCGGCGACTGGGCGCTGCGCTCCGGCGACACCAAGACCTCGGGCCTCGTGGTGAAGCCGTTTCGCGGCTGGTCGTTCATCGAGCGGTCCCGCGCGAGCGGCGGCGCCTCGGGCTTGGTTTACCAAGTCCTCGGCGGCCTGACCGCCTACTACAACAAGTCCGACAGCTTCCGGCCCGACTCCCCCGCGATCAGCATCCTCCTGAACGACCTCCCCAACCCCACCTCGCAGGGCAAGGACTACGGTTTCTCGATCAACCTCGGCAACAAGTTCGTCCTCCGGGCCAACAAATACGTCACCAACCAGGTCAACACCCGCGCCGGCCAAAGCGCGGTCTTCGCTCAGCGCACACTGCGCGTGGACTTCGCCAATTTCGCCGGCAACGCCGACGCCATCAGCCTCCAGCGCCAGGCCCGCAACTGGACCACCGCCGCCAACCCCGGCTTCACCCCGGCGCAAGTCGAGAGCGCCGTGGCGACGATCATGGGACTCACCTCGGCCCAGTTGAATACTTTCAACACCAACGTCATCTCCGAGACCTCCGATGTGAGCGCCAGCGGCAAGGAGTTTGAGCTGAGCTACAACCCGAGCAGCCACTGGACCCTGCGCGCCAATCTCACCCAGCAAATCTCCAAGGACGCCAACCTCTCCCCCAACATCCCCGCCTGGATCCGCCAGCGCCTGCCCGTGTGGGAAGGCATCATCGATCCCCGCTCGGGCGCCAAGTGGCTCGACACCATTTACGCCGGCGACCAGCCCAACGGCACCGCCGTGCGCGGCACGACCACCACGACCGCCGGCGGCTTCTTGATCGGCAACGTCATCAACCCGCTCTCCCTCGTGCAAGCGACCGAAGGCAAGGCCCGCCCGCAGACCCGCGAGTGGCGCTTCAACCTCAACACCAGCTACCGCCTGGCCGGCCTCACCGAGCAAAAACACCTCAAGCGGATGACCGTCGGCGGCGCCGTCCGCTGGGAGAGCAAGGGCGCGATCGGCTACTACGGCGTCCCGATCAACGGCGACATTCACGCCGCCACCCAGCTCGATCCCGACCGCCCGATCTACGACAAGGCGCACGCCTACTTCGACGGCTTCGCGACCTACACCACGCGCCTCTTCAACGACAAAGTGCGCGCCCGCTTTCAGCTCAACGTGCGCAACATCCAGGAATCGAAAGCGCACTTGCAGGCCGTCGGCGCCTACCCCAACGGCGTCGGCCACACCTTCCGCATCATCAACCCCCGCACGTTCATCTTCACGACGACGTTCGATCTTTGATCGAAGCAGGGCAGGCTTAAGCCTCCTTTGAGTCTAATCCCGGCGCGGGCTTTTCCCGAAGGATCGGCGCTCGCGCGTCACGCGGCTAACCCTGCAGACTGCATCCGGGGCTCCGGCCCACCCGTAGCTCCAAAGCATCATGCGTATCCTGTTCTCAGCCTGCCTGGGGCTACTTACCTTCGCTTTGCCTACAATGGCCGAAACCCAAGCCTTCCCCCCGACGGATTCCGGAAAAACCGAACTCAAGACCCTGCCCGCCGGTGTCCTTCTCAAGAAATCGGGGCAAGGAAACTACTTTGACCAATCCGGCAGTCTTTTCATGCCGCTCTTCCGCTACATCCAGCGCCATCAGATCGCGATGACGGTGCCGGTCGAAGCCCGCATCGAGACCGCGGAGATGTATTTCTGGGTGGCCGAGGGCGAGCGCGCGAAGGTTGCCGGCGACGAAGCGGGCGTGGTGGTCGAACGCCGGCCCGAGCGACGCGTCGCGAGCCTCGGCGCGCGGGGTGGGTATTCCCAACGAAACTTTGACGCGACGCGCGATCGCCTCCTCGCGTGGGTGCGCGAACAGGGCAACCTCGAGCTGGCCGGGGAATCCTACGCGGTTTATTGGAGCGGTCCGTTCACCCCCGGATTTCTCCGCCGATACGAAGTTCACGTGCCGGTCCGCGATAAGCCCCAACCCTAGCGGGCGGCTCCGGTCGGGCGAATCGGACCGACTGGCCAAAGGCGAGAATTGACCGCGCGCCCCGCGCCGCGTTATCTCTCACTTCTTATGTCAGCCGATTCCACCGCTCCCGCTGTCTCGATGGACAACATTGTCGCGCTCGCGAAGCGCCGTGGCTTCATCTTCCAGTCGTCCGAGATCTACGGCGGGTTCAACGGGTTCTTCGACTACGGTCCCCTCGGTTCCGAGCTGAAGAAGAACATCCGCGACTGCTGGTGGGCCGACATGGTGCGCCGCCGCGACGACATCGTCGGCATCGAGACCTCCATCATCATGCACCCGAAGGTCTGGGAGGCCTCGGGCCACGTCGCCGGCTTCAGCGACCCGCTGGTGGACTGCAAGGTGAGCAAGCAGCGCTTCCGGGCGGACCAGCTGTTCTTTTCGCCGGTCGTCGTTGATGGAAAGACGGTCGGCTACGTCAGCGCGCTCGAGTCAGAAAAAACCACCGCCGATCTCCAAGCCGCGGCGGAGAATTTCAAACGCAAGAAAGCCATCGTCGGCACGCTCGCGCCCGTCGTCGCCAGGGATTTCACGGAAGCCAAGCCCGAGGAAATCTCCCTCATCCCCTCCCCCGCCACCGGCGAACCCGGCAGCCTCACCGAGGCGCGCGCGTTCAACATGATGTTCCAGACGAACGTCGGCGCCATGACCGACGCTTCGGCCGTCGCCTACCTCCGGCCCGAGACGGCGCAGGGCATGTTCGTCGATTTCAAGAATGTCTGGGACACCGGCCGCGTGAAGCTGCCGTTCGGCATCGCGCAAATCGGCAAGTCGTTCCGCAACGAGATCACGCCGCGCAATTTCATCTTCCGCTCCCGCGAGTTCGAGCAGATGGAGATGGAGTATTTCATCCACGAGGACGCTGACTGGGACAAGTGCCACAAGGACTGGATCGAGTGGTGCCGCCAGTGGCTCATCTCCGTCGGCCTGCCCGAGTCGCACCTCTCGCTCTACGCGCACCCGAAGGAGAAGCTCGCGTTCTACTCCAAGGGCACGGTGGACATCATGTTCAAGTATCCCTTCGGCGTGCAGGAGCTGTGGGGCATCGCGGCGCGCGGCAACTATGACCTCGGCCAGCACGCGCAAGCCAGCGGCAAGCCGCAGGAAGTCTTCGACGAGGCCTCGAAGAAGAAATTCGTCCCGCACGTCATCGAGCCCGCCGTGGGCGTCGATCGCATCCTCCTCGCCGTGCTCTGCGCCGGCTACGCGGAGGAGGACGTGAAGGACGAGAAGGGCAACGTCGAGAAACGCACCGTGCTCCGCCTCTCGCCGCGCATCGCGCCGGTGAAGGTCGCCGTGCTGCCGCTGCTGAAAAACAAGGAGGCGCTCACGAAGCGCGCCCACGATCTCTACAAGAAACTCCAGCGCCGCTACGC
>JANOCA010000361.1:0-2669 GCA_031411915.1 Opitutaceae bacterium
GAGAAAATCGGATGGTGAAACGTGAGCACGGTCCAGCGCTGCGGGTTTTTCTCCAGCACGGCGCGCAGCCACGGCACTTGCTCCTCGTGCAGCCGGTTGGAATCGAGCGCGACGATGCGCGTGCCCTGGTAGTCAAACCAGTAGCAGGTCTCGGCGAGCTCCGCGGGGCCGTGCTCCGGCAGCGTGAACTGCGGGCGCCACTGCATGCTGAGCGCACGCGGGGCGTTGGCGTCCTTTTCGTCGAGCTTCGCATACTCGTGGTTGCCGGGCGTGGGGACGACGGGGATGGTGGCGTTGACCCACGCGGGCGCGCCGTGCCACTCGCCCCACTGGCCGTCGCGGTGCGCGTTGTTGATCAGATCGCCGGCGTGGAGCGTGAAGGCGGCGCGCGGCGCCTCGCGAAAGGCCTCGCGGAAGACGCGCGACCAGTGCGTGCGGATGTCGTTCTGCGCGTCGCCGAAATAGACGAACGTGAACTTCTTCGCGTCGCGGCTTGCCGTGCGGAAGTGGAACCACTCGCTCCAGTTCACGCCGTCGCCCACGCGGTAGGCATAGAGCGTGTCGGGCGTGAGTCCGGTGAACTCCGCCGAATGGTAGTGCGCTTCGCTGAGATCGGTCGTGAGCGGTTGGGTGCGCGCGGCGACCGACTCGCCCTTGAGCGAGCGCCCGGCCTCGTTGGCGACGGCAAACTCGGCGACAGCGCGTGCGACCGTGGTGTCGGTGCGCCAAGTCACGGCCTGCGTGGTTGCCGGATCACCGCGCCAGGTGAGGACGATGCGATCGGGGAGGGGGCGCGGCGCGTGGGCGAGCTTGTCCGCGTAGAGTGTGCCGGGGACATGAACGTGGTTTTCATGGCCGGCGAGCGGGAGCGCGAGAAGCGCGCCAAGGGACCAGGTGCGAAGGATGAGTTTCATGGGAGCTGGGTTAACGGTTCATCGCGTAGTCGATGGTGAACTGGTGCTCGGCGGCGTCGGCGACGTAGCCGGTGTTGGCGACGAGCTGGCGCGTCGTGGTGTCGAACGTGATGACGCGCACTTTGTTTTCGGACGGAATGAAGCGGTAGAGGCGCAGGGGTCCGGACGAGGTGTAGTCGGAGAGCAGCGAGTGGACGAAGTTGCCCATACTGCCCTGCGCGGCGAGGCGCATCGCCGTGGTGCGGCTTTGATCGCCGGAGAAGACAAAGCCGATGTTGGCATGCTTCGCATAAAGCTTCTCCCACATTTGCGCGGGGCTGTTCCCGCGTTTGCCGTGGACCTTGACCCACGTCATCCGGCCCTTGGGGTCTTTGAAGAACCCGTCATCCGCCGTCGGCTTGTTCAGCGGACCCAGATCCATGTGCGTGCTGATCAGGGCGCGGCGCGCAGCGTATTTCGTCAGGACGCCGTCGGCCCACGCAAGCACGTCGTCAGGGGCGTTGCACTCGAGGGCGAGATGCACGAAGTCGAGGCCGCCGGCGGAAAATAGCTGATAGCTGTTCACGTTGTTGGCGGAGACGTGTTGATCGGCGCGCTCGTGCGTGTAGCTGCCGCCATACCACGGAAACGCGCGAAAGCGCTCGGCCGGGAAGAGCCGCTGGAAGAGCGAGGCGTCGCCATTGCTTTTCATGTCGTGGTTGCCGACGACGAGGCCGTAGGGCACGACGCCGTGGAGGCGGTCGAGGCACTCGTGCGCGAGCTGCCACTGCTCCTCGTTGTTGATGTCCACGATGTCGCCGACGTGGGAGACAAAGACGATGTTTTGGGCTTGGACATTCCCCACGATCCAACGCGTGTGGTTCTGAAAAACCGGATTGGTGAGCGGGGCCGTGCTGTTGGGCGTGCGCTTGGTGGCGCGGCCGTCGTAGCCCTGGGTGTCAGGGATGACGACGATGGTGAACGCGCCGCGCGGCGGCGCATCGAGTGTGGCGGCGCGGGCGCTGCCAAAGGCGAAGCTGAGGGCGAAGAGCAGCGTTGCGAGGGCGCGTAGAGTCATGGGGATGAGCTCGTAGTCCCGCCTTCAGGCGGAGGGTTTGTGGCGCTCGGATTCCGCCTGAAGGCGGGACGGCCAACGAAAACGCAGCTCAACTGGGCGTGGCGATTCACAGATCGAGCGTGACGCCGAAGTTGAGCGACCAGTCGAAATAGCGCACGGCGTTCGGATTCGACGGGTTGCCCTGATAGGAGATCTTCGGCTCGTCGGTGATGTTCTTGGCGCTGACGTAGGTCGTGACGCGTTTGCTCCAGCGATATTTCGCCGAGAGATCGAGGGTCGCGCGTTCTTTCTCAAAAATGTCGAGGGCGCGGCGGGCGCCGACGGAGCTGAGGTAGTCGCCGCGGGTGTTGTAGAAGAGGCGAAGGTCGAGGCCGCGGCGCACGTAGGAGAGGTTGAAATTTCCGGTGCCCTTGGCGGTGCCGATGAACGTGAGCTGGTCCGCCGGGCGGGTGGGATATTTCCCCTCGGAGTCGAGCCAGGTGTAGTTTGCGCCCAGAGCAAGGCTGCTCAGGACGCCGGGGAGGAACGAGAGGCGCTGCTGCCACTCGGCCTCGAGGCCGCGCACCTTTCCGCCGCGGCCCATCTCCTGCCGCGTGAGGCGGTAGCCGTCGAACTCGCCGCCGACCACCGTCGAGGCCGTGCTGAAATAAAACCCGTCGATCGATTTCCGGAACGCGCCGAGTGAGAGCACGCCGAGC
>JANOCA010000362.1:0-5717 GCA_031411915.1 Opitutaceae bacterium
CCCGCGCCTGATTTTTCCCATGAACCGCCGCCACTTCCTCGCCACCGGCACCACCGTCGCGCTCGCCGCCTCGCTGCGCGGCGCCGCGGCTAGGCGCCCGCCGCGGATCTTGCTCCGTGGCTCGTGGCAGAGCGTGAACATCGGCGACATCGGCCACACGCCGGGCGCGCTGCGCGTCTTCGAGCGTCATTTCCCGGAGGCGGAGATCACGCTCTGGCCCGGCGACCTCGGCCATGGCTCGCGCGAGATGCTGGTGAAGAATTTTCCGCGGCTCAAAATCGCGCAGGGCAGCCTCGACGCCGCCGGCCAGCCCAGCGCCCCGCTCGCCAAGGTGTGGGCCGACGCCGATCTGCTCGTGTGCGGCAGCGGCTCGGGCATGGGCAACTGGCACGGCCATGTGCATGCGTTTCGCGCCGCCACCGGCAAGCCCATCGGCGTGCTGGGGCTGACGACCGACCCGGTGTCCGGCTTCGGTCCCGGTCGCGATCCCGAGGGGGGCACGCTGCGCAGCCTGCGCGAGCGCACGCGCCGCCTGCCGCCGGATCACCTGCCCGCCGAGTGGCGCCGCGTGATCGATGCCGCTTCGTTCTTCTTCAGCCGAGATTCGATCTCGCTGGATTATCTCCGCAGCCAGCGCGTCAAGGTGCCGGTCCTTGAGCTCGGCTCCGACCTGCAGCTCGGAATGCACGTGCGCGACGACGCCACTGCCGCGGCCTTCCTCCAGCGCAACGGCCTTGAGCCGGGCAAGTTCATCTGCGTGCTCCCGCGTCTGCGCTACACGCCCTATCACCGGATGCGCGGCGATACGCAACTCACGCCCGACGATCGCGCCAAGGACGTCATCAACGCCCGCACCGTCGCGCCGGACCACGCCGGCCTGCGCGACCTCATCATCGCCTACGTGAAGCAGACCGGCCACAAGGTCCTCGCGTGTCCCGAGATGACCTACGAGATCGCGCTCGCCAAGGAACAGCTCGTCGATCCGCTGCCGGCCGACGTGCGGCGCCACGTCGTTTGGCGCGACAGCTACTGGCTGCCCGACGAGGCCGCATCGGTCTATGCGCAGGCGCTCGCGGTTGTGAGCATCGAGTGCCACTCGCCCCTCATCGCGCTGCACAACGGCACGCCGGCGTTTCACGTCCGCAACCCCACGGATACCTGCAAGGGCGAAATGTATCGCGACTTCGGCGCGGGCGACTGGCTCTTCGAAGTCGAGGAAGCCTCCGGGGCCGTGCTGTGGTCCCGCCTCGAAGCCATCCTCCGCGATCCCGCCGCAGCCCGGGCGAAGGTGAAGACGATCATGGCTGGCATCGAGTCGCGGCAACGGCGCATGATCGAGGTCGTGCGCGCAACGGTCTCGCCGCTCGTTTGATTTTCTCCTTCTATCCCACCATGAATCGTCGCCACTTCCTCGCCACTTCCGCCACCGCGGCCGCCACCGCCGCGCTTTCTCGTCCGCTCCGCGCCGCCGCGGCTTCGCGCCCGCCGCGCATTCTCCTCCGCTCCTCTTGGCAGAGCGTGAACATCGGCGACGTCGGCCACACGCCCGGCGCGCTCAACATCCTCGAGAAGCAATTCCCCGAGGCCGAGCTGATGCTCTGGCCCGGCTCGCTCGGCCACGGCTCGCGCGATCTGCTCACGAAGGCCTTCCCGCGCCTGCGCATCGTCGAGGGCAGCGTCAACGCCGAGGGCAAGCCCACCACGCCCGCGCTCACGCAGGCCTGGGCCGACGCCGATCTCTATCTCAGCGGGAGCGGCTCCGGTTTCCCGGCGGCGAATCATGCGGTCGCGTTTCAGAAAGCCACGGGCAAGCCCGTCGGCGTCTTCGGCGTATCGGCCGACCCGATCTCCGGCTTTGGCGCAGGGCGTGATCCCGAGGGCGGCACGCTCAAGAGCCTGCGCGAGCGCGCGCTCAAGCTCCCGCCCGGCACGCTCGCCGGCGACCAGCGCATCATCATGGATCGCGCGGCATTTTTCTTCTGCCGCGACACCATCACGCGCGATTACCTCAAGGCCCAGGGCGTGAAGGCGCCCATCGTCGAGTTCGGCCCCGATGCGCAGCTCGGCATGAGCCTGCGCGACGAAGCCAAGGGTCTCGCCTACATGCGCGAGAAGGGTCTCGAGGAGGGCAAGTTCACCGCGTTCATCCCGCGCATCCGCTACACGCCCTACCACCGCATGTCGCCGCCGCGCAAAGCCGCGCCCGATGACGCCGCGAAGGACGCCATCAACGATCGCACCACCGAGCGCGATCTCTCCAAGCTCCGCGACCTCATCGTCGCCTACGTGCGCGCCACCGGCCACCGCGCGTTTGTGTGCCCCGAGATGACCTACCAAATCGAGGTCGCCCGCGACTCGGTCATCGCGCCGCTCCCCGCCGACGTGAAGAAAAACGTCGTCTGGCGCGACACCTACTGGATGCCCGACGAGGCCGCCTCGATCTACGCGCGCGCGCTCGCCGTGGTGAGCGTCGAGTGCCACTCGCCGCTCATCGCCCTGCACGTGGGCACGCCGACCTTCTACATCCGCCAGCCCACCGATACCTGCAAGGGCCAGATGTATCGGGATATCGGAGCCGACGACTGGTTCTTCGAGGTCGACGAGACTGATGGCGCCCAGCTCTGGTCGCGCCTCGCCACCATCCACAAGAACCCCGCCGCCGCCCGCGCCAAGGTGAAGTCGATCATGGCGGGCGTGGAAAAGCACCAGCGGCGGATGGTGGATGCGGTGAAGGCGGCGGTGAGTCGTGCCTGAGCCGTCTCGGCTCAGTTGAAGTCGCGGCCGAGGCGAGACGCCTCGTCCGTTACGGCCGCAGGCAAATCCATCGACAGTGCACTACCGGCGTGCCATTCACCCGCCATGCACTCGGAAGGCTACCGATGTCATGTGCCACGACCCGCAGGTCCCGTGCAGCTCAGTCCGTGCTAGGCGAATTCACTTCAATCAATCAACGCGTCATGAACTCCACTCTCCGAAACTTGCTGGCGCCTTCCCTAGTTCTCGCCGCCGCGTGCCCCGCGCCCGGCCAGGACATCCTCGACGTTTTCAAACGCAAGCCCGCCGGCCAGGCCCCGGCTGCGCCCGCTTCGCTCTCGGCTCTGTCCCAGGATCAAATGGTGGGCGGATTGAAGGAGGCGCTGGGCAAGGGCGTGCAGCAGGCCGTCGCCAGCCTCGGCAAAGCGGACGGCTTCCTCAAGGACGCCGGCGTGAAAATCCCCATGCCAGAGCATTTGCAGAAGGTGGAAAAAACCTTGCGCACCTTGCGCCAGGACAAACTCGCCGACGAGTTCGTGACCACGATGAACCGTGCCGCCGAGCAAGCTGTGCCCGAGGCCGCCGCCGTGCTCGGCGATTCCGTGAAGCAGATGTCCTTCGCGGACGCCAAGACCATCCTTACCGGCACGAACAACGCCGCCACGCAGTATTTCCGCCGCACCAGCGAGACGAATCTTCACGCCCGCTTTCTCCCAATCGTCAAGGCCGCGACGGAAAAGGCCGGGCTCACCGGCGCCTACAAGCGACTGACCGAAAAAGCCGGTGGCGCCCTTGGCGGGTTGGGGGGCAGCCTGCTCGGCAAGGAGGCGCCGGACCTCGACGAATACGTCATGCGCAAAACGCTTGACGGCCTGTTCCTGAAAATCGCCGAGCAAGAAAAACTGATTCGCGAGAACCCCGTGGCCCGCACGAGCGACCTGTTGCAGAAAGTATTTGGCGCGGTCAGCAAGTAGGGTCGTCGTTGGAGTCCGGGGTCACGCGCAGTGGCCCACCGCCGCCCGCGCCAAGGTGAAGTCGATCATGGCCGGCGTGGAAAAACACCAGCGCCGCATGGTGGATGCGGTGAAGGCGGCAGCCAGTCGTGGCTGAGCCGTCTCGGCTCAGTTGAAATCGGGCACGAGGCGCGACGCCTCATCCACGACTCGCGCTCGCACTGTAAACCTGTCGGCAACCCTAAGAAAGTTCGCCAGCGAGCGTAGTGTAGAAGATGAAAGTGCCGATTCACGCGGTCCTGTTTGCCGCCTCAAGCGCGGTCGTTTTCTCGGCGAGTCGTCCGCCGGAAATTCCAGTCAGCTTTCCTGACCTGCCGCTGCCTAAGCTCACGATGGCGATGATTCCGATTTCACCGAAGCTGCTCCAAGTCGCGCCATCCGGGATTTCACGGGATAGGCTTGAGATTCTGATGTCCTGTGGCGGCGTAATTGAGTTCGAAGAGCCCTCACCGTTTGGGCTGATCGACTTGTTCGGATCGATCGACGAACTCCGACATGTTCTGGCGGCCGATTCGGTCGAGGTCGTCGAACTGAAGCCGAGTGCAGATTATTTTTCTCCGGCACCCGAGCACGCGGATCGAAAAGTCACACTACCGCCGGCTGACGCAGAGGCACTGCGAACAGTTCTGTGCACCGACGGCTCTTTTGATTGGGAGAACACGACCACGCCGGAATCGGGCGCCAATTTTCGAGTCAAATTCGAGAAGGATGGTCGTGTGCTTTCCTTGGATTTGTTTCTCCCCACCCGCTGCGTCCGATTGACCGCCAGTCCGGCTAGAGTCGCTCCGGGGAGCCTGAAGTTTGGCTATCCCGTCGCCGCCGAGATCATCAAACGCCACTTTCCCGGAGCTATCCCGGGCGAGTAATCTCGATCGAGCGACGCGCACCAAGTCGTGGCCGAAGGAGTCTCGCCTCGCGCTCGCCCCCACTTTTCCCCTCGCCTCCGCGCCGCGCTTCCGTGCCATCGGACACATGCGCCCCCTCGCCCCCGTCCGCGTCCTTGCCCTCCTCGCGCTCGCTGTCGCCCTCGCGGCCACCGCGCCCGCCCAATCCTCCAAGGCCCTCCCCGCCCCCGCCGACGAGACCAACCTCCCCGGCGAGGGCGCGCTCCGCCGCTACGATGCCTACGTGAAGCGCTGGCTTGAGGCGCGCACGCAGTGGGCGAAGGACGCGGCGCGCGATCAGGGCGCTGTCGTCTTCCTCGGCGATTCCATCACCCAGGGCTGGGGCGCCGATTTCAAGGGCCGCTTCGCCGGCATGAAGCTCGCCAACCGCGGCATCAGCGGCGACACCACGCGCGGCATGTTGATCCGCCTGCAGGAGGATGTGCTCGCGCTCAACCCCTCCGCGATCGTGCTCCTCCTCGGCACCAACGACCTCGAGGTCGGCATCGACCCCGAGGCCGTCGGCCGCAACTTCCAGAAAATCACCGCAGCGATCAAGGCGCACAACCCCCGCGTGCCCGTCGTCGTCTGCCGTGTGCTGCCCAGCTCCGCGACGAAGAAGCGCCCGGCCGACGCCATCAAGCGCGTCAACGCCCTCTACGAGGCCGCCGTGCGCGGCGACGCGCAGTTCACTGTCCTCGACACGTGGACGCTCTTCGCCGACGCCGCCGGCGACGCCACGCCCGTGTGGTTCCCCGATCTCCTCCACCTCAACCCCGCCGGCTACGACCGCTGGGCCGCCGCGCTGCGCCCCGTCTTCGCCACGCTCGGCTTCATCGACGCCGAGGCCGACACCTTCAAGCCCGAGCCCGGCTTCACCGCGCTCTTCAACGGCCGCGATCTCACCGGCTGGGGCTTCCGCCCGACGCCCCCGCGCAAACAGAATCCCAACGCCAAGGCCAAGGCTGCTGATGCGCCCGTCTTCGTCGAGGTCCCCACCGCCGTGAACTTCGACGGCAAGACGTCCACGCCCGACGGCCGCTACCGCGCCATCAACGGCCGCCTC
>JANOCA010000363.1:0-1626 GCA_031411915.1 Opitutaceae bacterium
CGAGGTCGCGCGCAACTTCCACCTCATCCACCATCCCGAGGATTGGATTGCCTCGGTCGCGTGGTCGCAGCGCGGCGATCGCTCGTTCACGATCGATCCGGCGCGGCTGCCGGCGCGCGAGGAGATGGAGCGGGCGCTGGACTGGGAGCACGGCCTCGCCGGCCCTGCGTTGCTCGAGCGCTGGCTCGAACACGCGGGCGCGACGCCGTTCGACTACCAGCGCGGCCTCGACGATGCGGCGCTCGTCGCAGCGGAGCCGCCGGATTTCCGCACGCTCGCCGGCGCGAATTTTTTCCGCGGCCTCGCGCTGATCGATCTCGCGGAGGCGATGCTCCAGCGCGCGTTTGGCGCCGTCGCCGTCGCGGTGCGCGTGAACGCCGCGGGTCAGGGGGACTTCTTCCAGGTCCACATCGACACGCAAAAGGCGGACGCCGCCGCGGTGAAGGCTTTCCTGCGCGCCGCGTTCTACCGGCGCTTCGGCCTCGCGCCGGATCCTGACTTTGTGGAAATCCACCCCGGCGGCGGCGCCGTCGGCGTCCGCCTGGATCGATTTGATTCACTCGGCAAACTCGTCGCCGCCCTGCGCCGTTCCCCATGAAGATCGCGTTTCCCCTCCTCGTGTTTTCGCTCGCGGCCCTCACGGGCTGCCAGACCGGCAAACCTCTCACCTTTGCGCCGCGCACCGGCGATGAGATCTTCGTCGCGGGGCGGATGTTTCACACGGGCACGCGTGTCGTCACGTGGATGGACCCGGGCGGCTACGATGCGTATCGCGTCGAGCGCCGCTTCAGCCCCGAGGCCGACAGCGGCTGGGACAAGACGAAGGAAACCGTGAAGGACGTCCGCCTGCCCAACCGTTACGGCGTGCGCCGCGAGCCGCTCTCGGCGGAGGAGTTTGAGCGGGTGCGCGGCGGGGGCTGGGATTTGCCGCTGCTGCAGCGCACCGTCGATCAGTTCGTGATGCACTACGACGTCGCCGGCATCAGCAAGCAGTGCTTCAAGATTCTCCACGACCTGCGCGGGCTGAGCGTCCACTTCATGTTGGATATCGACGGCACGATCTACCAGACGCTCGATCTCAAGGAGCGCGCGTGGCACGCCACGATCGCCAACACCCGCTCCATCGGCATCGAGATCGCCAACATGGGCGCCTATCCGCCCGGCGCGCACAAGGCCCTCGACGATTGGTATCCGCGCGACGCGCAGGGCCCGTTCATCCGCGTCCCCGAACGCCTGGGGGATCCGATGATCTTCACCAAGGACTTTGTCGGCCGCCCCGCGCGAACCGACCTCGTCGCCGGCAACATCCAGGGCCGCGATCTCCTGCAATACGATCTCACACCGCAGCAATACGAGGCGCTCACCAAACTCACCGCCGCGCTCTGCAAAGTGTTTCCCAAGATCACGTGCGACTACCCGCGCGACGGCGCGGGCAAGCTCATCACCAAGAAATTGCCCGACGACGATCTGAAGAACTACGCGGGTGTGCTCGGCCATTTCCACGTGCAGACGAACAAGACCGATCCCGGCCCGGCCTTCGATTGGGACCGCGTGATCGGCGGCGCGCGGCGGATGCTGGGGTTGAGCGAGCGGCCCGTTCCGGTCCCGGCTCTCCCGAGCCGGGCT
>JANOCA010000364.1:0-1877 GCA_031411915.1 Opitutaceae bacterium
TCGACCCCGATTTGATCGAGCAGGATGTGCCGGCTGTAGCGCGCGAGTTCGGCGGGCGAGAGGGCAGGCAGGGGAGCGGACATCGGGGCGAAACAGAGCCGGAAGCCTCCCCGTCGCAATTGGAAATTGCACCGCTGCGCCCGGCCCGCACCTATGGTTGCCATGCGCTGCCTCGGAATTGATCACGGCACCCGCCGCGTCGGGCTCAGCTATGGCGACGACCTCGGCGTCGCCACGCCGTTGCCCGCGCTCGTCGATGCCGATCCGGCGAAACGCTGGGCCAGCCTGCTCGCGCTCATCAAGCAGCGTCGCATCACCGATCTCGTGATCGGTTATCCGATCAACATGGATGAGACGGTCGGGCAGAAAGCCAAGGAGGCCGAGGCGTTGGCGGCCAAGCTCAAGGCCGAGACCTCGCTGCCCGCCCATCTCATCGATGAGCGGCTGACGAGCTACGAGGCCGAATCGACGATGTCGAAATCGCAGCGCCGCGATGTGCGCGCCAGCGGCATCATCGACTCGCGGGCGGCGACCTTGATTTTGCAGGATTACCTCAACCAAAAAGTGCCGCTTGCCGCCCCGCCCGAGGAGGACCCCGCATGACGGCCAAAGAGACGCCAAGAAAGGCGCTCGGGTTGGAAGGTAGGAGCCCGCTTGCGGGCGATTCCGCCGCCGGTTCGCCCGGCGCCGCCGCAGCCCATCGCGCGCAAGCGCGCTCCTACCACCGACCTGTTTCGGCGCCTTCCCAGGTGCGTCGCTGGAAATGTGTCTGCGCTTACGACGGGTCCGCCTTCATCGGCTGGCAGTCCAGGAAGAGAAACGAGGCGTGCAGGACATCGTCGAGGCCAGGCTCAAGGAAATCTTCGGCGAACTGGTGCGCACGCACGCGAGCGGGCGCACCGACGCGGGCGTCCACGCGCGCGCGCAGGTGTTTCACTTCGACGCCGCGTGGCGTCACACCCCGGACAAGCTCCTCGCCGCCCTGCGCTCGCGCATTCCGGCGCAGCTCCAGATCATCTCATTGCGTCCGGTCTCGGAGAAATTCCACGCGCGTTTCAGTGCGAAGCGGAAGCGCTACGACTACTTCGTCCACCTCGGCGATGCGGACCCGTTCACGCGGCCGTATTGCTGGCCGGTCTTCAATCCGCTCGATCTTGACGCGATGAAGGCGACCGCAGCCGTGCTGCGCGGGCGGCATGATTTCCGCGCGTTCACGGCGCTCAACGGCCCGCCCCGCGAAAACACGGTGCGCGAGATCACCCGGCTCGACGTCGTGCGCTCCGGCCGTCGCATCCGCATCACGGCGGAGGCGCCGGGTTTTCTCTACAAGATGGTGCGCAGCCTCGCGGGCGCGATCGTCGCGGCGGGGCTGGGCAAGACCACGCCGGCGGAGGTGCGCGCGCTGCTCGGGTCGCATCAGCGCATCCCGGTCGTGCTGACGGCGCCGCCGCAGGGGCTTTTCCTGACGAAGGTGTTTTACTGAACGCGAAGGGTCCCATGACTTCGCTGATCCGCCAGCTGGCGCACGGTTTGTCCGACACGGTGTTTCCGCCGGTGTGCGTCCACTGCCGCGGGCTCGTCGAGTCCACGACCGAAGCCGGTGGGTTCCGCCATCTTTGCGCGCGTTGTGTCGCGCAGATCGATTTTGTGCGCCCGCCGCACTGCATGACCTGCGGGCATCCGTTCTATGGCGCGGCGGAGGGTGAGCACATGTGCATGAAGTGCGAGGGCCTCGAGCCGGCGTTTCGCGAGGGTCGCACGGCGGTGCTGTTCAAGGGTCCGGCGCGCGCGCTCGTGATCGAGCTCAAATATCACCGCGGCCTCCATGTGCTCGGCGACATGCGCGAGATCTTCCGCCGCAGCGCGCACGTGCTCGA
>JANOCA010000365.1:0-2517 GCA_031411915.1 Opitutaceae bacterium
TCGAGCGCGCCGCCCTTGAGCGGGCCGTTGTCGATCGCCACGACACGCGCGCCGCGCTTCGCGGCGCTGTAGCTCCACCCGCCGGGCGCGGCGCCGAGATCGCACACCGTCTCGCCCGGCTGGGGCTCGCGGCCGAGGACGACGTAGGCCTCCTCGATCTTCAGGTAGCTGCGCGAGGGCGCGAGATCGTCGTCGGCCATGCGGCGCTGGCCGTGCACCCACGCCTCGCGCGCGACCAAGACCCGGCCGAAATCCGCAAAAAACACGAAGAGCCCCCGCACCGGCGCCGAGCTCGTGCCGCGCGGCAAGTCGGGTGTCGCGAGTTTCGCCACGCGCGAGAGTTTTTTCTTCAGCAGCTCGCCGAACGCCGCCTCGACCCCACCCATGCGGCGGCCAAGGCCTACAAGTTCCTGCGGTCCGAGCCACACGCTCGGCCACGCGGCCTCGATCCGCTCGCCGCGCAGCGCGCCGAGGAAAAACTCCGCGACCCGCGACGCGAGGGCGTTGACCGAATCGCCGGTGATTTCGACCGGGGCGAGCAGCGTGAGGTGGGCGAAGGTCAGCGAGTTCGTCGTGAACTGCGCGTTGAGAGCCGCAAGCCGGACCCAGCCCGGGCCTTGCTCGGCGAGCTCGGCGCCGTGCAGCTCCGTCAGCTCGCGCGCGAGCAGCGACTCGAATCCGGCCTGGCAGGTGATCAGCACGGGCGCGAACGTGCCGCCAAACGCCAGCGTCGCGATCCAAAAACCGCGGCATCGCGCTCGTCGTCCCCGCTGAGGACAGGGAGGATTCGCGCCGTGCGTGTCGTCTCGCAGCACGAAAGGGCGGCAAAGCAAACGCCGCCGGCGGATGCGCGCGCGGCTTATGACGAGGATTGCTTCCCCTTACACCCGCGAGGGCGCGGCGTCCGCGCTGCGTGCTGGCCCGTTCCCGATGTGCGACCGGAGGACTTCGTCTCCCGGCCGCGCTCACCATAATCGCAGTCCCTCGTTCCACCATGAAGCTCCGTCCCTTGTTCGCCACCCTCGCCCTCAGCCTCGGTCTCGCCGCCCAGTTGTCCGCCAAGACACTCGTCGAAATCGCCGCGGGCTCGCCCGATCACACCACGCTCGTCGCCGCCGTGAAGGCCGCGGGCCTCGCCGAGACCCTGAGCGGCGACGGTCCGTTCACGATCTTCGCGCCGACCAACGCCGCATTTGCCAAGCTCCCCGCGGGCACGGTCGATTCGCTGCTCAAGCCCGAAAACAAAGCCAAGCTCGTCGCGATTCTCACCTACCACGTCGTCCCCGCCAAAGTCATGGCCGCCGACGTGAAGTCGGGCGAGGCGCCGACGGTCAATGGCAAGAAGCTCACCCTCAAGGCCGACGCGATGGGCGTGATGGTGAACAAAGCCAAGGTCACCGCCACCGATCTCGTCGGCAGCAACGGTGTGATCCACGTGGTGGACACCGTCATCCTGCCCTAAATCCCGGCTCAGCGCGCCAAACAGAGTAAGCTGCACAATCGAGCACCTGCGCCCGACGGGGCGACAGGTGCTTTTTCGTTGGTGGTATGTGGCCACGGCGCAGGATTTGCGCCCTTCTACCCGCAGGCACACGAAGTTGCCCAGCGTCGGGAACATGTTGGGGATCCCGGGCCCCAATTGGAGGGTGGTGTCCAGTAAACGTCGACATGCTGACCGTTTCCACGCGTTGCTCGGCTTGGGTGGCTTGGCCGTGGGCGGATGCCGGGGACCGCAGTCAGCGCTCGAACCCGCTGGCCGTGGCGCGGAGGACATCGCGACATTATTCTGGTGGATGACCGGCGGGGCGGTCGTGATCTGGGCGGCGGTGGTCGCGCTAACGATCTATGCCATTCGCGCCCATCCGGTGGCGAAGGGCGGTCATTGGGCCGCGATGCTGATCATCGGGGGCGGAGCGGTGGTGCCGACGGTCGTCCTCGCCGGCCTGCTCGTCTACGGACTCGCCTTGTTGCCGCGGCTGCTCGCGCCGGCGCCGGAAGGCAGCCTGAAGATTTCTGTGATTGGCGAGCAATGGTGGTGGCGCGTGCGCTATCATCCGGCCACCGGCGAACCGGTCGATCTCGCGAACGAAATCCGCCTGCCGGTGGGCGAACCCGTCACCTTCGAGCTGGAGAGTCCGGACGTGATTCACGCGTTCTGGATCCCGGCGCTCGGCGGCAAGATCGACATGATTCCGGGCCGGCGCACGCGCCTCACGCTTGAGCCCACGCGCACGGGTGTGTTTCGCGGGGTCTGTGCCGAGTTCTGCGGCGCCTCTCATGCGCACATGGCCTTCGATGTGGTCGTGCTCGAGCACGTTGACTTCGCGCGCTGGCTCGACGCGCAGCGCGCTCCCGCGGCGGAACCCGTTGCCCCCTCCGCGACGCTCGGCCGTGAGCGGTTCTTCGCCAACGGCTGTGCGGCGTGCCACCCGGTGCGCGGCGCTGATGCGCGCGGGGTGATCGGCCCCGATCTTACGCATGTCGGCAGCCGGCGCTCGCTCGGCGCGGGCATCATCC
>JANOCA010000366.1:0-21428 GCA_031411915.1 Opitutaceae bacterium
AAGTTCGGCTGGAGCGGCGTGTTTTCCACGATGGTCGTCTGCTGCGTGCTCACGATGGTGTTCAGCGCGTTGACGCTCGGGCACCGGTCGGAGAGCAATTCCGCCTCGAAATGAAAACCCTGATTCTCATTCTGAGCGCAGCGAAGAATCCAGCAGGAGGTCCGAGGCCCCCGTGCCTGGCGGGTGTCCAAGTGGATTCTTCGCTGCGCTCAGAATGACAAACCTTATGAAAGCCCGTTTGGCCTCCATGGCCTTCCTCGCCGTGTCCGCCTTTGCTCTCGCCGCCGATTCGAAACCCCTCGTCATCGCGCACCGCGGCGCGAGCGGCTACCTGCCCGAGCACACGCTCGAGGCCAAGGCCTACGCGCACGCGCTCGGCGCCGACTACATCGAGCAGGACCTCGTGCTGACGAAGGACGATGTGCCCGTCGTCCTCCACGACATCCACCTCGATACCGTGAGCGACGTCGCGAAGAAATTTCCCGGCCGCCACCGCGCCGACGGCCGCTACTACGCGCTCGATTTCACGCTCGCCGAGGTCAAGCAGCTCCGCGTGAGCGAACGCTTCAATGCGAAGACTGGCGCGCCGGTTTACGCCTCGCGCTATCCGTCGGGCGTGTCGCCCTCCGAGTTTCGCATCGCCACGCTCGAGGAGGAACTGCAGCTCATCGCCGGCCTCAACCGAGCCACCGGCCGCGCCGCCGGCATCTACCCTGAGCTGAAGCAGCCGAAGTGGCACCGCGCGCAAGGCCGCGATCTCGCCAAGGCCGTGCTGCCGATCCTCGCGCGCTTCGGCTACGCGACGAAGGCCGACGCGTGTTTCCTCCAGTGCTTCGAGCTCGACGAGGTGAAGCGCCTGCGCACCGAACTAGGCTGGCGCGGCCGCCTCGTCATGCTCATCGAGGGCAAGGCCAAGGGCGACGACGGCACCGACTACGCCGCAATCTGCACGCCCGCCGGCCTCGCCGAGCTCGCGAAGATCGCCGATGGCATCGGCCCCGCCATCGCGCGGATCGTCACGTGGCCCGCCGCCGGGGCCGCGCCAAAATTCACCGACCTCGTCGCGCACGCGCACGCCGAGAAGCTCGCCGTGCATCCCTACACCGTCCGCCGCGACGAGCTGCCGAAGAACTGTCCCTCGGTCGACGCGCTGCACGCCGCGCTCTTCCGCGACGCGCGCGTGGACGGCGTGTTCACCGACTTCACCGATGTGACGGCGGCGTGGCTTCGCGCCGCGGAGAAGCGCTGACCACGAGCCGTTTTCGCATTTGGACCGTCTGCTCCCAACCCCACCATGAACATCCTCCCTTCACCGCGATTCGCGGCTCGTCTTTGTTGCGCGGCCTTCGCGTGGTTTTGGTTCGCCGCCGCCCCGGCGTGGGCGCAATCCGTCGCGACTGGCACGATCTCCGGCCGCGTGCAGAACCAGGCCGCCAACCTCTCGCTGGAAAATGCCCGCGTGACCGTCGCCGGCACCAGCCGTGAGGCGTTCACCAACGCGTTTGGCGACTACCGGCTCATGGGCCTCGCGCCCGGCGCCGTCACGCTCACGGTGTTCTCCACCGGCCTCGCGCCGCAGACCGTCACGGTCAACGTCGGCGCGGGCGAGACGGTGCAACGCGACTTTGCGCTCGTGCCGATCGGGCAGGCCGCGCCCGCGCCCGGCGGCGCGGTGAAGCTTGACGCGTTTGTCGTCGCCTCCGCGCGCGAGACCAACGCCTCCACCATCGCGATCAACGAGCAACGCTTCGCCCCCGGCATCAAGACCGTCCTCGCCACCGACGCCCTCGGCGACGTGATCCAGAACAATCTCGGTGAGTTCGTGAAGTTCCTTCCCGGCGTCGATGTCGGCACCGACCAGATGAACGCCGTGCAGATCGGCCTCCGCGGCCTGCCCTCGAGCTACACCAACATCGCGCTCGACGGCGACGATGTGAACGCCGCCGGCTCCGGCAACCCCACGCGCAACACGCTCCTCCAGGCGTTCTCCCTCAGCAACGCGCAACGCGTCGAAATCTACAAGGTCCCCACGCCCGACATGCCGGCCTCGCTCGCCGGCGGCATCAACATGGTCAGCCGCACGGCCTTTGAGGCGAGCCGCCCCGAGTTCCGATTCAAGGCCTACATCAACCAAAACTCCCACGAGGCCGGCCTCGGGCGCCGTTCCGGTGGCGGCGATGGCGACGATCAGAAGAAGACCTACCACTACCAGCCGGACTTCGATTTCAACTACACGGTGCCCGTCTCGAAGACCTTTGGCTTCTCGATCAATGCCACGAAGAACGACCAGTTCGGCTCCGCCCGCCGCATCAACCGAAACTTCAACACCGCCACGACGCCCACGTCCAACCCGCCGCCCGATCCGTTGCGTGCCACGGTCGACAACCCCTATCTCGCCAGTCTCGTTTACAACGTCTTTCCCGTCTATGAGCACCGCTACGCGATCGGCACGCGCGTCGATTGGAAGGCCACGCCGGTTGATATCCTTTCGTTCTCCACCTCCAGCAACTGGCTCGTGCAGGACTACGAGCAGCACGTCTTCACCATCAACGCCGGCACCAACCCGCTTTCGTGGGGCGATGATTTCACCCGCGGCCGTCCCGGCGCGGGCTCCGCTCAGGTCGCGAACACGGCCCGCTACGTCCGCGTCCGCAACAATGTTTTCCGCCTGAACTGGCGCCACACCGGCGCGCTCTGGGACTTCACCGGCTCCGCCGGCTACAATTTCTCCGACCAGACTTACCGCGCCAATTCCCACCGCCAGTTCGAGACTGCCGCCGGCCGCATCCAGGGCGCCACCGTCGATCTCGATGGCTACTCCCAATATCTCCCCGGCAAAATCACCGTCCGCAACGCCGCCGGCCAGGTCGTCGATCCGTTCGATCTCAACAGCTACACGTTTTTCCTCAATGGCGCCTCGGGCACGCGCGACAACGACAGCACGGCGAAGAGCGCGCGCTTCGACGCGAAGCGGAAATTCTTCACCGAGCGCATCAACTTCTCGCTCAAGGCGGGCGCCTCCTCCGCCGAGACCTACCGCGCCGCGCGCAACAGCTCCTTCAATCCCGTTTACGTCGGCCCCGACGGCGCCACCGGCACCCCGGGCACCGCGACGGCGGCCAACGCCGCCGATGAGTCCTTCACGCGCGCGCCCTTCAGCCTGCTCAACCAGGCGATGCTCTCGTTTCCCATGCCCCGCGGCCTCCAGCAGGTGCAGTATCCCAGCAGCCGCCGTGCGTGGCAGCTCTACGAGCAGAATCCGTCGTGGTTCAACACGCAGACCAACCTGCGCACCGACATCCGCACCACGCTCACTTCGCCCCTGCAAATCACCGAGCGGCTCGATGCGATCTTCCTCATGGGCGACTTCTCGTTTTTCAACAATCGCCTCCGCGTGGTGACCGGCCTCCGCTACGAGCGCACCACCGACAAGGGCCGCGCGGTCCTGCAGGACAACAACGCGCGCTACCGCAAGGACGCCGCGGGCAACCTGATCCTCGACGCCAACCGCCGCCCGATTCTGATCTATCCCGTCGCCTCGATTAACACGAACACCCCCGAGGGCATCGCCAACGGCATCGCCGAGGACGCGCTCGTCTACCAGAAGCTCGGCGCCCGCCTCAGCAAGCAATACGGCGGCTACTATCCCAGCCTCAACGCCACTTACAGCCTCACGCAGAACGTCCAGGCGCGCCTTGGCCTCGCACAGGCCGTCGGCCGACCCGACTTCGGCAACATCCTCGGCGCGACCAACGTCAGCCAAATCGACTTCGATCCCGCCAGCAACGCCACGGGCGCGGCCCTCGGCACCATCACCACCCGGAACCCAGCGCTCAAGCCCTGGACCGCCAACTCCGGCGACATTCGGCTCGAGTATTATCCGAGCAACGGCTCGGTGCTCTCCGCCGGTTTCTACCGCCGGCAAATCACGAACCGATTCTCCACGCAGAACTTCATCGCGACTTCCGAGTTCCTCCAGACGCTCGACCTCGGCGAGGAGTTTGTGGGCTACCAAGTCAACGCGCCCATCAACGTCCCCGGCATCACGCACATCAACGGCTGGGAGTTCGACCTCAACGCGCCGCTCAGCACGTTCACGCGGCTGGAGTTCGCCAAGTCGATCCGCGTCTTCGCCAACGCCACGCTCGTGGGCAACCGCAGCCCCGCCGAGGCGGATTTCCGCGGCTTCACGCCCAAGCTCATCAACTGGGGCATCAACTACAACCGCCGCCCGCTCTCGCTCTTCGCCAAGTGGACGCTCGTCGGGAAAAAGAAGGTCGGCACGATAGCCGCCGGCAACATCGGCGCCGCCGGCTGGAACTACCAGGCCGAGCGCCTCCGCCTCGATCTCTCCGGCGACTACCGCCTCAACGCCCGCTACGGCGTCTACTTCACCGTCCGCAACCTCTTCAACGACCGCGACCAGAACTACGCCTACGCGATCGGCAGCCCGCGCTACGTGAAGTTTGCCAGCGAGGGCGAATACGGCGTGAACTTCCAGGTCGGCGTGAAGGGGAATTTCTGACCGGGCGTCGAACGAGGTCTTTGTAGGGCGTCAGTCTTGCTGACGCCGCGGCCTCTCATGCGCTACAAGCCGGCATCTGCAAGACAGACGCCCGACATCAAGCGAGGGATTCTTCGACGGCCTCTGCTCGAGCTGAGCGCTGAACTCGCGCGGCTCTTTCCCCAGAGCCAGGACTTACCCTGGCCATTCGCCGCCGGGATGTGAAAACCGAACGCGCATCGCGATCACCGCCGGTCAGAAAAAAATGGAGCGGGCGGACGGAATCGAACCGACGAGACCTGCTTGGAAGGCAGGAGTTTTACCACTAAACTACGCCCGCGACGAACAGCCCGAAAAGGTCACGTGATGGCCGGCCGGGTCAAGCCTGCATCTGAGCGGGCGCGATGGTTTGGCGCGGCTCACCGGTCTAGTTTTTGAGCGCACGTTGAATCCAATCCGGATCGCGCCGGCAATCGAGCACGCGATGGACGACGACCTCGTTGCCGGCGACGCGGTAGTAGACCGCGTAGGGAAAGCGGCGGGCCACCAGCCGGTGATAGCCCAGCCTCAGGCCGTGGATGCCCGCGTTCGCCGCGAGCGAGTCAATCTCCGCGAAGAGACTGTCGAAGAAATAGTCCCCTGCGCCGTGTCGCTGCCGATCGTAGAAGCGCCGGCCCGCGGCCAGATCCTCAAGCGCCGGGCGCAGGATGCGGACCTTCATTCAAAGCGCTTCCGCAATTCCTTCTTGGCTTCTTCCCAATCCAGAGACTCGACCTTACCCGCGGCGACGTCCGCCTCCGTCTTGCGCAGTTCTTCCGCATGCCATGCCGGGCTCTCGAACGAGTCGGGGTCGGCGGCCAAGTCGCTCCAAAGCACCTCGATGATCCTGAGCTTTTCGTTCGCGGGGAGTCGGCGGAGTTCGGCGAGGCTCATGCGGGTAGGCTAGAGGGCTAAGCATTCGTCGCAAGCCCGCTTTGTGCCGGAGAATCGATCCAAGCGGACGAACGCAGAACTTTGTGGCACACGATCAACTTCGCGCGTCATTCATCCGCTCCGGAGCCCGCTCCGTTGATCCGGAGCGATTATCTATGACAATCGTGACATCTTCGACTCTCGGGACGTAGTTCACCCAGTTTGGGCGATCTTGTTCAAAGAAGATGGCAAGGCGGTCGTCGGACAACCAACGCGCATCAAAATGCTCGTCCTTGCAGCCGTGAACGGACGCGACGATCTTCCCCGCGCTGTTTATCGAGTTCAGCTCCTGAGTAAAACCGGAAGGCACTATGAAAGCTTGCTGCACTCGGATCTCGGGAGTGAGGTCGAATGCCGCAATTCGCACTTCCTGCCGGCCGCTCGGAGAGGTGACGCGTTTCCGCTCCTTGGGAACCAACTCGGTTGACCCGCAGCCGCACATCAATGCGCCAAGCAGCGAGACGAGGAAGAATGGAATCGAGAGGCGAGTCCTTGTTACAGTCGTGCGCTGCATTCCCGTTCGTTCCTAGGTGGAAACTACCAGCATGGCTAGACCGAATTCCCAACGCTGGCTGCGGACAAGGTTGGAACTTCGACTCCTGGCTTTCCGGAACGATGAATTGAAACACATTGCCCGCCCCGCTTCGCCGCCTTGTGCTCGCGCCTCGTGAAGCGGTTTTTCGCCCATCCCCAGCGGGTTTTTCGCGCGCTCCTCCGCGGATGGACGGCGCTCGTGCTCAGGGTTCTCTGGGGGCAGCTCGCGGTGCTGGCGGTTTATTCGTTCAACACCTCGCGGCTGAACCTCCCCGGGAGAGCTCCACACTGCGGTGGTGTGTGGAAGTGGGGCAACACTCCGCTCGTGGCCACGACGTGCTGAAGTAGGGCGGACTCACGCTCGCCCTACTTTGAGCCGCCCAGCTCCTTCGCGATCGATTCGACGGCGCTTAACGGCACGACGAGTCTCCAGCCGGCGTCGGTGCGGCGGAGGGAGAGATACGCCGAGACGGCTCTGTTGTTGGGCGGCGCCATCGGGGGAGTCTTTCCCGAGGAACCTTGTGACCGGGCGATCTCCGATTGTGAGGTGATGAGGTCCTCCGGGTTCTTCACGAATACACATGCGACCGCTTCGTCCGGCCCGGACTCATGCTGCCACACGAGTTGCGCGGCGCCGAGCGGGATAGATTTCGTGGTGAAGGCGGCGATCAAGTGTTCGGGGCTGGCGTAAAGGGCGCGCGAACTCTCCGGCAGGCGTGCGAGGATGGCCGCGGCTTTGGCGCGCACCGACTCGTCGAGTTGCAGCATGTCTTTCAACGCCGCAACGTCCCCTCCGGCGGCCGCCCAGAGTGCGGTCTCCACGGTCGCAGTCGGAGTATGATGCCCGCGATTTTTCCACGCGCCGGTCGGGAGCCATTCGCCGGAGGTGAGCGTCGACGGCGGCGGACGGTGGGCCGGCGTCTGCCGGTCCGCCAGCTCCTGCTGCGCACGGGCTAGATCGGCGGCGACGCGATCGCGTTGGGCGCGCTCCTCGGCGTCGCGCAGGAGGCGCTGCAACCGTTCGCGCTCACGCTGCAACGAGGCCACCTCGTCATTCTCCTGCCGCGCCTGTTCGATCTGCGACCGCAGATCGGTTGTCGTCATGCGGTTGAACGCCCACACCAGGCCCACAGCTGCGAGCGTCCCGATGAGGAGCAGCGTTCTCATGGCATGGGTCGGAACCACGAGAAGCCCAGTTTTGGATCGGGGGTCGCGTCACTCTCGACGGTCACGTGGTTGAACTCGGCCTTTCGGATTTCGTCGATGACGTAAGCCAACGCGGAAAAAGTCGTGCTGTTCCCTTGAATGACGATTTGCGATTCAGGGTCGGCCGTCTGCCGGAGCGTCTGCATGAGCGTGATGAACTCCCGCAGATTCACCGGCTTTCCCTCCCAAGCGATCGTGCCTCGAGACGATACGCTCACCTGTGCGCTCACAGCACGCGGTCCGGGTGCTGGGCTGGCGATCGGAATTGGTGCGGACGGAACCGTGGCTGCCTGACGTCGCCGCGACTCCTCCGCCACCGCAACTTCACGGGCCAGCCCGGCGTTCTCCGTGCGCAACGCCGCGATCGCTTGATTCCCCTGGGTCGCCTGCGCCAGTTCGCGGCGGAGCTCGTCGTTGGTGCGCTGTTGGGCGCTGATCAAAAGTCCGCCGACAACGAGTGCCGCGGCGGTAGGCAGGAGCACGCTGGTTAACGTGCCTGCGATTGAACCACCGGCGGACGCGGCTCCCTGCGCCATCGCGTGGGTCGCGACCTTTGCCGTCAGTGCGGCCGGTGCGATCCCGGAACCAACGGCGGTCAGTGCCAGCCCGAGCGCAGCGACCGTGGAGGTGACACCGCGACGGGCCAGAATCGATCGCAGTTTTTCCAGCGCGCGATCGACCCGCTTTCGCGCGGCTTCCTCGCTTACATGAATCGCTGCTCCTACTTCCCCGAAGCTGCGCTGTCCGAAAAATCGCAGCACGACCGCTTCGCGATCCTCTTTGCCGAGCTCGACGATGGCATCGTCAATCGCCGGGCGCAGTCGCGCCCAGTCGGCTTCATCGGCGGAAGAGGAGGTGAGATTTTGCATGGTATGAGCCTCGGTTTCGCGAACCTTCCGGCGTTGTTCGCTGCGGACGACGGCCGCGGACGCGACGTTTGCACTGACGTAGAGCCAACCGGTCAAAGTGGAGTGGCCGGTGAGGTTTGATGCCTTGCGCGCCAGATCCGCGAATACCCGTTGCGTGACGTCCTCGGCCAGGTGCGTGTCCCCGCCGACACGGCGGAGCGCGACCGAATAGACAAGGTTGAGGTGGCGCTGAACGAGGGCCGTGAAGGCGACCTCGCTTTTCTCGTCATGATAGGACCGGAGCAGTTCGGCGTCGGATTTCATCGCGGTTTGGTGAAAGGCTGCCGGCGGACCGCAAACCGGACATATTTATTTCGAGCGGGGGCCGGCCTAGGAGTTCTACGAGGGAAGCAGAGGTAACTAGGAGGTGATTCGGATTCGAGAACTGAAATCCGGTGGGCTCGGGGCGTGAAACACATTGCTCGCGCCGTCTCGCCTCTTTGTGCTCGCGCCTCGTGAAGCGGTTTTTTTCCCAACCCCAGCGGGTTTTTCGCGCGTTCCTCCACGGGTGGACGGCGCTGGTGCTCGCGTTTCTCTGGGGGCCGATCGCGGTGCTGGTGGTTTACTCGTTCAACACGTCGCGGCTTAACATCCGCTGGGAGGGCTTCACGCTGCGCTGGTATGCAGAGGTCTGGGACAACGCCCCGCTGATGGCCGCGGCGCGCAACAGCCTCGTCGTCGCCGCGATCACTACGGTCGCGTCGGTCGTCCTCGGCACAGCGGGGGCGTGGCTGCTGCACCGTTACCGGTTCCGCGGCGCAGCGGCGCTGCGCACGCTCGTGGGCGTGCCGGTGCTGATGCCGGAGATCGTGATGGGCGTGAGCCTGCTCGTGCTGTTCGCGGCCGTGGCGGTGCCGCTAGGGTTCGCCACCGTGGTGATCGCGCACGTCACGTTCTGCTTTCCGTTCGTGCTGCTTGCCGTGCAGGCGCGACTCGCCGGCCTAGACCCCGCGCTGGAGGAGGCCGCGCTTGATCTCGGCGCGACGCCGCTGCGCGCCTTCTGGCTCGTGATCGTGCCGTGCCTGCGGCCGGCGATCGTGGCGGGCGCGCTGCTGGCCTTCACGCTCTCGATGGACGAGGTGATCGTCACTTATTTCACCGCGAGCCCGGAGGCGACGACGCTGCCGCTGCGCATCTTCGGCCTCGCGAAGGTGGGCCTCAATCCGATGCTCAACGCCCTCTCCGTGCTCTTCATCGTCGCGACCGTCGCGGTGGTGGTGATTTCGGAACGCGTGCAGAAAACGTCCCGTGCGCCATGAATGCCATGCCTTCTCTTGTAGGGCCGGCGCTCGCCGCCGGGCCGTCGCGCGGCGACATTGTTAACCGCAACGGCCTGCCGACAAGCGGCAGCCCTACAGTCCAAAACTGAACGTTCCCCTCACCATGAAATCAATCCGCCGCCTCCTCGCCCTCGCGCTCGCCGCAGCGTCCTTCACCCGCGCCGCCGAGGCCCTCAACCTCTTCGCGTGGTCCGAATACGTCCCGCAAAAAGTCATCGACGGCTTCACCCGGGAGACTGGCATCAAGGTCAACTACGCCACCTACGCCTCGGGCGAGGAGATGCTCTCCAAGCTCCTCGCCGGCGGCGCGGCCTACGATCTCATCCAGCCGCCCGACTACATCGCGGAGGCGCTGATCAAAAACAAACTCCTGCGCCCGCTCGATCGCGCCAAGCTCCCCAACCTCCGCCATATCGCGTCCGAGTTCCTCGCGCTCCCGCACGATCCCGCTTCGGCCTACACCGTGCCCTGGATGCTCGGCACCGTCGGCATCGTGGTGAACACGGAGCGCGTGAAAGAGCCCATCCGCGGCTATCGCGATCTCTTCCAGAAAAAATTCGCCAACCGCATCGTCGTCGTGAACGACAATCGCGAGATCGTGAGCTGGGCGCTCGTCACGCTCGGCCTCAACCAGAACGACATCACGCGCGCCTCGCTCGCCAAGGCCCGCCCGCTGATCGCCGAGTGGATCAAACTCGTGAAGGTCTTCGACTCCGACAGCCCAAAGACCCCGCTGCTCAACGGCGACGTTGACCTCGGCGTCGTGTGGAGCGGCGAGGCTGCCAAGCTGATCAACGAGAACAAAAAATTCGCCTACATCCTTCCGGCTGAGGGCTACCATCCCTTCGTCGATTTGCTCGCGATCCCGACGACCGCGAAGAACACCGCCGCCGCGCATCGCTTCCTCGACTACGTGCTGCGCCCCGAGGTGAGCAAGCTGATCTCCGACGAGTTTCCCTACACCAATCCCAACCTCGCCGCGCGAAAGCTGCTCACGCCCGAGCAGCTCGCCAACCCCGCGAGCTACGCGCCGCTCGGGAAGCTCGATACGGTCCGCGACATCGGCAAAGCCGCCGCCGACATCGACAAGCTCATGACGGACCTGAAGACGGCCGCGGCGAAGTGAACGTGATGCGCACGCGGCTTTTATTGTGGGTCGGGGTTTATCCCCGACAGGTTTGCGGTCTGCCGTCGGAATGTCGGGCATAAAGCCCGACCCACAAAACCCACAGCGCCCGGAATCTCCCACGATATGAACGCTCTCGCGCCCACCTCCGCCGCTGCGCTTCCCGCCGCGCCCGCTCGCGCGCTCCCCGGCTCCACCCGCTGGCTCCTCCTCGCGCCGCTGGCGGTCTGGCTCATCGCCTTCGTCGTCGCCCCCGCCCTCATCCTCGTCGTCTACAGTTTCAGCGAGCGCGACGAACTCGGCCGCGTCGTCTTCACGTTCACGCTCGAAAACTACGCGCGCGCACTTGATCCGGTTTACCTTGCGGTCTTCGGCCGCTCGGTCGGCTACGCGGCAGTGACGACCACGATCTGCGCGGTGCTGGCCTACCCGGTGGCGTGGACTCTCGCTCAGGCGCGTCCGCCGTGGCGCGAGCGGCTGCTCGTGCTCGTGATGATCCCGTTTTGGACCAGCTTTCTCATCCGCACTTACGCGTGGATCACGATCCTGAAATCCGAGGGCCTGCTCAACGGCCTGCTGCTCTACACGCACACGATCGCCGCACCGCTCGAACTGCTCTACACGCCGGGCGCCGTGGTGCTCGGCCTCGTCTACGCCTACCTGCCGTTCATGATCCTGCCGATTTACGGGAGCGCGGAGAAACTCGATCCGGCGCTCATCGAGGCGGCGCACGATCTCGGATGCGGGCCGTGGCAATCCTTCGCGTGCGTGGTGCTCCCGCTCACGCGGCCCGGTCTCGCGGCGGGGGTGATGATGGTCTTCGTGCCCGCGATCGGGATGTTTGCGATCTCGGATCTGATGGGCGGCGCGCGCGTGCCGCTCATCGGCAACGTGATTCAGGATCAGTTCGTGGGGCAGGCGCGCGACAAGCCCTTCGGCGCGGCGCTCGCCGTGATCTTCATGCTCATCTTCATCACGGCCTATTGGCTCTGGCAGCGTCGCGCGGAGGCGCGGGCCGCATGAGCGCGACCGTGGAGCTGCGCGGTGTCTCGAAGCGCTTCGGCGCCGTCGTGGCGGTCGATGACGTGTCGCTGACGGTGCAGGCCGGGGAGTTTCTCACGCTGCTCGGTCCGTCCGGCTGCGGGAAGACGACGCTCCTGCGGATGATCGCGGGCTTCGAGACGCCGGACCGCGGCGCCGTGTTGATTGGCGGCGCGGACGTGACGCACTTGCCGCCGCACCGGCGCGACGTGAACCAGGTTTTCCAGAGCTACGCTCTCTTCCCGCACCTGAGTGTGCGCGACAACATCGCCTTCGGCCTGCGGATGCAACGCGCGGCCCGCGCTGACTGCGAGGCGCGCGTCGCTGAGATGATCGCGCTCGTGGCTCTCAACGGCTGCGAGGACCGCAAACCCCACCAGCTCTCCGGCGGACAGCGTCAGCGGGTGGCACTGGCCCGCGCGCTCGCGCCGCGGCCGGCGGTGCTGCTGCTGGACGAGCCGCTCTCCGCCCTCGACGCGGGACTCCGGCAAGCGATGCAGCTCGAGCTAAAGCGCCTCCAGCGGCGGGTCGGCACAACCTTTGTGCTCGTGACGCACGATCAGGCTGAGGCGCTGGCGATGAGCGATCGCGTGGCGCTGGTGAACCGCGGACGGATCGAGCAAGTGGACCGGGCCGCGGAAATCTACGACCGACCCGCGACGGCGTTTGCCGCGGAATTCATCGGCCAGGCGAATGTGTGCGAGGCGGAGTTCATCGGGCGCACGGAAGGCGGCGCGCGCCTGCGCGTGAGCGGGCTCGGTGAGCTCCGCGTTCCGGCCGCGGCGTGGCCGGGCGATGCGTTGCGCGCGAAGATCGCGATCCGGCCCGAGCGCATCCGCCTCATTGCGGAGCAGCCCGCCACGGGAACGGCGAACGCGTTTCCCGTGCGCGTGGATGAGGAAATCTTTCAAGGCGCAAGCGACCGCCTCGTGCTCGTGACGCCCGGCGGGGTGCGCTTAATCGCGACGGCGACAAATGCCGGCGCAGGGCAGGGGAGCGTCCGCGCCGGTGAAAGCGTGTGGTGCGTGATTCACCCGGCGGATGTGGTGATCCTGTCGTAGCCCGCCTCGTGAGAGGCCGGCCGAGCTACCCTGAAACTCCCGGAGTTCCCGGCTTTCCCGAGCCGGGCTACGAGGCAGGTCGAGCGCGCGGCGGCTCAGGGCACTTCGAAAACTTCCAGCAGGCTGATGCCGGAGGTGCCGCCGACACCGCTGACCTGCGCGGTGTAGGTGCCGGGGTCGAGCTGGAGGAGCAGCGCGGCGTCGCGGCTGCCCTCGGCGAGTGCAAACGCACCGCTGGACTGCGCCGCGGCCCGGAGGTCGGCGGCGCTGACGGCGTTGGTGGCGTCGGCCCAATTGTCGTTGGCGAAGACGGTCTGGCCCGCGGCGTTGAAGATCGTGAGCACGGGATCGGCGAGCGTGCCGGTCACGCCGTAGTTTGCGAGGCTCGGTCCCACTCCGCGGATGAGCATTTGTCTCGGCCGCGGGCCGTTCACGGCGAAGCCAACGATATGCGTGGCGGCGCCCGTGCCGGTCTGGGCGCGGCTGGAGAGATTGTTCAGGCGGCCCGGCAGCGTGAGGCGATAGACGAGCAGCATGCTGTCGTTCTCCATGCCCGAGGGGTGGGCGTAGGCGACGCCGTCCTGGAGGCCGCTCTGCGTGATGAAGTCGTTGTCGTTGCCGACGAAGAGAAACCAGTCGTTGGGCGCGGCGGGGTCGAGGGCGGGCACGAGAGCCATCGCCTCCCACTTTTCGGAGAGGTTGTTGTTGTCGTCGGTGGGGCCGTTGCGCAGGCCGAATTTCGCGAGCTGGGCGGCATCGTTGATGTCGATGAACTCGGTGCGGAGCGCGGGCCGGATGGAGCTGTCGAGCACGCCGGCCGGCGCGACCGGATTGGCGGGATCGTCGAACCGCGTGCCGGCGATGTTGGTGGCGCCGGCGATGTCGTAGACGAGAATCTTCCGGTAGTTCGCCGTCGGGATCGGGTAGGTGTGGCCGAAGCCGGCGTCGCGCGCGAGCACCAGGATCTGCGTGCTGCTGATCGCGAGGATTTCGCTCTGGGCGCAGACGAGCGTGGCGCCGGCGGCGGTGCGCGTGGTCGGGAGCTGAAGGACGTATTCGCCCTTCAAAGTCGGTATCGCGCCGGTGAGATCGTAGGCGAGGAGGCGGGTGTTGGACCGGGTCAGGCTCGCCCCGCCGGTGCCGCCGTCCTGGCGCGCGGCGGACTGGAGCAGGGCGAAAAGCGTGCGGCCGTCCGGCGAAAGGGAAAGGCCCTCGAGGCCCTGGTTGTTCTGACGGCCGACGGTCGGGTCGAGGGGCGCCGGCGCGGGCTGGCCCGGAGCGGGGTTGTTGGAGGCGAAGGAATCGGCACCGTTGCGTTGCGGGATGAAGGCCGCGGGCGGGCGAATCGCGGATTGCAGCACACCGGCCGCGGAGAACTTGAAGATGTAGGGTCCGTATTCGTCGCTGACGTAGAATGAGCCGTCCGCCAGGCGCGCGATGCCCTCGGCATCGATCGAGATGCGGCCGTTGAAACCCTGGGGCAGCGGCGGCAAACCGCCCGCCGCGGCGCGGACACCGGCGGGACCCGCTGCCGTGTCGAGGGCGGTGAGGGGCGTGCCGTTGGCCTCGGTGAGCAGCGTGGTGTCGGCGACGGTGATGCCGACTTGGTTCTGCGCGGCGGCCCCGGCGGGCGCGGGCGCAAATGCGACCGCGAGGGTGAAGAAGCGCGCGCGCCAGTTGGTGGTGCCGGGGTTGTTGTAGCCGCGGTCGGGCTGCATGTAGAAGGTGCCCGCGTAGGCGCCGTCGGCGCCGCGCCGCCAGGATTTCGCATCGACGGCGAGCGCTGAGAACGAGCCGAGGGTCTCGCCGAACTTGTCGCGCGTGGCCGCCGGGATGCGGCCGACGCCGACCAGGCCTTGGTTGACGTAATACTGGCCGTTGAGGCCGGCGGTGACGGGTGACTGCGCGCCGAGCGGGGCGATCAGGAGCAGGAACGACGCAAGGCGAGCAAGTGGCGGACGAATAGGAAGCATGGAGACCACCATCATGGCCGCCCAAAACGACGGCGCCGCGACGAGGGCGTGACGATCAGGTGACACCGAGTGCGGCGTTGCCATGCCGATCGCAGCACCGCAACCTCGCCCCGTGATCGCGTCCATCGCGTTTCGGAATTTCAAGGCCCTGCGCAGCACCCGCGTCGCGCTCGCGCCGTTCAACCTCGTGATCGGCCCCAACGGCAGCGGCAAGACGAGCCTCATCGAGGCCATCATGCGCCTGAAAACCCTCGCGAAGCTGCCGCTCGCCGAGGGCGAGCCGCACCAGAAATCCGGCGGGCCCGAGATCGAGTTCGGCTTCGTGGCGCCGCACGACGGCATCACGGCGCGGCTCGGGTGCGTGTCCGACGCTGTGTGCGACACGCTGCGTATCGTGCCGGCGAACGCCCCCGGCTGGCCGGCGTTGCGCGCCGAGCTGGCGGAGCTGCGCAGCTATTCGCTCCAGCACGAGGCCCTCGCCGGGTCGGTCCGGCGCGACGCCGCGGCAAAGCTCTCGCCCAGCGGCCACAATCTCGCCGCGGTGCTGGCGCACCTGCGCGACACGGCGCCCGCGGCCTTCGCCGGGCTCACGGCCGAGCTGCTGCGCATCGTGCCGGAGTTTGCGGCGCTGGAGCTGACGCAGGAAGGGGAGGGCCACGTGGGCTTCGCCCTCCGGCTGGCCGAGGGCGCCTTGGTGCCGGCGGTGGAACTCTCGCAGGGTAGCCTCTATCTCGTCGCCGTGCTCGCGCTGGCGTTTGACCCGGAACCGCCGCGCGTGCTGTGCATCGAGGAGATCGACCGCGGCTTCCATCCGCGCACGCTGCGCGAGGTGCGCGACGCGCTTTATCGGCTGAGCCATCCCCAAGCCCACGGCCTTGACCGGCGACCGACGCAAATCATCACGACCTCGCACTCGCCCTACTTCATCGACCTGTTCCGCGATCACCCGGACGAGATCATCATCTCCCAAAAGCACGGGCGCGCGGCGGTGTTTTCCCGGCTCTCGGATCGGCCGGACTTGGGCGAGCTGCTCGGCGAAGGTTCGCTCGGCGACATGTGGTTCAGCGGCATCCTCGGCGGCGTGCCGGAGGAAAAGGCATGAATGGCCACAAAAAACACAAGGAGGCACAAAAAGAGGAACTCAGATTTTCGTGCCTTTTCGTGTTTTTCGTGGCCATCCGGTTCGCCGCATGAAGCTAGCTCTCCTCAGCGAATCGCCGGCCGACGAGACCGCGCTGCGGGTGCTGGTGACCGCGGTGCTGGGGCGGCCGCCTCAATTTGTGTCGCCCGGTTTCCGCGCGCGGGGCTGGCCCAACGTCGCCCAGCTCATGCCCGCCGTGCTGCGGCACCTGCATTTCAACACGGACACCGATGCGCTCGTCGTCGTCGTCGATTCCGATGACTCCGTCGTGCACACCGAGGGGCACGAGAAGCCGGGATATTTTCATCCGCAGTGCCGCATGTGCCAGCTCCGCGCGGTGCATCGGCAGACGACCAGGAAGCTCCCGCCGGCGCACGGCCGCGAGCGTGTCATCCGCGCCATCGGGGTGGCTGTGCCCGCGATCGAGGCGTGGTATCTCAGCGGATTGGAGGACACCGTGACTGAAGCCGCGTGGACCGACGGGCAGGATCGAGGGCGCCTGCCTTACACGCGAGGCCAGCTCAAGATGCGGGTCTATGGCACCGACCGCCCGAGCCTCCCTCACGAAATCGTATGCGCGCTGCGTGAGGTGAAACGCCTGCGGCCCGACCTCCGCCGGCTGGAATACGACTTCCCCGGCTTCGCGCGCCTCGCCGCCGATCTGCGCGCGGGCCGAGTTAAACGTTGACACATCAATGATAGTGATAACAACGAAGAGCCATGCGCCCGCCCTCCGCCCTCGAACTGACCACCGCCGTGGTCGCGGCTGCTGACGCGCTGCTCCGGGAGAGCCAGCGGCTGTTCCGGCCGCACGGCCTGACGGCGGCGCAGTTCAATGTCCTCAATGTGCTCGCCGATGCGCCCGATGGCCTGAGCCAGCGCCAGCTCGGCGACGTGCTCGTGGTCGATCGCTCCAACGTCACCGGCCTGCTCGACCGCATGGGCGAGGCCGGCTGGGTGCGGCGCAGCGATGATCCGGCGGATCGGCGAGTCTATCGCGTGACGCTCACCCCGGCCGGCCGCAAGCTCTGGGCGAAGGTCGAGCCGCGCTACCGCGCCGTGGCCGCGCAGGTCGCCGGCGGACTCACCGCGCCGGGTCGCACGCAATGCCTCGCGGCGCTCAAGCACATGGAGCAGGCCGCAGCGCGCTGGACGCTGCCCGGGGAGTGATCGCCCGCTGGCCGATTTTCTTTGATCGCCCTATGTTCGAGCCTGCATAACCCCACCGCTTTCATGCTTCCTCCGCTTCGCCGCCGGCGCACCCACCTGCCGTTTCTCCTCGAGCTGATCGCGAGCTGGATCGCGCGGCTGCTGTATCGCGTGCGCACGAGCGGGCTGGAAAACTTTCCCATGAGCGGCGGCGTGCTGCTCATCTCGAACCACATCTCCTACATCGATGTCGTGGTGCTCCAGCTCGCCTGCCCGCGGCCGATCCGGTTCATCGGGCACAAGGGCCTCCGGCGAAATGCGTTTTTCAACTGGTGCTTCGAGATCACGGGCTGCATCGGGATCTCGGCCGAGCAGCCGCGCGAGGGCATGAAGCAGGCCGTCCAGGCGCTCAAAAGCGGCGAGCTCGTGTGCATCTGTCCGGAGGGCCACATCTCGCGCACCGGGCAGCTCATGGAAATCCAGCGCGGCTTCGAGCTCATCGCGCGGCAGGCCGGCGTGCCCGTCGTCGCCGCGGCGATCGACGGCGTGTGGGGCTCGGTCTTTTCCTTTGCCGGCAACAAATACCTCTGGAAATCGCCGCGGTTGCTCCCGACGCACGTGTTCATCGCGTTCGGCCAACCGACGCCCGCCGCGGAAATCTCGACGGCGTGGGCGCGCCGCGAGCTGCTCGATCTCGGCGAGCGGGCGTTTCAGGAGCGCCCCGTGCTCAGGCGCCATCTCGGCCGCGAGTGCATCCGGACGCTCACCAAGCATCCCGGCCGCGTCGCGGTCATCGACCGCACGGCGGCGCGGCGGGTGATCAAGTGCGGCCAGCTCTATGCCGCGGCGGCCGTGCTTTCGCGGCGCATCCGCGCGACGATCCCGGAGCAGCGCGTGGGCATCGTGCTGCCGCCGGGCGCGGGGGCGTTCATCGCCAACCTCGCGATTTTGTGCGCGGGCAAGATCCCCGTGAACCTCAACTTCACCGCGGGTCGCTCCGCGCTGGAGACGAGCCTTCGCATCGGCGGCATCGGCGCGGTGATCTCCGCCGACGCGATGCGCGCCAAGGTGGCGAATTTCCCGTGGCCCGAGCGCACGCTCGACCTGAAGACCGAGATTGAGGCGGCCGGCGGCAAGCGCGCGATGCTGCCGTGGCTCCTGGCGGCGTGGCTCCTCCCCAACCAATGGTGCGCGGGTCTGCTCGGCCTGCCGAAGATTGGTGATCGCGCGGAGGCGGGTCTGCTTTTCACGAGCGGCAGCTCCGGCGAGCCCAAGGGCGTCGCGCTCACGCACCGCAACATCCTCGCCAACTGCGCGCAGATCTCGTCGCTGTCGATTTTGCCGGAGACGTGCTCCCTCCTCGCGTGCCTGCCGGTGTTCCACAGCTTCGGCTTCACCGTCACGCTTTGGTATCCGCTCCTGCGCGGCTGCCACGTGGTGACCGTGCCCAGCCCGCTCGAGACGCGCAAAATCATCGACGCGATTCGCGACGAGGAGGTGACCACGCTCATCGGCGCGCCGACCTTCGTGCGGCCCATCCTGAAGAAGGCGCAGCCCGCCGAGCTGCGTTCGCTGAATCTGGTCGTCACCGGCGCTGAGAAGCTGCCCGACGATCTCTACAAGGCCTTCCTTGAGAACTTCCACCTCGAGATTCACCAAGGCTACGGCCTCACCGAGACGACGCCCGCCGCCAACATCAACCAGCCGCATCCGCCCGTCGTCTGGTCGACCAACGAGCCGCAGGCCGGCAAGCGCCTCGGATCCGTGGGCCGCATGATGCCCGGCATGACCGCGCGCATCGTTGATCCCGACACAGGCGCGGACCTGCCGTTCACCCAGCAGGGCCTCGTGCTGTTCCGCGGCGCCAACGTCTTCGAAGGCTACCTCGGCGACGAGGAGAAGACGCGCGCGGCGTTTCGCGACGGCTGGTTTGTGACCGGCGATCTCGGACGCTTCGACTCGGACGGGTTTCTCTTCATCGAGGGCCGCCTTTCGCGTTTCTCCAAGATCGGGGGCGAGATGGTGCCACACGGCACCGTGGAGCAGAAAATCATCGAGCTCTTCGGCTGGGAGCAACTGGAGGCGCCGACGGTGTTCGTGACCGGCGTGCCGGACCCAACGAAGGGCGAGTCGCTCGTGCTGCTCACGACGAACGAAATCACGGCCGAGGCGCTCCGCGCGAAACTCAACGAGGCCGGCGTGCCCAATCTCTGGGTGCCGAAAGTCGTCCGCCGCGTGGACAAGATTCCGATGCTCGGCACGGGGAAGACCGATTTGAAACGCTGCCGCGAGCTGGCGTCGGAGTTTGATCCTACGCGGTGAGAATCGACTGCCATCTCCATGTCGTCGGCAACGGCACGGGCGGCACCGGCTGCTGGTATCGGCCGCGCGGCGTCACGCGCTTCGGCGCGCCGATCATGCTCCGTGGCGTGGGCCTGCCGAAGTCCGCGCTCACCGGTGATCTCGACGGGCTCTATGCGGCGCAGATGGTGCGCTTCATCCGCGAGTCGTCGCTCGATGCCGCCGTGATCCTGGCGCAGGACGACGCCTACCGCGCCGACGGCACGAAGATCGAGGGCACCGGCTCGTTCTACGTGCCCAATGAATTTGTGCTCGGCCTCGCGCGCGCTCATCCGGAGCTCCTTGCCGCCATCTCGATCCATCCGGCGCGGCGCGATGCGCATGAGGAGCTGGAGCGCGGGCTCGCAGGCGGGGCGGTGATGCTGAAGTGCCTGCCCAACTGCCAGAACATCGACTGGAACGACCCGCGCCACACGCGCTTCCTCGAGCGCATGGCCGAGACCGGCCTCATCCTCCTCGCGCACACCGGCAGCGAGCGCACGCTACCGGTGCTCGACCGGAAGCTCGCCGACCCTCGCGTGCTCACGCGCGCCCTCGAGATCGGCGTCACCTGCATCGCCGCGCACTGCGGCACCGGCCTGATGGTGCTCGATCCGGATTACTTCGATGTGTTCGTCGCGATGACAAAGAAATACCCGCGCCTCTACGGTGACAACAGCGCGCTCGCCTCGTGCAATTTCCGCGCGCGCCCGGGAGCGATCCGGCGGCTCGCGCACGACGCGGAGCTGCAGACCCGCATCCTCCATGGCAGCGACGTGCCCGTGCCGGTGACCGCGATCCTATCGTGGGCCTTCGGCATCGTCTCGTGGCGCCAGTGGCGCGACACCGCCGCCATCGCCAACCCGATTGAGCGCGACGCCCAGATCAAGCGCGCGATGGGTTTCGGCGAGGAGACCTTCACGCGGCTGGCAGGGCTGCTCAGGAACCGCTGGGAGAACACCGCGCAAATCGGCCGCGAGCGTCGGCGACCCGCGCAATCCTGAGAGGGCGTCGAAAAGCCTGCGTTGAGGTGGGGCCGCATCTCCGAAGCGGCCTGAGTTTCGCTCGCGAACCACCGTGCAACCCCGGCCGGCTCGGAGAGCCAGCCCCACCTTTTCAACGCCCTCAAGGTGGGAGTGGCGTTGGCGCCTTCACCTTCTCGCGCGTCTTTGTGAGGAATGCCCTGAGCCGTGCCGAGGCATCCCCGCCTTCGCCGAGGCAACGCTGCGAGGCGGCGGTTTCGAGAGCGGCGTTTTCCGCGAGGGTCGTGCGGGTGCAGGATTCGAGGAGGCGCTTCATCTCGCGGTTGGCGACGCGGGAGTTCGCGGCGACGGCGATGAGAAACTCCTGCACCTGAAGCGAGAGCGCAGCGGAGCTGCCCTGCCAGTCGGCGACGCCGAGGCGGACGGCTTCCTCGGCGTCGAAGATGCGGCCGGTGAAGACGAGGTCCTTGGCGCAGGCCAGGCCCACGCGGCGCACGAGGCGGAAACTGCCGCCCCAGCCGGTGACGAATCCGAGTTTCGTTTCCGTCTGGCCGAATTTCGCATCGCTCGACGCGAAGATCAGGTCGCACGCCATGGCGAGTTCAAGGCCACCGCCGAGCGCGTAGCCTTCGACCCGCGCGACCACGGGCATCGGGAGCGCCTCGAGCCGGTTCATCAACCCGTGGCCACGCTCGACCCACGGCCCGATCGTGTCGCGGTTGATCGTCTCGAGGACGTTGATGTTGGCGCCCGCGCAGAAAAATTTCGGCGACGCGCTTTGCAGCACGACGGCGGAGAGATCGGCGGCGCGCGTTTCGATCTCGGCGAGCACGCGGTCGAATGCGTCCATCACGGCGGGATCGAGGGTCGGCGGTTTGCCCTCGGGCGGATGCAGCGTGACCGTGCAGACGGCGTCGGCGTAGGTGGTCGTGAGACGGGTGCTCATGCGGATGCGTTCAACCGAGGGCGCCGGCTTGGCGAAGTTCGGCGAGGCGGGCGTCGTTGTAGCCGAGTTCGCGGAGAATTTCCACGGTGTGTTCCCCGAGCTCCGGGGCGAAGCGCCGCGGGACCGGCGGCGTGCCATGGAGACGAACGGGCGTGCCGGGCAAGCGCAGCGTGCCGGCCTTGGCGTGTTCGATTTCGATGACCATGCCGTTGGCGGCGAGCTGCGGATCCTCGATGGCTTCCTCGAGGGTGTTCACCTTGGCAC
>JANOCA010000367.1:0-11414 GCA_031411915.1 Opitutaceae bacterium
GTTTATGATGTGGCGGGCCGCTTGGGTAGCACGACGGCCGCGGGCACCCGAACCACGTCCTTTACCGAGGTGATCAACGGGGCCTCCCAGCGCATCAAGACCACGACGCTGCCCGGTGGCGGCACGCGCATCGAAACCTACGTGCGCGATGGCTCGCTCCTTAGCCTCACGGGAACGGCCGCGGCCCCCAAGCAATACCAGTATGGCACCGACAGCGACGGCTATTTCGTGAAGGAAATCAACGTGGGTCCGGCCGGTGAAACCACCGAATGGACCAAGCGCTATTCCGATCTTGTCGGCCGCGAGTGGAAAGTCGTATTGGCCGATGGAGCCTTCCAGCGAAACTACTTCAACCCGGCGGGCCAAGTCGTGCGCCAAGTCGACCCTGATGGCGTCACGACGCTCCTCGCCTACAATACGCGTGGCGAGCAGGAGACCGCCGCGCTCGATCTCAACGTCAACAACACCATCGATCCTTCCGGCACCGATCGCATCACGAAGACCGTCACCACGGTCGCGACCAAGACCGATGGCGCCGGCAACTACGTCGTCCAGCGCAGCACCATGCAGATCTGGGAGACGGACAATTCCGACACCCCAGTCACGGTCTCCATCTCCGAGCAGACGGGCGACGGACTGCGCTCGTGGCAGACCGTCCGCGGCCTCACCACCAAGTCGGTCACCACCCTCGATGGCTCCGGCGGGCGCACCACGACGACCACCACGCCCGATGGCGTGACGACGATTCAGATTTATTCGTCCGACCGGCTCCTCTCCACCACCGTCAAGACTGCTGCCGATGTTCAGCTCTCCGCCGCCACCTATGCCTACGACGCGCACGCCCGCATGTCATCCGTCACGGATGCGCGCAACGGCGCGACCACTTTCACCTACTTCGCCGACGATCAGGTGCAGACCGTCACCACGCCCGACCCTGACACCACCAAGACCGGCCCCGGCTACGATCCTCAGGTCACCACTTACGCCTACGACTCCGCTGGCCGCGTGCAGACCGTCACGCAACCCGATGGCGGCGTCGTGAGCACGACCTATTGGCCAACCGGCGCGGTTAAGCGCACCTCGGGCTCCCGCACGTATCCCGTCGAATACACCTACGATTCGCAGGGCCGCGTGAAGACCCTGACCACATGGCAAAACTATGCCGGCGATTCCGGCAAGGCTGTCACGACTTGGAACTACGATCCCGCCCGCGGCTGGTTGCTCAACAAGCGCTACGCCGACAACACCGGCCCCACCTACGCCTACAAGCCTTCGGGCCGCCTGCTCACCCGCACGTGGGCGCGCACGCCGGTCATCACGACGACCTACAGTTACAACCCCGCCGGCGACCTCGCGCTCACCGATTACTCCGACGCCACGCCCGACGTTACGCTCACCTACGACCGCGCTGGCCGGCCCAAGACCCTCGCCGACGGCGTGGGCACTCGCTCGTTCGCGTATCACGCGTCCGGCCAGTTGGAGAACGAGACCTACACCGCCGGCTTGCTCAACGGCTACAAAATCGACCGCTCCTTCGATTCCCTCTCGCGGCCCAGCGGCGTCTCCGCCCTGACTCCCGCGCCCTCGGCCGTGGTCTCCGCGGCCTACGCCTACGACACCGCCTCGCGGCTCGACACCGTGACGGCCGGCGCCCACACCGCCACCTACGCCTACCTCGCCAATTCCCCCCTTGTCGCCACCCTCGCGCTGCGCAACGCTGACGCCGTGCGGCTCACCACCACCAAGGTTTACGATAAGCTCAACCGCCTTGAGTCGGTTTCCAATCAGCCCTCCGCCGCCGGCCTGCCGGCGCTGTCTTACGCCTACACCTACAACACCGCCAACCTGCGAACCCGCGTGACCCGCGAGACCGCGGCTTACTGGAACTACGGCTACGACGCCCTCGGCCAAGTGACATCCGGGAAGAAATTCCTTGGCGATGCCACCGCCGTGCCCGGCCACGATTACGCGTGGACGTTTGACGACATCGGTAACCGCAAGACCGCCACTGCCAACGGTAACGCCGCCACCTACACGCCCACCGCGCTCAACCAATACGCCCAGCGCACCGTGCCGGCCACGATTGATGTGGTGGGGGCGGCGCATGCCGCCGCGACCGTCACTGTCGCCGTGAACAACGGCGCGCCGCAGCCGACCACCCGTCAGGGCGAAGTTTTCCACCGGCAGGTATCTGTGCCCAACGCGTCGGCCGCGCAGAACGCCACGCTCAAGCTCTCCGGCGTGCGTAACCTGGCCGGGCCGGCCGGGGAGGATGTCATTGGGGAAATCACGACCACGGCATTTGTCCCGCAGACGCCCGAGGTCTTCACGCACGATGCCGATGGCAACCTGACCGCCGACGCGCGCTGGGCCTACACGTGGGACGGCGAGAACCGTCTCGTGGCCCTCGAGACCACCGCCTCCGCCGTCGCGGCTGGGGTCGCGCGCCGCAAGCTGGAGTTTGCCTACGACGGGCAAGGCCGCCGCCTCGCCAAGAAAACCTCCACGTGGTCCGGCGCCGCCTGGACCCTCGCGACCCACACCGTCTGCCTCTACGACGGCTGGAACCTCCTCGCCGAATTGAACGCGCTCGGCGCCAACGCCGTCGTCCGCAGCTACACGTGGGGCCTCGACCTGAGCGGCAGTTTCCAAGGCGCCGGCGGCGTCGGCGGCCTGCTCGCGGTGACCGATGTGGGCGGGGTGCCCTCACCCCGCACCGGCTTCGTCGCCTTCGACGGCAACGGAAACGTCGCCGCGCTCGTCGGCACGGCCGATGGCGCGCTCGCCGCCCGCTACGACTACAACGCCTTCGGTGAAAAGGTCCTGAGCGAGGGCCCGCAGGCCGCAGCCAACCCCTTCGGCTTCTCGACCAAGTTCACGGATGTCGAGACCGGCCACCTCTACTACGGCTACCGCTGCTACGCGCCTGAGATGGGGCGCTGGCTAAACAGAGATCCGTATGGCGAACCGGGCGGAGCAAACCTCTACAGCTTCGTTGTCAACGCGCCGATGTCGTGGTGCGATCCCTTGGGCCTCGCGCTCTACGCTTTCGACGGCACCAACAATGACGGCGCCCGTGATCGTTGGGATAACAAGAAGGCCGAGAATGGCCCGACCAACGTCAAAATACTCTATGAAATTTATCAGGGAAATCGCAACTATGAGCACGGAGTCGGAACACGCGACGGCGCGTTGAATTCGCTCGGTCTCGCCGGTGGCCTCCGCGGGAAATCGCGCGAGCTGAACGCACTAAGGGCCGCCGAAGAGTTCATTGCGGGGGGCGACCTGATCGTCGACATAGTCGGATTCAGTCGTGGGGCAGCTCAAGCGAGGGACTTCGCCAATCTTCTGAAGCAAAAGTTTCCCTGCGTGAAAATCCGCTGGATCGGAATTTTTGACACGGTGGCTTCCTTTGGTCTTGGAGGCAACGACGTCGATATTGGCTACAATTTCGGCATTCCCACCGGCACGGGGAGCGTATTCCACCTTACGGCGGGTGGCGAGCGTCGGTATTTCTTCCCGTTGATGTCGATCAACGTCGGGCCGGGGCAGCCAAACCCTAATCGCAATTACACGGAAATCTCAGTCCCCGGAGCAGTGCATTCCGACATCGGTGGGGGCTACCGCGAAAATCGCGGCCTAGCTAACTTTGCGCTAGTCGCTATGTGGCGCGATGGTCTCCGCAATGACGTGCCGTTCGGTCCGGTGCCGGAACTCTATCGGGACTATGCCGGCACGCCGCACGACTCCCGTTGGAAAAACGACAAGCTGGTAGAATTTTTCCTCGGTGGGCCGCGCCAGCGAAAGATCTTCTTTGCGCCATGAAGCCTCATCGTTTTCTCGCGGTTGTCGTGTCCAGTCTTTTGCTCTGGGCAATGGGATGTCAGTCCATCGCTAGCAAACCGGAGGTCAATGTCTCCGTGGAGAACAAATCGTCGCGCGACATCGAAAATGTCCGCGCGCGCTTTGGAGAATACGCCTGCTCTTGGGGCAATGTCGGTCGGACTTTCAAGGCGATCTACGGATTGTATCCGCACCCGATCACGGCTGAAACGGAGCTGCATTGGGAAGTCGACGGGCAGTCCAAGATACAAAAACTTGATTTGCGGGAGGTTTATCCACCCGGCAAATCCGGGCGCCTCTCTTTCACCGTCTATGATGATAGCGCCGAAGTCAGCTTCCGCGATTTGCCACAAGCGAAGTAACTTCTAGCCACTCGCTCGTGCGAGCAAGCAAACGCCACGCTCAGCGGCGATTCTCCAACTACGGCAGCGTCCTGCGCTAATTTGACTATGAAAAACCTTCGCCCCGATTTCCTCCCGCTAGCCTGCGCGCTGCTCGCCCTAGCCTCCTCGGCCCGCGCAGAGGCGCTAGGCTGGAAGCGGACGACAGTCGAGGTGGTCGCGACCGCGCGGCAGGAGAAGGCCGAGGCCGTCTTTGCCTTCCGCAACGAGGGCGCGCAGCGCGTCTCCATCACGGCGGTCACGGCCAGTTGCGACTGCGTCGTGCCAGAACTGGCAAAGAAGGTGTTTGAGCCCGGCGAGAGCGGCGAGCTCCGGGCCGTCATCGAAATTCGCGGGAAAGTCGGCCGGTCGGAAAAGACCATCACTGTGACGACTGCGGAAAACCCGGCGGCGCCCACCCTCCTCACGCTGCGGGTGGACATCCCGGAGCTGGTCGAAATCAAGCCCCGGCTCCTCGTCTGGCAGATGGGCGAGGCGGCGGCGGAAAAGACCGTCGAGATATTCCTAGCAACGCGGCAGCCGCTGGCGCTGTTCGAAGCCAAGTCCGATGCCCCTGAGATGGAGACGCGCCTCGAAACCGTCGTGCCCCACCGCCAGTATCGCCTGATCGTGAAGCCCGCCTCGACCACGCGCCCCGTGCGCGCCGCCGTCTCGATCAAGTCGCGGACCGGCGACAGCGAGGACATCCAAAGCGTGAACGTCTATGCGCAAGTGCGATGACGCAAAAACGGCGCCGCCTTCGCCAAGAGCTTCGGCGAGCCGCCCTAGCTTCGCCTCGTCGTAGCCCGAAGGGCGAGGAAGAGGCCGCCGCGGCCCCAGTCTCAAATGTCTCGGTGAAACGTCCCTACCCTGCGGCGCCTACCGCAGGCACGACATCAATAGCGCGACCCACTCCTTGAATGTCCGCTGCGGGAGGATATGCACGGTCTCGACGTTGGCCGACTCGTCGCCCTCCGCGATCTGAAACGCAGGGCGCTGCGCGAGCGCCGGCTGGGCCTTGGCGAAAATCCACCGTGCGGCGTTGAGGGCCGGGTGCCGCAGCTCGGGATTGCGATCCAGGATTTGCACGGCGGACTTCGCTTCCTTGACGCGCATGAGGACGGCCGCCGCCACCGCCATGTCGATCGGGTCGGCCCGGGTGAAACGAAAATGCTCGAGCATTATCCAGAGGTTGTAGCGGAGGTGCGGCACCGCTTCCGCCGGCCGAGCCAGGCGCACGAAGCAGAGCGCCGCGCCCAGACGCGCCTCCGCCACACACGGCACGATGGCGATGATCCACTCGAACTTCGCGAGGGCCTCGGCCCAGAGGTTCTGCGCCATGAGGCGATGACCCTCGACAATCGCGTCTGCGAGGGGGTTCTCCGCCGGGAAAGTGCAGGCCGGCGCGAGCGCCTCCGCAGCGACTATCTGCAGAGGCTCAAGCGGATTCACCTGCACGACGCGTTCGCCCGGCCGCTTCGTTCTCCAGAGCTGAAACCATTCAGCGAATACCCGCCGGTTGCGCTGCGTGTGCCGCTCGTGCGCCAGCTGGTAGCCCGCATCGGTGATCGCGCCCAGACGATCCGGTTCGAGGGCGAGCGCCTGCACCTTGGCGACGACGTTCGTCTCGTCGGCGAAGACGCAGTTCACGCCATCGCGGAAGCCCAGCGCCTTCATCGCCTCGGTCTCCTCGGTGATGAGGCAGCAGCGCGACGCGGGGATCTCGAGGAGCTTGAGCGTGAGGTAGCGGCTCACGGTGCCGCAGCCAGCGGAGAAGCGGGAGCGGTTGAGCAGACGCGCGTAATTTTCGCCGGTGTAGTCGTGATCGGTGCTGCGATTGCCGCCGCCCGGCACGTGGAAGATCGGGACCTTGGGCAGCAGTTGCCGGCAAATTTCCGGCCGCCATGTGTAGATGCAGCGCGTGAACCAACCCGTGCCCGTCAGCGCGACCCAGAGCGATTTCCCCTCCCCGTAGTCGCGGAAGATGGTGTCGTCGATCCACCACGGGAGATAGAACGTGTCCTTGAAATAGGGAGCCGGCGCGTCGCTCGGGCGGAAGTCGGTGACAACCTGATGCACACCCCACGCGCGCATGCGATTCATCGTCGCCGCGCGCGACGGGCTGAATGGATCGCGGAACATGTAGCCGAGCCGCGGCAGCTCGGGAAAAGCGTCGGTGTTCGTGATCTTCACCTCGGGCTCGTGCGGGGCCTCGCAGCCCGTGTGAAACAGCGCGAGGTCCGGCCGGTGCGTCTCCACCTCGCGACGAAAATCGCGGTCACCCTCCACGGAAATCACCTTGAAATCCTGATCGAGCAGCCGGCGAAACGGCTCGATGTAAGACTGGCGGATGCGATCGCCCACGTAGTCCCATGGACCGTTGAAGTAGAGCAGGCGCGGGCGTGGGGAGGTATCGGGCATCGGGGCTCCCTTCAGGTTTTCAGCAGCGGTGACCAAAAAGTCGCCCACGCCTCGAAGCTCCGGTGCGGGAAGAGGTGCGTGGTTTCCGTGTTCTGCGAGTCATCGCCACGGGCGCCCTTGAAAACCGCATGCTTGCGCCGCAGCTCCGGCCAGGTCTGCCCGAAGAGCCAGCGGACGGCGTTGATCGCGGGGTGTTTCATCGGCGCAGTGATGCTGAGCAGATCGGCCGCCGGCATCACTTCGTCCAACCGCGCGCTCAGGATGGCGTGAAGCGAAATGCTCACGGGATCGGGTCGGCGGTAGTTGCAGAGTTCCCGCTGCACGTAGAGCACGTGCTCGAGTTGCTTGCGCGCCAGCACGAGCTCGCCCGTCTGCAACAGGCAGAGCGCCAGGCCCACCCGGGCCTCCGCCACCTGCGGGATGATGTTGATCACCCACTCGAATTTTCTGCGCGCCTCGCTCGCCTGCCCTGCGTGGTAGAGACGGTAAGCTTCAACCAATGCCTCCGTCAGAGGATTCTCGCTCGGAAAACGCGAGTGCACGAGCTCGTCTGCCGCCGCGAGGCGCAATGGCTCGAAAGGATGCGGCTGCACGATCCGCTCGCCGGGTTTCCGGGATTTCCACAGCTGCAGCCACTCCGCGAACAGCCGCCGGTGTCTGCGCGTGTGCGCGCCGTGCACGAGCGCATGGCCCGCATCGGTGATCGCCTGGTGCCGCGCCTGGTCCTCCATCAGCGCCTGGACCTTGGGCACGACCTCGTCGGCGGTGGCGAAGACGCAGTTCACACCATCGGCGAAGCCCATCGCCTTCAGCACCTCCGTCTCCTCGGTGATGAGGCAGGCGCGAACCGCGGGGATCTCGAGCAGCTTGAGCGTGAGGAAACGGCTGACCGTGCCGCAGCCGGCGGCGAAATGGCTGCGGTTAAGCAGGCGCGCGTAGGACTCGCCCACATAGGCGTCGTTCTTTTGGTGCGTCTCGAACGCCGGCACGTGGTAGAACGGGAGCTTCTCCGCGAGCTTCAGGAAAATGGGGAGACGCCACGCGTAGAATTGCCGAATCAGCCAGCCCGAACCCGTGAGCGTGATGGGCAGGGTCTTTTTCTCGCCGTAGTCGTGGAACAGCTCGTCCTCGATCCACCACGGCAGGTAGAGGCTGTCCTTGAAAAACGGGATCGGGCAGTCGGAGGCGCGGAAATCAGTGACGACCTGGTTCACGCCCCACGCGCTGAACCGGTTCATCGAGTTCCGGCGCGAGGGGCTGAACGGATCGCGAAACATCCACCCGAGCCGCGGCACCTCGGGAAATTTGTCCGTGTTGCGGATCACGACCTCGCGTTCCTTGGGCGACTCGACGCCGCCATGGAACAGCACCAGATCGGGGGCGTGCTTCTTCACCTCGGCGGCGAAGTCGCAGTCGCCCTCGACGGAGACCACGTCGAAATCCTGATCGAGCAGCCGGCGAAACGGCTCGATGTAGGAGATGATCAGGCGCTCGCCGAGATAGTCGAACGGCCCGTTGAAAAACAACAGGCGGGGCCGTGGGCTCATGAGGTCAAGCACCGCACGGCGGGGTGAAGGTGTCCAATCCCGTTTGCCTTCCTATTCCCGGCTCAACCCTGGGTCGCGAAAAATTCCTTGATCGTCGCGGCGACGGTATCGACCTGCGCGTCGGTGAGCTCAGGGAAGATAGGGAGGCTCAGGCACTCGCGCGCCGCCTTCTCCGCGATCGGGAACGCCCCGACCTTGTAGCCGAGATCGGCGAAGCATTTCTGCAAGTGGCAGGGCAACGGGTAGTGCAGGGCGCAGCCGACGCCGCGCTTCGTCAGGAACTCGCGCAGCGCATCGCGCTTCGCGTGCCGCACGACGTAAAGGTGATATACGCTCTCGGCGTAGCTGGCTTCCTTCGGCAGCGTGAGCGGCGTGCCCGCGAGGAGCTCGTGGTAGCGGTGCGCGATCGCGCGGCGGCGGGCGGTCCACTCGGGCAGCTTCTTCAGCTTCACGCCGAGCGCGGCGCCCTGGATGCCTTCCATGCGGTAATTGTAGCCGATCTCGTCGTGGTAGTAGCGCTCGTAGGAGCCGTGCTCGCGGAGCGCGCGGCTGCGTTTGCAGGCCGCGGGATCGTTGGTCACGAGCGCGCCGCCTTCGCCGCAGGCGCCAAGGTTCTTGCCGGGATAAAAGCTGAAGCAGGCCGTCTGGCCAAACGTGCCGACGCCCTGACCGCGGTATTTCGCGCCATGCGCCTGCGCGACATCCTCGATGAGCGCGAGGTTGTGTTTCTTGCAGATGGCCACGATCGGCTCCATGTCGCACGGGTGGCCGTAAAGGTGCACGGGCATGATCGCCTTGGTGCGCGACGTGATGGCGGCCTCGATCTTCGCGGGGTCGATGTTCATCGTCGCGGGATCGATGTCCACGTAGACAGGCTTAACGTTGCAGTAGGCGATGGCCCAGCTCGTCGCCACAAACGTGTAGGGCGTGCTGATGATCTCGTCGCCCGGCTTCAGGTCGAGGAGGCGCACGGCGACGTGCAGCGCGGAGGTGCCGCTGTTGAAGCCAAGGGCGTGCTTAACGCCGACGTAGGCCGCGAAGTCCTTTTCAAACGCCTCCACCGCCGGCCCGAGGCAGAATGAGCCGCGGTCAAGCTGCTCGGCGATCGCGCGGTCGAGTTCAGCGCGAATCGATTTGGTCTGCCCGTTGAGATCGAAGTAGGGAACGTTCATGGGAGAGTGCGAAGGACGCGCGCGGGATTCCCGGCGACGACCGTGCGGGGCGCCACGTTTTTCGTGACGACGGAGCCGGCGCCGACGATGGCGCCCTCGCCAATCGTGACGCCGCAGAGAATGGTGACGTTGCTGCCGATGGAGGCGCGGCGACCGATCACGGTCGGCTCGCATTTCCAGTCCTTGGCGCCCTGCACGGAGCCGTCGGCATTGGTGGCGCGGGGAAAGCGATCGTTGGTGAACATCACGCCGTGGCCGATGAAGGCCTCGTCCTCAATCGTGACGCCCGAGCACACGAAGGTGTGGCTCTGGATCTTCACGCGACGGCCGACCTTCACGTCGGACTGAATCTCGACGAAGGGACCGATGAAGGTGTCGTCACCGATCTCGCAGCCGTAGAGATTGGCAAAGGCGATGAGGCGGACGTTGTTTCCCAGCTTCACGCTGGGGGCGATGCGCAAGGTAGGCTCGGACATGGAGGCGGCGCGAGTCAGAGAGGAATCGGCTGCCCTTTCAAGAACAGCGACTGCGAGGCGGCCTCGAGCATGCGGATGAGCTGCAGACCCTCGGCGCCGCCGGAAAGCGGCGGCTTGCCGCTGCGGATGCTCTCGACGAAATGCTCGACCTCGAGCTTCAGCGCCTCCTTGCCCTCAAGGTGCGGGATGGAAATGTCGCCCTTGCGGTAGTCGATGCGCAGGCGGTAATCGGGATGGCCCTTCTCGGCGTCGCCTTGCTGGCCGAGCTTCACGCCCGAGTCGTAGATGCGGAGCTTCTCGGTGGGCTCGACGTCGTCGTAGACCACCATCTTCCTCGTGCCGCCGATGAGGGTGCGGCGCACCTTCACGGGCGAGAGCCAGTTGACGTGGCAGTGCGCGATGAGGCCCGAGCCGTAGTGGAGCGTGAGGTAGGCGATCGTCTCCGGGCGGCCCGCGATGTGGCGCATGCCAGTGGCGGACACGGCCTGCGGCGCCTCGGGGAAAAGAAACTGGATGATCGAAAGGTCATGCACGGCGAGATCCCAGAGCACGTTCACGTCGGCCTGCACCAGGCCGAGGTTGATGCGCGCGGAGTCGTAGTAATAAATCTGGCCCAGTTCGCCCTCCTTGATCAGGGCCTTAATCTTCCGCACGGCGGGCGTGTAGATGAAGGTGTGATCCACCATCAGGGTGAGCTTCCGCTTCTCGGCTTCCTCGATGAGTTCGCGGGCGAGGTCGGAGCGGTGGCAGAGAGGTTTCTCGACCAGCACGTGCTTGCCGGCGCGGAGCGCGCGCATGGCCAGCTCGTAGTGGGTGTTCACCGGCGTCGCGATCGCGACAGCATCGATGCGCGGGTCAGCGATCAGCTCGTCCGCGGACGAAGTGGCCGTGATGTGGGGATACAAGCCCCGCGCCCAAGCCAGGCGATCCGGGTTGAGGTCGGCGACGCCTACGAGCTTGGTCTCGCGGCTCTCGTGGAAATTGCGGAGGAGATTGGGACCCCAGTAGCCGCAGCCGATGACGGCGACGCCGATTTGGCTGGGTTTGGCGACAGGATGAGCGCTGCTGCCGTTGGAACCGCGCACGTCGGTAGTCGACGATACGACAAAGGGTGAAGTAGTGGAGGGACGTGACATAAGTTGAGTGATCGCAACTACGATTCCAATGGAGGATGCAGGTGCCTAAGTTTCGGAGCGCCAAACAAAAAACAGAGTATATTCTTACCTAGGATCGGAACCCGGCAGAATTTTCCGACGGGACAATCGGCGAAGACCGCAAGGGCGCGAGACTGTTTCAGGTCATTCATCCGGTTGTAACAAGTTCCGCGGCATCACGAGGGCTCGAAACCGTGCCGCACCAGTCTTCCCAACAGGTCCTCAGCGCCTCTCCAAATCGCTCCGCCTGACGCGCATGGTCGAGCAACGCGCTGCCAAGCATCTCGCCGCGCAACGACGAACGGATCTGAGCGAGTCCGATTTCATCGGCCGCCAAGTGGCAGGCGATGCGGACATACTCGTCGTCGTTGGTCGCGCCCCATTCGGGATGGCCGACGGCAGCCAACAGGCTGGCGCCGAC
>JANOCA010000368.1:0-13142 GCA_031411915.1 Opitutaceae bacterium
ATCATGCGCTCGCCCTTCGTGCTCAAGCGCCACGGCCAGAGCGGCACCTCCGTCGCCGACGTGATGCCGCACACCGCCAAGGTCGTCGACGAACTCTGCCTGATCAAAGCCTGCCACGCCGACTCCAACAGTCACGCGCCCGCGATGTATCAGATGAACACCGGCTTCACGCGTCCGGGATTTCCCAGCGCGGGCGCCTGGGCGAGCTACGGCCTCGGCTCCGAAAGCCAGGACCTGCCGGCCTTCGTCGTCATGCCCAAGGCCGAAGGCACCAAGGGCGGCGTGCTCAACTGGGGCGCGGGCTTTCTCCCCGGCGCGAATCAGGGCACGCTCTTCCGCGCCGGCGACAACCCGATCCTCAATCTCCGCCGACCCGCCGATGTCTCCGACGCGCAGCAGCGCCGCCAGCTCGATCTCCTGCGCGAGCTCAACGAGGCGCACTACGCGCGCAACCCCGCCGAGCGCGATCTCGAGGCCCGCATCGCGAGCTACGAGCTCGCTTACAACATGCAGTTCGCCGCTTCCGACGCCGTGAAGCTCTCCGAGGAGACCGCGGAAACGAAATCGCTCTACGGCATCGATCAGGAAGCCAGCCGCGATTACGGCTCGAAGCTCCTCCTCGCCCGCCGCCTCGTCGAGCGCGGCGTCCGTTTCATCCAGGCGTATCCCAACGACCAGTGGGACGCCCACGGCAATCTCAAGGGCAACCACACCAAGCTCTGCGGCATGACGGACCAGCCCGTCGCCGGTCTCATCGCCGATCTCAAGCGCCGCGGCCTCCTCGAGACCACGCTCGTGGTCTGGGGCGGCGAGTTCGGCCGCCTCCCGCAGTCGCAAGGCACCAACGGCGGACGCGATCACAACCCCGACGGCTTCCTCATGTGGATGGCCGGCGGTGGCGTGCGCGCCGGCTATCACCACGGCGAGACCGACGAGATCGGCCACCGCGGCGTCGCGGACGCCGTCTCCGTGCCGGACGTCCACGCCACGATCCTGCACCTGCTCGGCCTCGATCACCAACGCCTCACCTACCTGCACAACGGCCGCCAGTTCCGCCTCACCGACGTGTCCGGCCAGGTCATCAAGCGAATCATCGCCTGATCCAACGCCAGCACCGGCGGTTCGGTGCGCCACGCACAAACCCGATCGCCCCCTGCTCTTACGTCGCTCAACCAATGTCCGGGCCGCCGCGGCGGCCTCGCACCGTTTCACGGTTTCACCCGTCATTTCTCGACAAGCCTCCCGCCCGCATGACAACCCAATCCCGTCTCATCAACCGCCGCCATTTTCTCCGCGCCGCGGGCATCACGATCGCGCTGCCGCTGTTTGAATCGCTCAACGGCCGCATCTTCGCCGCCAATGCCGCGGTCGGCACGCAGGCCGGCGCGGCCATCGGCGCCCGGCGCCCCCGCCGCATGGTCGCCGTCGGTAACATGCTCGGCTTCTACCAGCCTTCGTTCTTCCCGAAGAACACCGGCCGCAATTACGACCTGCCCACGCTGCTCGAGCCCATCGCGCCGGTGCGCGACGAGCTCACGATCTTCTCCGGCCTCGATCACGGGGTGAAGGGCGGGCACTTCGCGATCCACTCCTTCCTCAGCGGCGTGCGCTCCATCGACGCGAAGTCGATGCCCGAGGGCAACATCACGCTCGACCAGCGCGCCGCGGAGACGGTCGGGGGCGCCACGCGTTTCCCTGCGCTCACCATCGGCTCCGAGGACGGCCTGCACGGCGGCTGCATGATGTCGTGGACGCGCAACGGCACGCGCGTGCCGCCGATCCCCGGGCCGCGCGAATTGTTCCGCACCCTCTTCGTCTCCGAGAGCGCCGACGACGTCGCCCGCTCGAGCGACCGCTTCAGCCTCCAGGGCTCAATCCTCGACGCCGTCAACGGCGACGCCAAGTCCCTCGGCCGCCAGCTCGGCACGCGCGACCGCGAGAAACTCGACGAGTATCTCACGAGCGTGCGCGACGTGGAGAAGCAGCTCGAGCTCACGCGCCAGTGGTCGAAGATCCCGAAGCCCAAGCCCGGCATGGCGGAGCCGCTGAACACGGATTTCGTCTCCGACCTGCCCGTCTTCTACGATCTCATCGCGCTCGCGCTCCAGACCGACTCGACGCGCATCGCCACGCTCGAGATCGCGGGCGGCTTCAACTCATCGGCCTTCGGCATCCGCAAGGACTACCACGCGCTCTCGCACCACGGCCAGGAGCAGGAAGCCATCGAGCTGCTCGTGAAGATTGAGAAATACCAGATGGAGCAGTTCACGCGTTTCATCCAGAAACTCGCCTCGATCCGCGATGGCGACGCCCGCCTCCTCGACCACACCTCGGTCCTGTTCGGCTCCGGCATGGGCAACGCCAACGCGCACACGAACCACAATCTTCCCATCGTTCTCGCCGGTGGCGGCTGGAAGCACGGCGAGCACCGGGCGTTTCCCGCAGCGGGCACGACGGGCCGCGTGCCCCTCAGCAACCTCTACCTCTCTCTGCTGCGCGACTTCGGCGTGGACGTGAACCGCTTCGGCCCGAGCACGGGGACGCTGCGAGGATTGGAGAAGGCCTGAGATGCGTTTCGACATCGCCACCTCCGTCGCGGCTCTGCTGCTGACGGCGTCCACCGCGTGCGCCGCCGCCCCGCACTCCGCCCAGAAATTCTTCGCCGATTACTGCATCAAGTGCCACGGCCCGGAGAAGCAAAAGGCCGAGCGCCGCTTCGACACGCTGCCCGCCGCCATCTCGCACCCCGATCACCTCACGGATTTCCAGGACATCATCGACCAGCTCACGCTCGGCGACATGCCGCCGCCCGAGGAGAAACAACCCGCTTCCGACGAACGCCGCGCGCTCATCACGCTCCTCACGCAGCAGGCCGCCGCAGGCCGCGCCCAGCTCGCCAGCACCGGCGGCCAGACCGTCCTCCGCCGCCTCAACCGCCGCGAATACCTCGCCACCGTCGGCGATCTCTTCGCGCTGAACACGGCGATGTTCGATCCCACGGGGAAATTTCCGCGCGACCAGACGGTCCACCACATGGACAACATCGGCGACGCGCTGAAGACCTCCGGCTACCTGCTCGCGCAATACGTCGAGGCCGCCGAGGCGGTCGTCGAGAAGGCCCTCGCCCAGCCCCGCGCGCCCGCGCCGCGGACGTGGCGCTTCACCGGCGATTTCAAGCAGCAGCCCGAGCTGCGCCACTCGCACGGCAAGGTCCAGAATTACCGCTACATGGTCCTCTACGAGGGCCTGCATTCCGAGTCCCACGAGGGCGCCTACGGCCCGCTGCTCGCGTTCACCGAAGGCGTGCCCGCCGACGGCTGGTATGACGTTCGCGTCCGCGCCGAGGCGAAAAACCGGAAAAATCCCTACGACCCGCGCCTCTTCGGCCGCGATCCCGACGCGCCCTTCCGCCTCGGCGTCGTCCCCGGCAACGCCCGTATCGGCCCCATGCACCACGAGCAGCCGCTCGAGCCGTCGCTCGGCGAAGTCACGCTGCCCGATGAAAAGATCGAGTGGCAGACTTTCCGCGTGTGGCTCGACCGCGGCTTCGCGCCGCGCTTCACGTTTCCCAACGGCCCGCTCGCGGTCCGCAACAACTGGGGCCGCATCCTCCGCCAATACAACCAGGACTTCCCGGCGGACGTGCGCGGCACCACCGGCATCGTCGAGACCCGCGTCGTTGTGCAACGCCACGGTTTCGTCCCGCAGATCCGCATCCACGAGGTCGAGATCACCGGCCCGCTCGATGCCGCCGGTCCCACCGCGAGCGAGCGCGCGATCTACGGCGACAAACCCTTCGCGCCCGAGCGCACGCGCGAAATCCTGACGACCTTCGCCACGCGCGCCTACCGCCGCCCGGCCACGACCGAGGAAGTGGACCGCCTCATGTCGGTCGTCACCAAACGCCGCGCCGAAGGCCGCACCCCGCACGAGGCCCTGCGCGACGGACTCAAGGCCGCGCTCTGCTCCCCCGCCTTTCTCTACCACGCCGATCCGGCAGAGAGTAGTGGCGGAGGCGTCCCGCCTCTGGGCTCGTCCGTTTCAGTGTCGCCCCCCGCGTCCCGTCTCCTCTCCGCCCACGCCCTCGCGACCCGCCTATCGTATTTCCTCAACGGCACGACCCCCGACGCCGAACTCCTCCGCGCCGCCGACACCGGCGAACTGATCGCTCCCGCCGCCCTCCTCGCCCAGACCCGGCGCCTCCTCGCCAGCCCGCGGGCCGATGCTTTCGTCGCCGGCTTTCTCGACAGCTGGCTCAACCTCCGCGCGCTCGGCGACATGGCGCCCGACCGCGGCGCGTTCCCGCTCTACTACGCGCAGAGCCTCCAGTCCGCGATGAAACGCGAGACGCAGCTCTTCACCCGCGACCTACTCGATCGGAACGCCAGCCTCGTCCGCTTCCTCGACGCCGATTACACCTTCGCCAACCGCCCGCTCGCGCGCCTCTACGGCGTGGAAGATGCCGTGCCCGCCGAAGCCGCGCACGAGTTTCGCCGCATCGCATTCGCGTCGCCGCGCCGCGGCGGACTGCTCGGCCAGGGCAGCATCCTCACCGTGAGCGCCAACGGCGTGGAGACCTCGCCCGTCACGCGCGGCGTCTGGATGCTCGAGAACATCCTCGGCACCCCGCCCGCCCCGCCGCCCGACAACGTCCCCGCCATCGACCCCGACGTGCGCGGCGCCAAGTCCATGCGCGAACTCCTCGCCAAGCACCGCGACAACCCCGCCTGCTACGAATGCCACCGCAAGATCGACCCGCTCGGCTTCGCGCTCGAGACCTTCGATCCCATCGGCGCCGCGCGCACCACCTACGCGAAGAGCGTTGCCATCGACACGGGCGGCGAGCTGCCGAACGGCCAGCGCTTCGAGGACATCGCCGGGCTCAAGCGCCTGCTCGTCGAACGCAAGGCGCAGTTCGCGCGCATGCTCACCGAGCGCCTCCTCACCTACGCCTGCGGTCGCCGCATTGAGGCGATGGACCGCCCCGCCCTCGACGCAATCCTCGCCGCCACGAAGCAAAACGATTACCCCTTCCGCGACCTCATCGAGCAGATTGTGGCGAGCGAGACGTTTCGGTCGCGATGATGCCAGAAGGCCAGTATTGAAACCCGCCGACGTCGCCCACGTTGTCGCCATGAGCGAGATCATCTTTGAAGTCCGCGAAGACGAGGCCGATGGCGGGTATGTCGCGACCGCGCTCGGGCACGCCATCGCCACTCAGGGCGAGACCACCGACGAGTTGCGCGCGATGGTGCGAGATGCCGTGCAGTGCCATTTCGGCGACGGGGTGCCGGGCGAGATGCCACGCATGATTCGCCTGCACTTCGTCCGCGACGAACTGATCTCGTTGTAAGAATTCCCCATGCGCCTCCCCCTCTCCCACTCTCTCCTTCTCCCCCTCTTCCTCACCGTCGCCTGCGCGGCCCTCGCCCAGACGCCCGGCATCCCCGGCCCCGCGGACTCCGCGAAGAACCGCGCGATCCAGTGGGTCAATCCACCCAAGCCCGGGCAGCTCCCCGAGGGCGTCACGCACCGCACGTTTCGCAGCGCGGCGCTCGGGCGCGACGTCGGCTACTGCATCTATCTGCCTCCCGGCTACGCGACCGACACGACGCACCGTTACCCGGTCATCTACAATCTCCACGGCGCCGGCGGCAACGAGCTGCACGCGTTCTCCTCCGCGCGCGCCCTGCACGACGGCATCGTCGCCGGCCGCTGGCCCGCGATGATCCTCGTGCTGCCCAACGGCGGCTCGCACACATTCTACAAAAATTCCGCCGACGGAAAACTCCCCGCCGAGACACTCATCGTCCGGGAACTCCTGCCGCACATCGACGCCACCTACCGCACCGTCGCCTCGCGCGCCGGCCGCGCGATCGAGGGCTACTCGATGGGCGGCCGCGGCGCCACGCGGCTCGCGATGAAATACCCCGAGCTCTTCTGCTCACTCCACAACCAGGCCGGTAACATCATACACCTGCTCGACCTTTACGATCCGAAGAAGCCCGACGCCTACCCCAACAACTACCTCGGCCCCGACCGCGCGCGCTACGAGGAGAACGACGTCTACGCGCTCATCAAAAAGAACGCCGCCGCCATCAAGGCCGGCACGCGCATCCTCATCACCTGCGGCACGCGCGACGACGGCCACCTCCCCACGATCCGCGACTACCACGCCGCGCTCCTCGCCGCCGGCATCGACCACACCTACCACGAGGTCGAGGGCCTCGCCCACGAGCACGACAAGCTCGTGACGATGTTCCGCACGACGTGGTTCGACTACCACGCCGAGTCGTTCAGGCGGGCGGCAGCCGCAACCCAGTAGAGCTGGCTCCGTTGGTGTGAGGGGCTTTATGCCCGAATGATTGCATACTGCGCTTTGAGTCGGGGCATAAAGCCCCTCCCACAACAAACCAGCACGTCCGCGCTGAGCCAGGGCTCCTGCCAATTTCCACTCGCGCACACTGCGCCGATGCGCTGCGGTTGATTCGTCCCATGCGCCGCCTCACCCCGCCCTTGCTCCTCGCATGCAGCGCACTCGCGTGGGCCGCGCCCGCGCCGGAAAAAAAGAAACCCGGCCCCGAGGTGCTCGTCGTCTCCGATGTGCTGCTCACTCCGCCTGAGGCCGCGCGTCCGACGAAGGAGCAACCGATCCACTACATCATCCTCGGCGGCGGCGAGCGCACCTTGGGCGACTCCATCGCCGGCGACAAGATGCCCAAGCGCGAGGAGGTCGCACGCGCGCTCGCCGGCGTTCTTGAGACTCAGGGTTTTCGGCTCACCCAGCTCGGCGGCGCGGTCCCCCAGCTCGCGATCGTGTTCACCTACGGCTCGGCCAATCTCTCCACCGTCGACCTCAACGACACCGATCCGGCGACGGGCGAGACCACCACCTCGACGATCGCATTCAACCACCGCGAAATCATGGCACTCGTCGGCGCCGACAAAGCGAGCCGCCGCCTGCTCATGTCGTCCGAGGCCGACCGCATCAATGACGCGGCGCGCGAGGACCGGCTCTACCTCTTTGTCGCAGCGCTCGACGTGGAGGCGCTCGCCAAGCGCAAGGAGAAGAAACTCGTCTGGCGCACGCGCATCTCGATTTCCTCGCGCGGCCGCTGGCTCCCGGAATCGGTGGACGTAATGCTCAAGACCGCCGGCCCTTATTTCGGCGCCGCGACGGAATTGCCCGTCTTCGTGGACGACGCCGATCGCCGCAAGGCCGAGGTGCAAGTCGGCACGCCCGTCGTCGTGCCCGAGCCACCCGCGCCGAAGTCGCCGCCACCGGCCGGCCCAAGGAAATAGGGCCACCCGATTCTTCTTCCCGGCAACTGCGCCCGCTTCCGCCACCCACCTGCCCTCCCTGTCATCCACTGCGCTGCCCGACGCGAGAATCCGCCGCTCACCATGACCCGAGTTTATTTCGCCGGCATTGTCGCCCTGTTTCTGTCTTGCACGATCGTTCGCTCGGCCACCTCCGCTCCGCCGCCCAACATCGTCTTCATCCTCGCCGACGATCTCGGGTGGAACGGGATCGGGCCCTACGGCAACAAAGATGTCTCCACGCCGCACCTCGATCGGCTCGCGCGCGAGGGCATTACATTTCATCGCGCCTACGCCGAGCCGCAGTGCTCGCCGACTCGCGGCGCATTCTTCAGCGGTCAGTGGCCGGCGCGCACGGGGATGTTTGCCGTCACGCACGAGATGGATCCCGTCGCCGCGCCTCTCACGCCGCCGCCGCACTCGATGGGCCTGCCGCCCACGGTCGCCTCGCTCGCGCTCATGCTCCGCGCCGCCGGCTACACCAACGGCCTCTCCGGCAAGTGGCACATCGCCGACAACTACAACGCCGCCGCGCTCCGCTCCCGCGACGGCGGAAAGTATTTCGACGGCTACGGCTTCGACTTCGTCGGCGAGGGCGCCAACTCGACGCCCAAGGACAAGTCCGTCGCCGGCATCACGGACGACATGCTCGGCTTCATCGAGCGCAGCCACGCGCGGCCGTTCTTCGCTTTCGTCTCACACCAGGCGCCGCACGCCGCCCTCGAGCCTCCCGCCGCGCTGGTGGAGAAGTATGTCGCCCGGGGTCACCGACGGAGTTCGCGGCCCGACACCGTTTTCAGCGAGCGCCCCACCGCCGACTACTACGCGACGCTCGATCACCTCGATACCCACATCGGCCGCATCCTCGCGTTGCTCGACCGCCTCGGCCTCGCGAGGAACACCCTCGTGATTTTCGCCTCCGACAACGGCGGGCTCAACCGCATGGCCGACATGGCCCCGCTCCGCGGCAGCAAGGGCCAGACCTACGAGGGCGGCATCCGCATCCCGCTCCTCGCCCGCTGGCCCGCGCGCATTCCGGCCGGCTCTTCGAACACCGTGCCCGTCCACGTCGTGGACTGGTATCCCACATTCGCCGCACTCGCCGGCGCAAAGTTGCCCGCCGCGCAAAGACTCGACGGTGAAAACCTCGTCCCGGTCCTCACCGGCACGGGCCGCCCCGCGCGCGACACGCTGTGGTGGCACACGCCCACCTACACCACGCCCTTCGCCCGCACGCCCAGCTCGACCATCATGCGCGGAGATTGGAAGCTCCTCCACTTTTTCGGCGACTATCTCGCCACCGGCCCCGACTCCGTGCCGGAAACCGCCGGCGTCTACGGCCAGCTCGTCCTCGGTGCCCGCACCGAGCTCTACAACCTCGCCACTGATCCCGGCGAGACCACGGACCTCGCGGCGAAGAATCCAGCCAAGGTCGCCGAACTCATGGCCGACCTCAGAGAACTCTGGGCCGAAACCAATGCCGCGCTACCCACGCCCAACCCCGCGTGGCGCCCCGGCAATCCCACGTGGTGGCAACGCGCCCCCGCGCCCCGCGCCAAGTCCGATTGATCTCCGCTCGTTTTTCCTCACGCCAAGTCCGCCAAGGCCGCAACGCACTCACGTCCTTTGCGTCCTTCGCGCCCGTTGCGTGAAGCCATCCGATTCCTCAGCCTGCTGCCTTCCTCCATGCACCGTCTCCTCCTCACCCTCCTGTTCCTTGCTCCTTCCTCACTCCTCTGCGCCGCCTCCGCTGCGCCCGCGGCGAAGCCGAACATCATCTTCATCCTCAGCGACGATCTCGCGCAGGGCGACGTCGGCGCCTACGGCCAGAAACTGATCCAGACCCCGCGCCTCGATCGCATGGCGCGCGAGGGCACGCGCTACACGCAGGCTTACTGCGGCACGAGCGTCTGCGCGCCGTCGCGCACCTCGCTCATGACCGGCCTGCACAGCGGCCACGCGCCGGTGCGTGGCAACTGGGAAGTCCCCGTCGAGGGTCAGCTCCCGCTGCCGGCGAGCACCGTGACTGTCGCGCAAGTTCTCAAGTCCGCCGGCTACGCGACCGCCGTCGCGGGCAAGTGGGGCATGGGGATGTTCGACACCACCGGCAGCCCGTTGAAAAAAGGCTTCGATCACCAGTTCGGCTACAACTGCCAGCGCCACGCGCATTCCTTCTTCCCCACCTACCTCTACCGCGACGGCGTTCGCTTCGAATTGCCGGGCAACGACGGCGTGGGCGTTGGCGCCACCTACGCGCAAAACCTCATCCAGGAGGACGTGCTCAAGTGGGTCCGCTCCAAAAAAGATCAGCCGTTCTTCCTCTACTACGCCATCACGCTGCCCCACGGCCGCCACGAAATCGACAGCCTCGGCATCTATGCCGACAAGCCTTGGACGCCCACGCAGAAAGCCTACGCCGCCCAGGTCACGCGCCTCGACCGCGACATCGGCCAGCTCCTCGATCTCCTCGCCGAGATCGGCCTCGAGAAAAACACCCTCGTCATGCTCGCCGGCGACAACGGCTCCTCGTTCTCGCCCGACTCCGAGGTCGGCAAGCTTTTCGAGCAGGCGAGCAACGGCCTGCGCGGCTACAAGCGCGGGCTCTACGAGGGTGCGCTCCGCCAGGCCGCCCTCGCCCGCTGGCCCGGCACCGTCGCCGCCGGCCGCGTGACCGATGAGCCGTGGGCCTTCTGGGATTTTCTCCCGACCGCCGCCGAGCTCGCCGGCGCCAAGCTCCCCGCCGGTTTCAAGCCCGACGGCCACTCGCTCGTTTCCTTCCTCCGCGGCGGCGCCGCACCCGCGCGCGAATATTTTTATTGGGAACTCCACGAGCAGATGCCGCTTCAAGCCGTCCGCTTCGGAAATTGGAAGGCCGTGAAGCCGCGTCACGACCGCCCCATCGAGCTCTACGATCTCGCCACCGACGCCGCGGAATCGAGGAACCTCGCCGCCGCCAAGCCTGATCTCGTCGCGCGCGCCGAGGCCCTGATGAAAGCCGCCCACACCCCCGATCCCAACTGGCCCCTCACCGGCCGCGCCGCCAAGCGCACCGCCGACCAAGCCGCCAACAAGAAGAAGTCCACCAACTCCAAGTGAGGCCCGCCATGCTCCGTCACCTGCTGATTCCCATTCTTCTCATTCTTCCCCTCCTTCCCATCTCCGCCCTCGCGGCGGCGGCCGCCCCGCGCCCACAGCCGAACATCGTCATGATCTTCATCGACGACATGGGTTGGGGCGACTTCTCGTGCTTCGGCAATCCCGACGCCAAGACGCCCAACATCGACCGGCTCGCCGCCGAGGGCATCCGCTTCTCGCAGTTCTACGTCAACTCCCCCATCTGCTCGCCGTCGCGCTGCGCGCTCACCACCGGCCAGTATCCGCAGCGCTGGCGCATCACGTCGTTCCTCAGCAACCGCGCCGACAACGCGCGCCGCGGCGTCGCCGACTGGCTCGACCCGAAGGCCACGACGCTGCCGCGCCTGCTCCAGCAAGCCGGCTACGCCACCGGCCATTTCGGCAAATGGCACCTCGGCGGCCAGCGCGACGTCGACGATGCGCCGCCGATCACCGCCTACGGCTTCGATGCCTCGCTCACCAACTTCGAGGGCATGGGCCCCAAGCTCCTCCCGCTCACGCTCAAGCCCGGCGACACCGCCCCCGGAAAAATCTGGGCCGACGCCGAGCGTCTCGGCCAACCGGTGACGTGGATGCAGCGCTCGGAGCTCACCACGGGCTTCGTCGACGCCGCGCTCGGTTTCATCGATCGCGCGCAGGCGGAGAAAAAACCTTTCTACGTCAACCTCTGGCCCGACGACGTGCACAGCCCCTTCTGGCCCCCCGTCAGCGAGTGGCGCGACCGCAGCAAGCGCAGCCTCTACCTCTCGGTCCTCGAGGCGATGGACCGCCAGTTCGGCAAACTCTTCGACCGCCTCCGCGCTGATCCGATGCTGCGCGACAACACGATCCTCCTGATCTGCTCCGACAATGGCCACGAGCCCGGTGCCGGCAGCGCCGGGCCGTTCCGCGGCGCCAAGACCACGCTCTACGAGGGCGGCATCCGCTCGCCGCTCATCGCGTGGGCGCCCGGCCTCACCGCGAAAAGCGCCGTCGGTTCGCACGACGACACCTCCGTCTTCGCGGCCTTCGACCTCGTGCCCTCGCTGCTCGCGGTGGCCGGTGTCCCCGCGCCACGTGACGCGGCCTTCGATGGCCAGAACGTCTCTCACGCCCTGATCGGCCGCAGCGCCGCCACGCGCACCGCGCCGCTCATGTGGCGCCGTCCGCCGGATCGGAAATCCTGGCCGCCCGCCATCACCGAGCCCCTGCCCGACCTCGCGATTCGCGAGGGCGATTGGAAGCTCCTCTGCGACTACGACGGCTCCAAGGCCCAGCTCTACCATCTCGCCACCGACCGCAGCGAGACGACCAACGTCGCCGCCGACCATCCCGCGCTCGTCGCGCGGCTCAACTCCGCCGTCACCGCGTGGCACCGCGCATTACCGCCTGACCACGGCGCCACCTACCTCCCGTCCGCCGCCAAAGGAAAAGCAAAACGCTGACCCGCCGCCCGCGTCTCCCCCCCGACCCCCGTGAAAACTCCGCTCCCCCTCGCCCTCCGTCTCTCCGCACTTCTGGCCGCGTTCGTGTTCACGTCCCACGCCTCCGCCGCCGAGTCGCGCCCCAACGTCATCCTCATCCTCGCCGACGATCTCGGCTACGAGACCATTGGCGCCAACGGCGGCACCTCCTACCGCACGCCCGCGCTCGACAAACTCGCCGCCACCGGCGCGCGTTTCACGCAGTGCTACGCGCAGCCGCTCTGCACGCCGACGCGCGTCCAGTTGATGACTGGCCAGTCGAATGTCCGAAACTACATCAACTTCGGCCTCTTCGATCCCACGCTCACGACCTTTGGCCACCACTTCCAGCGCGCCGGCTACCGCACCGCCATCGCCGGCAAGTGGCAGCTCGGCCAGGCGAAGGACCTCCCGCAGAAACTCGGTTTCCACGAGTCCTACCTCTGGCAGCACACGCGCCGCCCGCCGCGCTACGCCAACCCCGGCCTCGAGCACAACGGCGTCGAGCTCAACTTCACCAACGGCGAGTATGGCCCCGACCTCGTGCACAATTTTGTCCACGACTTCATCGCGCGCGAAAAAGAGCGGCCGTTCTTCGTCTACTACCCGATGATGCTGACGCACTCGCCCTACCAGCCGACGCCCGACAGCAAGACCTGGGACCCGAAGGCCATTGGCGAGCAGGTCAAGCAGGACGAGAGGCACTTCGCCGACATGGTCGCCTACATGGACAAGCAGGTCGGCCAGCTCGTCGCGCACCTTGAGTCGCTGAACCTGCGCCAGAAAACCATGATCCTCTTCGTCGGCGACAACGGCACCGGCAAAGGCACGCGGTCCACGTATCAAGGCCGCGAGTTCATCGGCGCCAAGGGCACGACGACCGACGCCGGCATGCACGTGCCCCTCATCGTCAACTGGCCCGGCCGCGTCGTCGCCGGCAACGTCCGCGACGACCTCGTGGACACCACGGACTTCCTCCCCACGATGTGCGCCGCCGCCGGTCTCGCCGTGCCCGCGACGCCCGTGCTCGACGGCCGCAGCTTCTGGCCGCAGCTCCGCGGCGAGCAAGGCCAGCCGCGCGAGTGGCTCTACGCATGGTATTCCCCGCGCCAGAACAACGACCTCTCCGCGCGCGAGTTTGCCTTCGACGCGCGTCACAAGCTCTACCGCAGCGGCGAGTTCTTCGATCTCGCGCGCGACCCCGGCGAGAAATCCCCGCTCCCCGTCCCCAGCCTCACCGGCGAC
>JANOCA010000369.1:0-21551 GCA_031411915.1 Opitutaceae bacterium
TACAAGGGCGAGGTCACCGACATGTGGCTGGCCGAGGGCCTTGGCGCCTTCATGATGCCCGGTGACAATCCGATGGCCGGCGGCCGCGGCGGCAAGAGCACGGCCAAGAGCTGGGAAAAGGCGCTGGAGGGCAAAAACCTCTTTCCGCTGCGCATCGTGAACAAGGACAAGAAAGGCGCCGAGACGAACCGCATGGAAGTCACCGCCATCGACAAGAAGAAACTCGACGAGGCGCTCTTCACCGTGCCCGAGGGCTACACCAAATTCGACATGGGCAACATGGGCGGCATGCTCAAAGGCCTGATGCAGGGCTTCGGGAAATAAGCCGCTGCGCTCATTTCGTTTTCATCCACTCCCGCCGCGCCAACGGCGGGAGTTTTTTTGGCCACGCCCCTAGATTCGCTTCTCCGTCAGCGGCAGCATCACCCCGCGGCGGAAGAGGGTCACCTGGCCGGTGCTCGAGGAGACGGCGATCGCGATGCAGTTTGTCATCACGCTGATCGCGGCCGCAGCCGCGTGGCGACTGCCGAGGCCGCTGGGGAGCGAGTGGCTGCTGTCGGTCGCCTGCAGCAGGCTGCCCGCCGACTCCACCACGCCGTCGCCCCGGATCACAAACGCGCCGTCGATCGAGGAGAATTCCTTCACGGTCTCGTCCATGAAGGGATTGAGGATGTTGCGGTCCTCCTCCTTGTAACCGTAAAACGGATTCAGCACGAGGGGCTTGGAGAGCCCGCTGACCTTGTCGGTGTCGCCGACCACGAAGAGGCAGCCCACGGGCCGGCCTTCGCGGCCCTCGACGGCGAGTTCCGTCGCGACGGCGATCACGCGCTCGAGCACCTCGGGCTTCACGTCCTCGGGCAGGAGGTCGGCGGTCGATCCGGTGAGCAGCGTCTGGAACTCGCGCTCGATGTCCACGACCACGAGCGTGTCGAACTGGTTGCTCCCGACGATGCCGCCCAGGCAGCAGATGCGATCGGAAAACTTCACCACCCCGCGCGTGAGCGCCACGAGCATCGCGCTGCGCAGCTGCGCCAGGCGCTGCTTGGAGAACGACCGCACCTGGAGCGTCTCGTTGAAATCGTTGCCATCGTCCCCGGAGGTGTCGTGCGCGCCGCGCGTGACGAGGATGGTCTTCAGCTTCGAGCGCACCGCGCCGTGCTGCAGGCCGCCGATGAACGTGTCGCCAAACACCATGATCGCGCCGCAGCCCGCGCCCTGCGCCACGCGCTCGGCCTGCTTGAACATGAGCCGGTTCACGCGGTTCTGCTGCGCCTCGACCGCGCGCATCCCGCCGAAGCCGCCCACGAGCCGCTCGTGCAGCAGGTCGAGATCGGGCGCGTTGACGACATTGTCGACGAGCTCCTTGTCCTTCACCTGCCGCGCGATCGAGGCGAGCACCTGCAGGTAATCGCGCGCCTTCTCACCCGCGATCAGCATCACGATCAGGTGCACGCGCTCGTCGCCGATCGCGCCGTCGTGGCGGATGCCCACGCGGCTCCGGCCGACGGCGAGGATGTAGCGGCGCGACATCCTGATCCGGACGTGCGGCAGCGCGACGCCGTGGCCCAGGTAGGTCGTCATCGTGCTCTCGCGGGCCAGCAGGCCCTTGAGCAGCGACTCCGGCTTCAGGTCCGGAAATTTCTCGACGCAGACGGCGAGCAGCTCCTGCAACGCGCCCTCGAGATCGAGGCTGCGCAGATCCACGATGCGCCCGCGGGCGATGATTTTGTCGAGGCGCATTACCTAGAAAATCCCAGACTCCAAAGGTCCAAACGCCAAAAAAATCTCAGACTCGGAAATTCCAAGGGCGGTCGGGATTGGAGTTTCTTTGGGATTTGGACGTTTGGCGTTTGGGATTTGCCGCGCTCCGCGCGGCTCACTTCTCCCACTGGAGCGCGCCCTTCTTCACCTCATAAACGAGCCCGAGGATCAGCACGCCGATGAAGAACAGGATCGGCCCGAGGATCGCGATGTCGTTGGCGAGGAACTCACGGTAGATGAATGTCCACGGGATCAGGATCACGACCTCGAGATCGAAGAGCATGAAGAGCAGCGCCGTGAGGAAAAACTTAACCGAGAAGCGCGTGTGCACGAGGCCCTCGGCCGGAACGCCGCACTCGTAGGCGGTGTCCTTGATCTTATTCGGCTTGAAGCGCTGGCCGAAGAAGTGGCTCGCGGCGATCACGCCGCCCGTAATCGCGGCTGCGAGCACGGCTTGAATGAGGAAGGGCAGATACGCGGAAGCAGTCATGTGCAGTAAACCGCACGAATTGGCCGGAGCGCCGTCGCGGTCGCAAGCGGGAAGTTTGCAGTAGGGCGGGCTTCAGCCCGCCTTCGCTGCACGCGTTGGTTGCACGCAAAGTGTTCGCCCGAAAAGCGGGCTAAAGCCCGCCCTACTCAATCCACCGCGATCATCCTCACGTTCTTCGTCTTCGTGGAGCCGACACCGAGGGTCTCCGCAAATTCCAGCGTGCGGATCTCCTCGTCGATGGGGATGAAGCCTTCCTTCTTGCGCTGCGCGTTCATGCGGTCGCGCAGGAGCGCGTCGAGCATCACGGGATCGTTGCTCAGCCAAAGGAGCGGCTCGGAGCGCGTGTAGAGGGAGTTGAAGAACGGGCCGCCGATGAACTGGTAGTTCTCCAGGCTCGCGAGCGTGAACATCCAGGTCTGCCTCAGCTCTGGGATGGCGCTCATCTCCGCGACGGCGGCGGGCGCGTTGGCTGGCGAGCGGAAGAAGCGCGCGGTGTTGGAGGCGTTCCACAGCGTAGCGTTCACGAGCGCGCCGTTGATGCCCAGCGTCGGGTGATCGGTGTAGACGGGGAGATTGATCCAGAAGTCCGCGTCGAGGAAGAGCGGCGTGGCGAGGAAGCTCTTGCGGTCCTGGTCCTTGGTCGAGGTGTTGGGCACGCCCTCGGTCTGCTTCTCCGCAAAGATGGGGTCGAAGCGCTGCGGGAGCGGTGAATCGTAGAACCACACCGGATCGTAGAAGCGGCCGGACTCGAGCACGTAGACGGGATTGCCGAAGAAGGGCGTCTGCCCGGAGACCAACGAAGGCAGATAGCCGGTCATCCGGAGGCGCAGGGCGTTGAGACCGACGAGAAAGATGTCCTCGTTGGCGAAGCCCCGGCGCTTGAGGGCGTTGATCACGGCCTTCACGAGCGGCACGGGCGTGGCGAGGCCGGGGCCGGAGTCGGCGTAGATTTTAAGGCCGGCCTTTTTCTTCGCGCCCGGCACCAGCTTGCGGCCGGTCTCGCGCTCGAAAATCGCGATCATCTTCTCGACCTGGCGGTCGTAGGTGGCCTCGTCGAACTTCTCGAGCCGCGACTCCCACACGGGCTCGGTCACGGGCGGAGGCGTGGCCGGTTTGGTCGACGCGGCCTGGGCCGACGCCAGCGACAACGCGAGGCCGAGGAGCGAAACAAAGAAGGGGCGCATGGGTGATGTGTCGTCTTGCGGCGCGCGAAGTTTCCTCCGTCGCGTCGAAATCGTCTCCGTCGCGGGCTGCAAGGGCGCGAAACTTGACAGCCGGGTGCGCGGGTTGAAAGTGCATTCTTCGCGATCGTGCCGCCGAGTCGGGCGGGCTGCCGCGCCGCTCCATGCCCGTCATCAAGCCCACCTGCGTGCGCGACCTCAAGCTGCGCGTGAACCTCGCCGACGTCGTGTCGCGCACGGTGACGTTGCGCAAGGCCGGCGGCGCGCGGCTGAAGGGCCTGTGCCCGTTTCACAACGAGAAGACGCCGTCCTTCAACGTCGATCCCGACAAGGGCTTCTACAAGTGCTTCGGCTGCGGCAAGGCCGGCGACGCGATCACATTTGTGCGCGAGACGGAGCAGCTCACGTTCACGGAGGCCGTCGAGGCGCTCGGCAAACGCTTCGGCGTGCCAATCGAATACGAGGAGGGCTCCGGCGGCCCGTCGCACGAGGAGCGCTCGCTGCGGCAGGAGATCTTCGATCTGCACGACGCTGCGGCGGAGCATTTTTATCAGGCGTTCAAGGCGAAGGACGGCACGGGGGATTTCTTCCGCGCGCTGTGGACGGACAAACGGAAATTCCCGATGGACCTCGCCGACGAGTTCAAGATCGGCGCCGTGGACGAAACCGGCAGCGGCCTCGGCGCGCTGATGATGCGGCGGAAGTTTTCCGAGGAGGCGCTGCGCAAGTGCGGGCTGTTTTTCATCTACGAGGACAGCGCGATCACGCTGCACTCGCTCCGTCCGCGTTTCCGCGGCCGCCTGATGATCCCGATCCGCGATCACCAGGGACGTGTGGTGGCGTTCACCGCGCGGCAGACCGACCGCACGCCCGAGGACGATCCGGCGCGCGAGGCTAAATATGTGAACTCGCCCGAGACACCGATCTTCACGAAGGGCAATTTGCTCTTCAACCTCGACCGCGCGCGCACCGCTGTCGGCGAGGGCAAGCCCTTCGTGCTCGTCGAGGGCCAGCTCGACGCGCTGCGCTGCTGGAGCGTCGGCCTCAAGACCGCCATCGCCCCGCAGGGCACCTCGATCACGGAGAGCCAGCTCGTGCTGCTGCGGCGCTACCACGCGCAGGTGGAGTGTTTCTTCGACAGCGACAGCGCGGGGCAGAAAGCCGCGCTGCGTTTCCTGCCGATGGCGCTGAAGGCGAGCCTCGAGGTGCGTTTCCTCACTCTCGCCGGCGCCGAGAAACTCGATCCCGATTTGCTGTTTCTCGAAAGCGGCCCCGCGCGCGCCGCCGACGTGTATCGCGACCTACGGCGTGAGAGCGCGATGTCATTTGCGTGCCGCGCCGCGCTGCCCGAACCCACGCAGGCTTCGGCCGAGCTGAAGTCCCGCGCCGCGCAGACGATGTTCGAGATTATCGCCAATGCCGAGAGCGAGGTCACGCGCTCGCAGTTTCTCAACGAAGCGTCCTCGCACCTCCGGCTCCCGCTCGCGGCCACGCAAAAGGATTTCCAGACCTTTCTGCAGCGCCAGAGTCGGCAGGCCGCCGCGCGTCCCGCCGCAGAGCCGGCTGACGCCCAAGCCTCGGCGCCTGTTGTCCAATCCGAGTCCGCTCAGACGTCCGAGCGCCATCTGCTGCTGTTGCTGCTGCATTTCGAGACGATCGGCCGACCGCTGAGTTCGACACTCCCCCACGACTGGATCGATACCGCGCACACGGCCGGCGTGCTGTTGAACCGGTTCCTAGGCGAGTTCGAGCAGGATGCCTGGCCGGGCCGCGAACACCTCGACGGCCTGTTGGAGACGCCCGAGGAGCGCGCGCTGGTGGCGAATTTGATGTTCGAATCGCCGGTCATCGACGATCCGGTAAAGGTGGCGCAGGAAGGGCTTCGGCAACTCCGGGCCCGTGCCTTGGAGCCCCGGCTGCGGCAAATAGAACTTGCTTTGGCCAACCCCCATGCGGACAGTGAATCTGACCCAATTTCACTCTTGAAAGAACGTTTAGAACTGCAACGCCAGCTCCGCACGCCGCTCATCCTGGCGGCGGGTTTCTGACGTTTTGCGTCTGCCCGCCGGTCGTTTTTCCTTCATTGGTCGTCCTCCATCTTTCTCATGCCGCGCAAGTCCAAGTCCGCATCCGCTGATTCCGCCCAGTCCGAGGCCGTCGAGGCCGTTCTAGCCAAGACCGCACCCGCCGTCGCCGAAGGTGCCGCTCCGGGCGCCGAGATCCCGGCTGGTGGCATCAACGACAAAATCCGCCACCTGATCCGGCTCTCGAAAGAGCAGGGCTACCTGACCTTCGACGACATCAACGAGGCGCTGCCCGAGTCGGTCGAAAACCAGGAGGAAATCGACAACGTCCTCTCCATCCTCCAGAATCTCGAGATCGAGATCCTCGAGCAGGATCAGGTCGAGGACTACAAGCAGCGCATGGAGGAGGCGGAGGAGGAGGAATCGCGCACGTCGAACAACGACATCCTCGACGATCCGGTCCGCATGTATCTGAAGCAGATGGGCCAGGTCCCGCTGCTGACGCGCGAGCAGGAAGTCGAGATTTCCAAGCGCATCGAGACCGCCGAGCTGAAGGCGCAGGAGGCGCTCTTCCAAGCCGCGGCCATTGGCGGCTACATCGGCACCCTCGGCGCCAAGCTGCTCAACCGCGAGGAGCGCTTCGACCGCGTCGTGATCGACAAGAAGATCGAGTCGCGCGAGGCGTATTTCAAGGGCCTCGAGAAACTCGTCGGGAACACCCAGCACGCGGAGGCGAGCGTCGCCGAGGGCTGGGAGGAATACCTGAAGGCCCGCGGCGATGCGGAGCGCAAGAAGGTCCTCAGCAAATTCCGCAAGCGCGAGAACGTCCTCCGCTCCTACTTCGGGAAGTTCTATTTCAAGCTCAAGGTCTACGAGGAATACCTCGAGCAGCTCGCCCCGGTGCTGCAGGAAATCGACTCGCTCAACAGCCAGCTCGACCGCTCGAAGCAGCCGAAGACCAAGAAGGACGCCGCCATCGACACGAAGGCCGTCCACGCTCGCCTCAAGCAGATCGAGGCCCAGCAACGCATCGGCCCCGCCGAACTCAAGGCCGTCGTCGACCAGACGATGGTGCACGTCCGCGAGGCCCACAAGGCGAAGACCGAGATGGTCGAGGCCAACCTCCGCCTCGTCATCTCCATCGCGAAGAAATACACGAACCGCGGCCTCTCCTTCCTCGACCTCATCCAGGAGGGCAACATGGGCCTGATGAAGGCCGTCGAGAAATTCGAGTATCGCCGCGGCTACAAGTTCTCCACCTACGCCACGTGGTGGATCCGCCAGGCCATCACCCGCTCGATCGCCGACCAGGCGCGCACCATCCGCATCCCGGTGCACATGATCGAGACCTTGAACAAGGTCATGCAGGTGCAGAAGCAGCTCCTGCAGGAATACGGCCACGAGCCCACGCCCGACGAAGTCGCGGACGAGATGAACCTGCCCGTCGAGCGCGTGCAGCAGATCATGAAGATGGCGCAGCAGCCCATCTCCCTCCAGTCGCCCGTCGGCGACGGCGACGACACGTCCTTCGGCGATTTCATCGAGGACAAGTCCGCCGAGAATCCCTACGACATGACGGCCTATTCGCTCCTCCGCGAAAAGATCATCGATGTCCTCGATACGCTCACCGAGCGCGAGCGCCGCGTGCTCTCGCTGCGCTTCGGCCTCGTCGACGGCTACAGCCGCACGCTCGAGGAAGTCGGCAAGCAATTCAAGGTCACCCGCGAGCGTATCCGCCAAATCGAGGCGAAGGCGCTGCGCAAGATGCGGCACCCGACGCGCATCCGGCAGCTCCATGGCTTCTTCGATGCGGAGCAGATCGACAACGCCCAGAACCTGATGAAGGTCGCCGCCACCGCCCGCGCGCCCGGCGCCCCGGCGCCGCTGCCCGGCGCGCCGATGCCCGGCCTGCTGGGTTCGGGCACGCTGCCCGGTGGCTTGGGTTTCTCGCTGCCGAAGCTCTGAAATTTTCCCCGTGGCCCTGCTCGTGAGAGCAGGGATATCCGTCGGTTTCGACGCTCGCCTGTCCCGCCTCTCCCGAGGCGGGCTACCGCAACCAAATGCCCCCTCTCGTCCGGCTGGCCGCGCCCCTTGCAGTGGTCTGTCTCGTCGCGGGCTGCGTGCAGGCCCCGCAGAAACCTGTCCCGATCCTCGCGGAAGGCGCGCTGGTCCCCAGCCCGCGGTTGATCGTCGGCCGTGTCATCGCCGTCGATGCGCCCCGTGGTTTCGTGATCGTCGAATTGGCCGCCGACGCTCCCGTCGCGGCGACAACCGAGGGCGCGGAGCTGATCGCGCGCACCTTGGATCTGCGGGAGACCGCGCGGCTTCGCGCCACCCGTCAGCTTCGCGGCCGGATGCTTGGCACTCGGCTTGTGGCCGGACAGTCTTCCCCGGGCGAAGAGGTCGTGTGGCTGGCCCCGTGATTCCGATTTGCCGCTTTACAGCCCGACGACCCGGCCTAGCTTCTGCCTCACTATGGAAACGTCCTCTGCCGCCATCCTCGGCTTCATGGGTCTGGGGCCCACCGAGCTGATTGTCATTCTGGTGATCCTGCTCGTCCTTTTCGGTGGCGCCAAGCTCCCCGGCCTCGCCAAGGGCATCGGCCAGTCGATCAAGGAATTCAAGAAAGCGTCGAAGGATGAGCCGGAACCCGAGACGCCCAAGCCCGTCGCTCCCACGGTCACCGAGAAAAAGACCGAGACGCCTGTCCGCTGATCGCCGGCGCTGGGCCCGGTTTTTTCTCCTTTCCTCCCTCCCTTCCCAAGCGCGCCCCGCGGGCGCGCTTTTTTTCCGCCCCCGACTGCCGCCATTTTCACACGTTGACAGCCCATCCGGGCGCCGATTCGGTCCCGGAGGCTCCCCGCCGAATTCCCCCGCGCTTCCCGCTCCAGCATCATGGCGAACATCTTCGGCTACTTTTCCAACGACATCGGCATCGATCTCGGCACGGCCAACACGCTCGTCTACGTCAAGGGCAAGGGCATCGTCCTCCGCGAACCTTCCGTCGTCGCGCTCGACACCACCTCGCGCAAGGTCCTCGCCGTCGGCGATGAAGCGAAGCGCATGCTCGGCCGCACGCCCGGCAACATCACCGCCATCCGCCCCATGAAGGACGGCGTGATCGCGGACTTCGATGTCACGGAGGAGATGCTCCGCTACTTCATCCGCAAGGTCACGGGCAGCGCGTTTCGCGCCCCGCCGCACGTCGTGATCGCGATCCCCTCGGGCATCACCGAGGTCGAGAAGCGCGCGGTGATGGAATCCGCCACGCATGCCGGAGCCCGCAGCGTCGAGACCATCCCCGAGCCGATGGCCGCCGCGATCGGCGTCGGTCTGCCCATCGAGGATCCCGCGGCCAACATGATCGTGGACATCGGCGGCGGCACCACGGAGATCGCGGTGATTTCACTTTCCGGCATCGTCTTCTCCAAGTCGATCCGCGTCGCCGGCGACGAGCTCGACAGCGCGATCATCAACTACATGAAGCGCGCCTACAATCTCCTCATCGGCGAGCGCACCGCCGAGGAGATCAAGATGCGCGTGGGCTCCGCCTACCCGCTCGACGACGAACTCACGATGGAGGTCAAGGGCCGCGATTCCGTCGCGGGCCTCCCCAAGACCATCCACATCACCTCGCAGGAAATCCGCGAGGCGCTCGCCGACACCATCGCCGCGATCGTCGAGGCCGTGCGCTACACCCTCGAGCGCTGCCCGCCCGAGCTCTCCGCCGATCTCGTCGACCGCGGCTTCGTGATGGCCGGCGGCGGCGCGCTCATCCGCGGCATCGACCGTCTGCTCAGCGAGAAGACCGGCCTGCCCGTCACCATCTCGGACGATCCGCTCTCCGCCGTCGCCAACGGCACCGGAGCCTATCTGGAAAACAAGGGCCGCTGAGCGCCGCGGCGGCGCCGCTTTCGTTTCGCGCCCCTTCCCTGCCCGTGCGCTTCAAACGCCTCGATCAAGCCAGGCCGTTCGTCACGCTCGCTGTCATCGTGATCGCCTGGCTGCTCGTGCCCACGGTCGTGAAGACGTTTGCGCGCGCGAGTTTCTTCGAGTTCACCGCGCCCGTCACCGCCACCGCGTCGCGCGTGCGCGATCTGCAGCAGTATTGGGGACTGCGCCTGCACTCCGAGCACGACCTGATCGAGGCCGGGCGCGAGGTGTCGGGCATGCTGGCGTCCTACGAGTTCGGCGTGCAGCAGAACGCCGCGATGCGCGCGGAGATCACGCGGCTCGAGAGCCTGCTCCGTCTGCCCTCGGCGCCGGGCTACCGCGCCGAGCACGCGCGGGTGGCGCTCCGCGATTTCTCCGGCTGGTGGCAGCGCATCGTCATCCGCAAAGGCAAGAACTACGGCATCACCGTCGGCGCGCCGGTGGTCTTTTCCGGGGGCGTCGCGGGCAAGGTCGCCGAAGTCCGCGCCACCACCGCGGTCGTCGATCTCATCAGCAGCAGCGCCGTGCGGCTCGCCGGCGTGATCGAGGGCGACACGCGGCCGGTGAGCTTCATCGGCGGGGTGAATCCCACCTTTGGCCCGCCGGTCGGGGTGGTCGAGTCGCTGCCCCTCGACATCGTGATCTCGCCCAACACGCCGAAGCGGCTCGTCACGGCCGGCTTCGGCGGGGTGTTTCCGCCCGGCCTCACGCTCGGCCTCATCACGCGCGCGACGGGCAGCACCGAGGGGCTCTTTCAAACCGGCGAGGTGCGGCTCGACGAACGCCTCGGCACGCTCACCGAGGTCACCGTGCTCGTGCCTGTGAATAAGGAATGAGCAAACACGCTCGCTTTCCTGACGCGACGCGCCGTCCTCGCTTTTCATCCGTCGTCTTTCTCTCCTTCGATGCGCCGCACCCTCATTCTCTTCATCACCTCGCTCCTGCTCTGGGCGCTCGTGACGCAGCTGAATGATCTCATCGCGGCGTGGCGCGTCCATGTGTTTGCCGGCGGCTTGTTCGTGGTCTTCGCGGCGCTGACTCAGCCGCATCGCACGGGCCTCGCGGCCGTGATGCTCGCGGGCCTCGTGTGCGACGCCAACACCCCGGTTCCTTTCGGCCTGCACATGCTGCTCTTCGCCACGGCCCATCAGCTCCTCCACCGCGTGCGCGATCGCGTGCCACGGGAGGATCCGGTCTCGGTGACCGCCGTCACCCTGGTGGTGAACCTCGCGCTCTTCCTCGCGATCTCGTTCACGCAGATCCACCAGGCGCCCGTCCCCTCCGCGGCGTGGTCGCGCCTGCTGGCCGATCTCGTCGCGTCGCAGATTGTGCTGGCCCTCGCCACGCCGTGGTTCACCGCCTTGCAGGCCCGCGCCCTCGTGCTGGCGCGCGTGCCGCGTTTCGACCTGGCCTGAGATCGCGCCATGCCCTCGACGGACATCAATCTCGCGGATCGGTCCGGATCGCTCGTCGATTCGCACCAGGCCCGCGATCCGCGAATCGTGCTGTTCCACTTCATCATCGCGGTGCTGATCGTGGTGCTCGTGGGCGGGCTCGGTTACCAGCAGCTCGTGAAGGTCGACGAATACGCCGAGGCCGAGCGCAAGCAGATGCAGCGGCGCATCCTCTACCCCGGCCCCCGCGGCGAGATCGAGGATCGTGCGGGCCGCCTGCTCGTCGGCAACCGCGCGCGCCACTCCGTGCGCCTCATGCTCGACGAGCTGCGCCCGGAGCTGCGCCGCGAGCAGATCCGCATCCGCAACAATTTCCGCGCCGTCGGCGACAAGGATGTGCCCACGCGCGATCAGCTCACGCAGCTCGCGCGCACGTCGGTCGTGCAGCGTTACCTCGACCAAATCAACGCGCTCCTCGGCCGCGAGGGCAAGGTCGACAGCAAGAGGCTGGGTCTCCACTTCGCCCGCGAACTGCTGCTCCCCTTCACCCTGCTCGAGGATCTCACGGAGAAGGAATTCGCCCTTCTCCTCGAGGGATTGCCTGCCAACTCCCCCGCGCAGCTTTATCCCTCCAGCGTGCGCATCTATCCCTACGGCTCGGCCGCGGCGCACACGCTCGGCTACGTTGGCGCGAGCGACGACGTCGAGGTGGACGATCTGCCCGGCGAGGGGCTGAAGACCTTCAGGATGACGGGCACGATCGGCCGCAACGGCGTCGAGAAGCGCTTCGATTCAACGCTTCAAGGCGAAGCCGGCGGCGCGATCTACCGCGTTGATCCCGCGGGCAACCGGGTGAGCAAGCCCATCGAGCAGGTGTTTCCCCGTCGGGGAAAGAACCTCCGGCTCTCCCTCGACATCGACCTGCAGATCGCCGCCGAGGCCGTGATGGCCGACTTCGGCATGGCCGGGGCCGCCGTCGCGCTTGATGTCGCGACCGGCGAGGTGCTCGTGCTGGCGAGCAAGCCCGACTACGATCTCTCGAAATTCTCGCCGCAGATCAGCTCGGCCACCTGGAAGGACGCGATGGAGCGGCAGGCGCTGTTTCCCCGCGCCCTGCAAGGCGCCTACCCGCCCGGCTCCACCTTCAAGATTCTCACCGGCATCGCCGGCCTGCGGGCGGGGGCCTTTGAGCACGACAGTTCGGTGAACTGCCCGGGCTTTTATTTCATGGGCCGCAGATTCGGCTGCCACGACACCGTGCACGGCGAGATGAGTTTCACCCAAGCCATCGAGAAGAGCTGCAATGTCTTCTTCTACAAACACGGCTACGACATGGGCGCCGATGTCATCGCCAATGAGGCGAAGCGTTTTCACCTCGATCGGCCCACGGGCATCGAGCTCTTCGACGAGACGCGCCGCATGGTCATCCCCAGCCCCGAGTGGAAACGCCAGCAGCACAAGCAGGGCTGGGCGGGCGGCGACACGGTCCAGATGTCGATCGGCCAGGGCTTCGTGCTCGTGACTCCGCTGCAGATGGCGTGCTTCGCCGCTTCGGTGGCGCGCGACGAAGTCTGGACGCAGCCCACCCTCCTCCACGATCCCAACCGCCCGCGTCAACGCGCCGAGCGCATCGGGCTCACGCCGCCGCAGCGGGCCGCGCTCGTCAACGCGATGGAGCAGGTCACGCTCACCGGCACCGCGCGCATCCTCACGCAGGGCCGCCTGCTGCCCAGAATCCCGGGCCTGCGGATCGCGGGCAAGACCGGCACCGCGCAGAAGGACGCCGAGGGCGGCAAGAAGATCAATTTCGCGTGGTTCATCGGCTTCGCCCCCGTCGAGAACCCGCAGATCGCGATCGCCGTGGCGATCGAGGGCGACACACCCGGCGAGGAAACCGGCGGCAGCCGCTACGCCGCGCCGGTGGCGCACGCGATTCTGAAGACTTGGGTGGAGAAAAAGACCCAGCCCGCGGGCAGTCCTGTCCGCTTCAAGGCCGAGTAAACCGCGGACGCGGCCGGGGCCGCGCCACCCGGCAGGTTTTCCGCGCGCGGCGGAACACCGCCTCGGGCTGAGTCCACGAGGCGCGCGGACCAAATCGCAGACGCTGCAACTCGGCGCGCATCGCGGCGTGGTCCGGCTCGGGCTCGGCACCGTCGAGCCGCCCGAGCAGACGGCCCGCTTCGCGCCGCACCGGATCATCCTGGCTCCGGCCGCGACGGAAGGAGAGTCGCCGCCACAACGCCGGCCCGCGCATGATCAGCCACCAGAGGGCCAGGCCCACGGCCCCAATCAGCGCCACGAGGCCGAAGGCGCGGCTCGCGTCCCACGGGGACTCCAGCCACTCCCGCACCACCGCCACGAGCTCTTGAAGTCGCTCGCGCAACTGGCGGCCTGAGCTGCTAGCCGCGTCCTTCACAGCCCGGAATGTCTCAGCCTGAGAGCGCTGATCAAAGCTCACGATGCGGCGATACCAGAACATCCGCAGGCTATCGACCCGCGCCTTCCAGCTGCGATCAAGGCGCGACGCCACCGCGGCTTCACCGACGAGCGCCCCCGAGGAATGAGGCGATTCCGTCTCCAGCGGATCAGCGCGAAGCCACGCGCCGGCCGCCTCGTCGAAGATCTCGGCCCAGCCATGGGCGTCGGCATTGCGGATGGTGAAGTTGTTGGAGTAGCCGTTCCACGAGCCGCCGCGGAAGCCCGTCACGACGCGCGCCGGCAGCCCCGCGCTGCGCGCCATCAGGACCATCGACCCGGCGAAGAGTTCGCAGTGGCCGCTCTCGCGCGAGCGCAGCCAACGCACCAGCGGATCGCCCGGACCATCCGGGATTACCGGCCGTAACGAGTAAGCATGCTGCTCACGCAGCCACTCGCCCACGCGCTGCACGAATTGCGCGGCGTCGAGGCGCACGCCGCCGGTCGCCGCCGCGACTGCATTCGCCACCAGCCCGCGGTCTGCGTCGGACAGCGATAGCTTCACCAGCAAATCGTCCTCCCTCGTGCCCGCCTGCAGTCGATCGGCCCAGCGGTTCGCAAAGCGCACGTCATGCAGCGTGGAGCTGGCGCCGAAATCCTCGACCCGGTAGGCGACCATCGTCACCGGCTCCTCGCGCAACGCCACGTTCGCGATCCGTGGCGCCACCCGGAAATGCTGCGCGTCCTGGAACGTGAGCGTTTGGAACGCCCCGCCCACCGGCAGGAACCGGCTCACGCCCGCCTCGAGATAGAATGTCCAGTAGGTCGATTCACCGCGACGCGGCCGCAGGCCACCATGGACCACGGTGCCAGAGCGCTCCTGTTCGAACTCGCGACGCTGCTCCGACGAGGAGCGAAACACGCCGTTTTCGTAGCCATCGAGCACCAGCATGCGCCAGTAGGGCGACGCCGGGATGCGGCTCACATCCGAGACATCGACGCTGAGCGCGATGCTGTTGTCCTGCTGGATTTCCGTCACATCGCCGATGCGAATCGAGTCGCTGAAACCGGTCTTGGCTTTTTTCTCGATGAAGCGCTCGAGAAACATGCTGTTCTCGAGTTGAAAGCGAGGAATCGAGAGAAAGAGCAAAGCCGAGACTCCGACCACGCCGGCGAACAACCCGGCGCCGAGCACCGCCAGCCGCCAGTCAAGCACCGCGCGCAGCCGGCCCAACAGATGCGGGAGCTCAGCCCGCCGCGCCCAGATTGGCATCACGCCGGGCGGCACGGGCTCGCGGGCCGCGGGCGTCAGTTGGCCTTCCACCAGCGTCACCATGAGCAGCAGAAGCAGCGCGCACCCCGTGAATGCCAGGAGCTGCACGGCGAACGTCGGCGACACCGACAGCACGCCCGCCACCATCACGAGGAAAAGCCCGAGCACGATCAATTGCAGTTCGTCGCGCCGCTGCCGGTAGGTGATGTTGCGGTAGAGGAGCAGCAAAATGCACAGCCGCACCATCGCGGGCAGGAGTTCGCCGCGCATCCAGACATCGGCGATGAAGAACCCCATGGTCAGCGGAAACGCCAGCGTGTGCACAGCGCGCGGCACGAGCGCCGGCCACCTGGGCCACACCATCGTCGCCAACGTGCCCCCCGCCGCGAGGCCCGTGACGGTCCAGGCCTCGATGTCGAGATAGAGCACCGAGGCGAGGCTGACGAGCGTGAGCAACCCGCCGAGCGACCACTTCAGGTGCTGGAGTTCCTCGAGGGCGAGCTGCGGCCGCCGTGGAGACGCGGTTTTCATGACCAAGCCGTGACGTCCCCGCCGATGATCGCCACCACGCCCTGCGTGCCGTCAGGAGAAAAGGTTATCGTGCTCGCGTGGGGCGAAGGCCGTTCTTCGGGCGCGATCGCGTCGCGCGCCGGCATCGCGGTCGCGAGGCGGTTGAACCAAAGCTCCAGGTCGCGGGGGCGCCTCATCATGAGCGGCGGCTCCCCGTTGATCGAGACGCGCAGCAGTTTGCCGGCACGAAACAGATCCTCCGCCATGGTGCCCGCCAGCGCGATCAACCGCTCGAATTGCTCGCCGTGAACCCACGCCGCCGCATCCGTGCGCAGCCAGAGCGTGTGGCTCTGCGCGCTCTCCGCCGCAAACTGCCGCACGAGCAGCCCGCCGGAACGCGCGCTCGCCTTCCAATGGATCAGCCGGTGGGAGTCTCCCGGCGTGTAGGCCCGCAGCGCCAGCAGATCGCCGCTTGTTCCGGGCCGGGAGACACGCTCGCCGCCGGCGCGACGCCGCGGCGCGGCCACGGCCTTCCGCCGATACTCCACCGGCGCCGGCCACACGAGGGCATCGACGCTGGTCGCCGTGCCCAGATCCTTCCGCAGGAAACCAAAGGGGAAAAGCGATCCCACGGCGACGAGCTGGATCCGCACGCGACCGCGGCGGGCGGGCTTGAACGCCCACTCGATGCGCCCCTCGCCCTCGGGATCGAGCCGATGTCCGAGCGCGATGCGCGCCCGCTGCTCGCTGGCACCCGCGCGCGCGAAGATACGCTTCACTTCGGCGCCGCTCGCGCTGAACATGCTCCCCGCGCTCCCGGCCGCCACCGCGGCGTCGTCCATCACCCGGGCGGATAACTCGAACCAAAGCCCGTGCGTCGGCAAAAAACTCTTTCGGTTTCGCAGCTCCAGCACGACCGTCGTCTCGTGACCCACCCGTAGCGGCGGCGCGAGCACCAGCCGCCACTGCACGCCGCGCAAATTGAGCCACGACAGCACTCCGCTCAGAATCAGGCACGCCAGCATGAGCGAGAGCGTGATGAAGAGGATGTTGCTCGATGAATTGTAGGCCGCCGTGCCGATGCCGATCGACAGCCCGATCAGGATCAGGCCCGGGACCGTCGGCACGGTGCGATGGCCCCGCTGCGGATAGACAAAAGACCACACCAGCCCGCTCCAAGTGAAGCGCTGGCGGCGCCTTCCGCCCGGACCTTCCCACTCTGCCTCATGCGTGCTCATCGTTCGATCCACCCGCTCACACGGGCGGCGGGATCGAGGACACGATGCGCTTCAGCGCCGCCGCGACCGCACGCCGCTCCTCCAGCATGTCGCTGCTTTGCCGCGCGAGCCCGAGACGATGGGCGAAAACCGGCGCGACGAGCTCCGTCACATCCTCCGGCAGCACGAAATCGCGATGGTGCAGAAGCGCCCGCGCCTGCGCGGCCGAGCGCAGGGCCACGCCGCCGCGCACACTCACGCCCGAGCGGAACTCCGCCTCGGTGCGCGTCGCCGTCACGATGCGCAGGATGAAATCGAGCACGCTCTCCTCGACGAACACCTGCGGCACCAGCGCCTGCAGCGCGAGGATTTCGCTGCGCGTGACAACGGGGTTGAGCGCGATCGCATCGTAGCCGCCGCGCGCTGTGCGCAGGATCTCGCGCTCGTCGTCCGGCTGCGGGTAGCCCATGCGCAGCCGCATCAAAAACCGATCCATCTGGCTCTCGGGCAGCGGAAACGTGCCTTCGAAGTCCACCGGGTTCTGCGTCGCGAAGACCATGAAGGGCGCACCCACCGCGTGCGACTCGCCGTCGACCGTCACGCGCGCGCGGTCCATCACCTCAAGCAGCGCCGACTGGGTCTTGGGCGTCGCCCGGTTGATCTCGTCGGCGAGGACGATGTGCGCGAACACCGGGCCCTTTTTGAAGACAAACTCCTTCACCGTCTCGTCGTAGATCGCGACGCCGGTGACATCGCCCGGAAGCAGATCGCTGGTGAACTGGACCCGCGAGAACACACAGTCCATCGAGCGCGCCAGCGAGTAGGCCAGCGTGGTCTTGCCCACGCCCGGCAGGTCCTCGATCAGCAGGTGGCCGCCGGCGACGAGGCAAATAAGCACTTGGTCGATCACGTCGTCCTTGCCGCGAATGGAGACGCGCATGTTTTCCCGCAGGCGGTCGATGCAACCCTTCGCTTCTGCGATGCGCGGCGCCGGCAAGAAATCACTCATGCCGTGAGATTGGGGACTGCCGCGGGCTGGTCAAACCGTGGCTGGCGACGATTGTGCCGGCAAAACTACTTATGATTCTGTCCTCAAGTTTTCCGCTGCACGTCTGCGCAGCTAGCACTCCATTCTTTTCCTCCCGGACAAAGCTCGCCAACTTCCGCCGATGGTCGGTTTCGAACACGCTCTTGTCCTTCTCCTGCTGCTGATGGTGCTCAGCGTTTTCGGGCGCCGGCTGCCGTGGCCGCTGCCGATCACTTATGTCGTCGGCGCCAGCTTGGCGGCGCTTTGGCCGGCTTTCCCTCGGGTCGAGCTGGACCCGGGGTTTTTCTTCCTCTGCTTCGTGCCGCCGCTGCTTTTTTCCGATGGCTGGCTGATGCCGCTGCGCGACTTCCTCGCGGCCAAGCGCCCCATTCTCACGCTGGCCACCGGTCTCGTTGTCTTTACCACGGTGCTCGTCGGTCTCGTCGCGTGGTGGCTTGTGCCGGGCCTTCCTCTGGCCATGGCGTTCGCGCTCGGGGCCGTCGTGTCGCCGACTGATGCCGTCGCCGTAGGCGCGATCACGCAGCGGCTCAAGGTCCCGGCGCGGCTCACCGCCGTGCTCAACGGCGAGAGCCTCATGAACGACGCGACCGGCCTCGTCGCCTTCAAGTTTGCGCTGGGCGCGATGGCCGCCGGCGCATTTTCGCTGCGCGCGGCGACGCTGGATTTTCTTCTCTTGGCGGTGGGCGGATTGGGCGTGGGCTTGGCCGTGAGCTGGGCCGTCGGCTGGGTGCGCGACACTCTGCGGTGCTTCCGCAGCACCGACACCTATGTCGAAGTCACCGTGTCACTGATGACGCCCTACGCGGCCTATCTCTCAGCCGAGGCACTGGGCCTGTCCCCCATCCTCGCGGTCGTCGCTGCCGGGCTCTACGCGGGCTGGCGCGATCCCCTGCGCATGGATGTGCAGACGCGGCAGACGGCGTGGGCGGTTTGGCTGGTAGTGCTGTTCTGGCTCAACGGTCTCGCCTTCATCTTGCTCGGGCTTCAGCTGCCTTCCGTCCTGCAATCGGTCAGCAACACCTTTTCGACCGGCCAGCTCGTTCTGTTCACTGCCGCTGTATCGGGTGTGGCGATGCTCACGCGGCTGGTGTGGCTGTTTCCCGGCGGCTACCTGCCGTTCCTGATTTTCCCCCGGGCGCTGCGCAACGAGCCGCGCCCACCCCGGAGTCATCTGATCATCGCCGGCTGGGCCGGCATGCGCGGCACCATCACGCTGGCCGCCGCACTCTCGATCCCGGTTGCCATGGCCGACGGCACGCCGTTTCCCGCGCGCGACATCGTCATCTTTCTCTCGGCCGGCGTCATCCTCGTCACGCTGTTGCTCCAAGGCACGACCCTCGAATGGCTCATACGCCGGCTTGGCGTGCAGGCGGACGACACACATCAACGCGAGGACCACCTCGCCCGCATCACCGCCGTCGAGGCGGGGCTCCGGAGCCTGCGCGATCCGGATTCCGTCGCCACGCGCCTCGAAGGCGAGGTCGCCCGGCAGCAAGTGATGGCCGAATACGAGCAACGGCTCGCCGAGCTCACCGCCGAGGGCGAGACGCAGGCCGGCGCCCGCCGCCATCGTCAGGAACTCCGCTTGCTCCGACTACAGGCGCTCCGAGCCGAGCGCGCCGCACTCGACGACCTCTGGCGGCGCGATGTGATCTCCGACGAAATCCACCGGCCCTTGCAGCAATTGCTCGATCACGAGGAGGCCATGCTGGCTGAGCCGTCCAATTCAGCCCGCCACGGCTGATGACTTCCCTTCCCGCTCAGCCGAGGATCTCGAGGAGCCGCACGAAGAGACGGTTCACCTTCGCCTGGTTGTCCTTCACGAGGTCCTTGAACTTGGCGAAATCGATTTCCGTGCCTTCGAGGCCATTCGCGTAGTTGTCAATAAGCGCGAGGCTGTTGTAGCGCAGGCCGGCCTCGGTGCACAGATCGGCCTCGTGCGCCGCCGTCATGCCGATCACATCGCCCCAGTGCTGCACGATTTTGATCTCGGCCTTGGTCTCGAAGCGCGGGCCGCGCATCTGCACGTAGGTCTTGCCGGGATGAATCACGAACTCGGGCGCGAGCGCGGAAACAATCCTCGGGATGAGATTGTTCGCGATGCCGGGCGCGCCGCCCTTCAGCTCGGTGTCGAAGAACGTCGCCGGGCCCTGCTGCAGGCCGACGTAGTCGCTGCACGAGACGAAGGTGCCCGGCGGCAGGTCCTTTTTCAGCGAACCCACGGAGTTGAGCGACACGATGTCCTTGAACCCAAGCTCCGCCAGCGCCGCGATGTTCGCACGGTAGTTGATGGAGTGCGGCGGCAATGGAAACGCGTAGCCGTGGCGGTTGATGAGCGCGAAGTCGCCCTTGGTCTTGTAGGTCACGGCGCCGTGTTTCGTCTCGACTGTCTTCACATCCCACGCCGAAAACAGCGTGGAATTGACTATGCTCGTGCCACTGATGAACGCGACTTTCATGCGGCGAATCACGTCGTCGCGCGTCGCGATGACAACGCGAAAACTAGGCGTGCCCATTCCTCTCGTCGCGGTCTTCGCCGGCGCAGCCTTCGGCGCGGCAGGCTGCTCAACACCGGGGCCGCTGCACCTCTACTCAGTGTCGGTGGACGCATCCGCAGTCATAGGCGACGTCAGCGCCGGCCGCGCCAGCGATGTCCCGAGCTTCCTCGCGGCGGGCGAGACGATCACCGGCTTCGCCTACGATCCGTTCACGGATCATTTTTTCCTTCGGCTCGCGCCGGGCAATCGCGTCCGCGTCGTCGATCGACCCGCCCGGGCGATCAAGCGGGAGTTCGAAATTTCCATCAGCGGAAGCGGCGACTTGGCCGTGCGTCCGCGCGACGGGCATCTGTTTTTCCTCGGTGCGGACCCCGGTCGCGTGACGGAAACAACGCGGCTCGGGCAACCCGTGCGCACGCTCGTGCTCGCCGATGGACACCCCGTCGGCCTCGCGTTTGATTCAACGCGTGACCGATTCCTTGTTCTCGATGCCGACGGCCGCACCGTGCGGATGCACGACCTCAACGGCACGCTCCTTTCACACATCGCGCTTGAGCAGCCGGCGGCCGACGCCCTCGCCTTCGATTCGGAGAAGCGGGAACTCTACGCCCCGCTCCGTGATCGCGCAGGCGAGATCGGAGTCTTCGCCGAGTCCGGCCGCTTTTTGCGCGTTGCGTCGGGGCGCGGTGAGTTCGTCGATGTCGGCCCGCGTTCGTTTATCCGCGTCTTTTGATTTTCCGCCATGCCGCTCATCGACAAACCTCTCCCCGAATTGCTCACGTATGCCGGCCGCAATCCGCGCCCGGCGGACTTTGACGCCTACTGGAGCGCCGCGCTCGCGGAGCTCGACGCCACGGCGCCCAATCCCGAGCTGCGCCCGAGCACGGTCGTCTCCTCGGCCAACGTCGAGTGCTTCGATCTGCGCTTCACGGGCGTCGGCGGCGCGCGCATCTACGCAAAATACCTGCGGCCCAAATCCTCCGTGGCCCACGGCGCGAAGCACCCCGCGGTGCTCCAGTTCCACGGCTACTCCGGCCACACCGGCGACTGGCTCGACAAGTTCGGCTGGCCGGCCGAGGGCTTCTGCTACGCGGCGATGGATTGCCGCGGCCAGGGCGGGCGCTCCGAGGACAACGGCCGCGTGCAAGGCACCACGCTCCGCGGCCACATCATCCGCGGCCTCGACGATCCTGATCCGCGGCGGCTCGCGTTTCGCCAGATCTTCCTCGATGCGGCGCAACTCGCGCGCGTCGTGATGAGCTTCGCCGAGGTCGATGCGGAGCGCGTCGGCTGCTTCGGCGCGTCGCAGGGCGGCGCGCTGTCGATCGCGTGCGCCGCGCTTGAGCCGCGCATCCGTCGCACGGCTCCGGTGTTCCCATTCCTCTGCGATTACCAGCGCGTGTGGGAAATGGATCAGGCCAAGGACGCCTACGAGGAGCTGCGGCTCTACTTCCGCAACCACGACCCGCGGCACGAGCGCGAGGCGGAGGTTTTCACGCGGCTCGGCTACATCGATGTGCAGCACCTCGCGCCGCGCGTGCGCGCCGACACACTGATGTTCACGAGCCTGATGGACACGCTCTGCCCGCCCAGTTCGCAGTTCGCCGCCTACAACAAGATCACCGCGAAAAAGGATTTCGTGCTCTATCCTGACTTCGGCCACGAGCCGCTGCCGGGGCAGATTGATCGGACGTTTAATTTCATGCGGGGGCTGTGAAGTCTCCTGATGTAGGCGGGGTGCCCTCACCCCGCGAGGCGCAGGCTTCGAACGCGAAAGCCCGTGGGGTGAGGGCACCCCGCCTACAGT
>JANOCA010000370.1:0-2784 GCA_031411915.1 Opitutaceae bacterium
ACGCGTGCTGGCCAAGCTGAAGAACCGCATCCGCGTGCTCCGCGTCGGCGATCCGATGGACAAGAACACCGATATCGGCGCCATCAACTCGAAGGAGCAACTCGGCAAGATCGCCGCGCTCGTCGAGAGCGGGGTGAAGGAGGGCGCTGAGATTTTCCAGCCACCATGCCGCCTGCCGGCTAAGGGTTTTTATTTCCGGCCGACGATTTTCAGCGGCGTGAGCATGAGCCACCGCATCGCGCGCGAGGAGATCTTCGGCCCCGTGCTGGGCATCCTGACATTTCGCACCGTCGACGAGGCGATCGAGAAGGCCAACAACACCGCCTACGGCCTGAGCGCGGGCGTGTGGACCGACAAGGGCTCGCGCATCCTGAAGATGAGCGTCGAGCTGAAAGCCGGCGTGGTGTGGGCCAACACCTACAACAAATTCGATCCGACCTCGCCCTTCGGCGGCTACAAGGAAAGCGGCTTCGGCCGCGAGGGTGGCCGGCAAGGGCTGCTCGATTACGCGAAACTGATCTGAACCAATGCAGGGGCCACAGAGAACACAGAGCTCCGACACTGAGGACACGGAGTAATTCAAACGGATCGACTCTGTGAACTCCGTGTCCGCGCTCTGTGCCCTCTGTGGCTAAAAGCCTTACCATTCTTATGCCCCGACTTCCCATCACCAAGACTCCCAAACCCTACGTCGGCGGCGCGTTCATCCGCTCGGAGAGCGGGCGCACGTTTCCGGTCAACGACGCCGCGGGCAATTTCTTCGCCAACATCCCGCAGTGCACGCGCAAGGATCTGCGCAACGCCGTCGAGGCCGCCGCCAAAGCCGGCCCCGGCTGGGCGAAACGCACCGCCTACAACCGCGGCCAGATCCTCTATCGCCTCGGCGAGATGCTCGAGGCGCGCCGCGCCGAGATGATCGACGTGCATGTGCAGCTCGGCGGACCGAAAGGTCCCGCGGCCAAGGCCGTCGACACCGCCGTCGACCGCCTGATCCACTACGCGGGCTGGGCGGACAAATACGAGCAGCTCCTCGGCAACGTGAACCCCGTGGCGTCGCCGCATTTCAACTTCACCGTCACGGAGCCCATGGGCGTGATCGGCATCATCGCGCCCGACCTGCCGCCGTTGCTCCCGCTGATCTCGCTGATCGCACCCGCGATCGTGAGCGGTAACACCGTCGTCGCGCTTGCGTCGGAGAAAGTGCCTTATCCCGCGATCCTCCTCGGCGAGATGCTGGCGACGAGCGATCTGCCGGGCGGGGTGGTGAACATCCTCACGGGCTTTCGGAAGGAACTCGTGCCGACGTTTGCAACGCACACGCACCTGCGGGCAATCGTCGCCGCCGCGACCCCGGATGAGCGCAAGGCGATCCGACTGGGCGCGGCGGAGAGCGTGAAACGCACGCACTTCGTCGCTCCGGAAACCGCGTGGCTGACCGACTCGGCGCAGGGCCTGCACGCCATCCGCGACACGCTCGAATTCAAGACGACGTGGCACCCGATTGGCGCGTGAGCTGATCGGGTAGCCCGGCTCGTGAGAGCCGGGACCGGCGGGAGATAGAGCGCGAGGTGGTCCCGCCTCTCACGAGGCGGGCTACCGGAAGCGAACTGTGCGTCGAGGGGTCGACAGCGTGTGCCGTAGCGGCTCACTGCGGCCACGGCATGCCGGGCCGGCCGAAACGCGTGCCCGGCGGGAAGTGCAGGCCGAAATACTGCGCGAGGATGGCAAGCAGTTCATCGGCGGTCGTTATCACGCGGCGTTCCACGCGGCCGTCGGCGTGGCGGATCGTGAAGTCGGAGTTCACCAGGGTGTAGCGCCGATCGGCGAGCGTGAGCGAAGCGCGGAGGTTTTTCTGAAAGGCGGAGTCCGGGTGCGCGCAGGTGAACCAGTTCGCCACTTCAAAATCGACCGGCACCGCGGGCGTCGGCGCGAATGCATAGACGTCGCTCCACGTATCGTTGATCAGGGCTTGATGGGCGACAGAGCTTTCGCGTTGCACGAGCCGGCGTGGCTCAAGGCAGCCGGGTTGCGCGACATCGAACAGCCAGCGCAGCGGCCGATACAACGACATGCTCCCGAAACCGACATCGGCGAGGCACGGTCCCGCTTCCGGCACCTCGACGCGGAGAAACTGATGCACAAGCGGCGTCTCCGTTTCCGCCGGGATCTGCCAGCGCACGCGCCCGATGAGCGTGGTGACGACGAATCCGAGCGCGCGGAGCGCAGCCGCGAGGAGGGCGTTTTGCTCGAAGCAGTAGCCGCCGCGGCGATCGTGGACGAGTTTCCGCTCGATCGACGGGAGGTCGATGGCGATGCGCCGGCCCAGCTGGATGTCGAGGTTCTCGAACGGAATCGTCCGGGCGTGGTGCTGGTGAATGCCGTCGAGCGTCGCGAACGAAACGTCGCGCGATCCCGCGTAGCCGATGCGCGTGAAGTAAGCTTCGAGATCTGGCGAGGGGGCGGCGGACATAAAAAAGGCGGGCTCCTGCGAGCCCGCCGAAAACTCGGGGCCACGCGGCCGTTTGGTCAACCCTTCTGCAGCTGGTGCGGGGCGACGTCGGCGTCACCGGGGTTGATCGGGATGCGCATGCCGTAGAAGCTGCGATAGACGAACACGAGCGCGACCGCGAAGATGACGACACCGAGGCCGAGCTTCAGGCCCGCGGGCATCTTCACCGCGATCTCGACGGCGAGGAGGCCGAAGAGCGTGGTGAACTTGATCACGGGATTCAGCGAGACCGACGAGGTGTCCTTGAACGGATCGCCCACGGTGTCGCCGACGAC
>JANOCA010000371.1:0-3807 GCA_031411915.1 Opitutaceae bacterium
CGCGACGCGCGGGGCGAGTTCACCTTTGACGGCATGGGTTTTGACGCCCGCCACGGCTTCGGCGGGAAACATGATTTCGCGTTTCGCCTGCTGGCCGAAGCGCTTGAGCGTCTCGGCGGCATCGCCGGCCGGCAGATCGAAAGGGAGCCGGGACGGTTCGGCGACTGCAGCCAGCGTGCCGAGAGCGGCCAGAAGCAAGCCGCCCAGCACGCGAAGAATCAGCGGACGGTGCGTCGGGCGGGAGACACCAAACGGAGGCATGGTAGGGGGAATTCATCGATCCGCGCAGGCAGGGTTGCCAGCGCAGATGCGGCAGAGAGGATTTTCCGTTAAAACATTCTCACGAAAACGTCGTTTTCGTGCCTGCCGTGGAAACCATCGGGGGCCCGCAGGCTCACCGCGCACGGCGAAGGATTAACTCGGTGTCGCCGCGGCGCTCGGAACGCGCTCCGAAACCGACTTCGACCAGCCGGACGAACCCGTCGATGTTGTCGGAGCGAAACGAGGCGCTCAGGCGCACCGCGGCGAGTTCGGGATCGAGGACGACGAGTTGCACGCGGTTGCGGCGGTTGAACTCCGCCACGATCTCGGCCAGCGGCGCGGCCGTGAACTCCAACATCCGGTGCTGCCAGGCGAGAACGCGCTCGATCTCGCCGGCGGTGAGCGTGGCGATGCGCGGGCCTGCCGGCTGCGCTTCCAGCGACACGACGGCGCGCTGGCCCGCCTCGAGCAACGGCACGAGCGGCGCGCGCGCCACGGGATCGGTCGGGGCGGCGGCGGGTGTTTCATCCACGCGGACACGGCCCTCGGTCACGAGCACTTCCACAGCCGCCGCGTCGAGGCGGACGTTGAACGCCGTGCCGACGGCGCGGACCTCCATCCCGCGCGCGGTGACGACGAAGGGCCGGGCGGGATTTTGAGTGACGGTGAAATGGGCCTCGCCGCGTTCCAGCTGCACGCGCCGTTCGGCGGGCGAAAACGCCACGGTGAGCTTCGCATCGCCGTTGAGTTCGACCACCGTGCCGTCTCCCAGCACGCGTCGGGTGCCGGTGGGTTCGCGCACGACGGTGGCCGGAGTGGGCGCGGCGTGGGGCGCCGAGGAGGGCGGAGAGCGCAGCGCGAGGAGCACGGCGAAGCCCGCGGCGGCGGCCAAGGCCGAGGCGGGCCAAAACCACGTGAGCCCGCGGCGCGGGGGCGCGAGCAAGTCGGCATTTGGGCGCGCACTGTGCTCCGGGCGCCACTCGGCGAGGGGCGCGAGCCGGTCCCAATGCCCGCGGTGGCGCGCGAGCTGTTCACCGTGGCGAGGGTCTGAGGCGAGCCAATGCGAAAACGCGTCCTGCTCGGCGGCGCTGAGGCCGCGGTCGCAACGGATCACCCATGCGGCGGCCTCCTCGGCGGCGCGGGCGGCGAAAAATTCACTTTTACGGGGCTCACTCACGGCGAACCGGCGGGCGACCGAGGCGTTCGAAATACCCGGCGAGTTTGCGCAGGCCGATGGCCGACTGCGCCTCGACGGTGTGCTCGGAGATGCCGAGCTGCGCGGCGACCTCGCGTTGCGAGAGACCATAGATGCGGCGCAGGGTGATCACCTGGCGGCAGCGGGTAGGAAGGGACTGGATGGCGTGCGTCAAAAGTTCGAGTTCCTGGGCCCGCGCCACCTCGTGGGCGACATCGGTGCTCTCGTCATAGATGCCGGAGAGCTGACTTTCCGCTAACGCGAAATCGCCCTCGACCCTGAGGTGGCGCAGGCGGCCCAGCGCGAGGTTGCGAGCGGTGGCGAAAAGGAACGCTTTGGGCGACTCAATCGAATGCGTCTCCCGCGCCGTGAGAACGCGCACAAACGCCTCCTGCACGATGTCATCAACATCTCCGGCCTTCGCAAACTGGCCGCGCAACCACGCACGGAGCATCGGCTCGTGCGGCTGCACGTGCGCGGCGAACCAGCGGGCTTGGGCGGAATCTTCCCGGGGCATGGCGAGAGTGCGCGGTCCAAGCGGTTTCTACGATGCGCGAGGTTTGTCGAGGGGTTTTTGGCGAGGAAGGGCGGAGATGAACCGACCGTCGCCAGTCGCATCCTGCAGCGACAATGTCTGCCGATCCCCGGGAACCGCCCACATAACGGAGTTCGATGCCACGGCACGCCGCGGGCGGCGTCAGATGTAATACATCTCGCCCGGTGTCTTCGTGCAGAACTGGTCGAGGGTGTAGGTCTTGGTCTTCTCGTCGAGGGCCTCGCTGATTTCCTCCCACACGCGCTTGAGGCGGCGGCCGCTGCGGCCCTCGTGGTTGCCGCTGAGGTGCAGGCAGTGGCCCTCGACCGCGACAAGGATGTCGTGCAGCGAAATCTCCTCGGGCGCACGCGCGAGGGTGTAGCCGCCGTGGTTCCCGCGACGGCTCGTGATCAGGCCGGCATCGCGGAGCTTCAGGAGAATCTGCGCGAGGAAATTGGCCGGCACCGCCTCGATGCGTGCGAGGTGCTCGATTTGCGCGAGCTCGCCGGAGCCGTGCAGCCGCGCCAGCTCCGTCATCACGCGGCACGCATAGTCGACCTTGACGGAGATTTTCACGAGACCGGCACTCCTTTGTTTGTCATTCTGAGCGCAGGACTAGCCGGCTAGATCACGTAGTCGCCGTTTTCCGGCTTCACGATTTCGCGCGGGGGAAGCAACATGCCGGCGGCGACGGTGGCGTTGGTGCCCTGCTCGATGAGGATGAAGGAGCCGGTGAGGCGGTTAGTCGCGTAGCCGTCGAAGACGATGGGCTTGGCGGCGCGCAGGCGGATTTCGCCGATGTCGTTCATCGCAAGCTCGGCGGGCCCGGTCTCGCTCTCGAGCGTGGCCATGTTGAGCTTGTTGATGATTTCGGTGACGGACACCTGCACGGTGTGCGTGGTGTGCTTGAGGAAGTATTTTTTTCCGGGCTGGAGCGCGCGAGGATGCATCCAACAAACCTCCGCCTGCAGATCGCTGTGCGAGCCGGGCAAGTGATCGAGACCGACGAGCATGGAGCCGCGGCTGATGTCGATGTCATGCTCGAGCACAAGGGTGACGGACTGCGGGCAAAACGCCTCCGCCACCGGGCCATCGTAGGTCCAAATCTGTTTCACCGTCGTCACGATGCCCGCGGGAAACGCGATCACCTTTTGCCCCGTGCGCACAATGCCGCCGGCGATCTGGCCGCTGAAGCCACGGAAATCGTGGAGCGAGTGATCGGTGGGGTTGTTCGGGCGGTTGACCCACTGCACGGGGAGGCGGAAGCCGTTCAGGTTCCAATCGCTCGCGATGTGCACGGTCTCGAGATGCCCGAGCAGCGTCGGCCCGGCATACCACGGCGTGTGCGGCGAGGGATCGACAACGTTGTCGCCGTTGAGCGCGCTCATCGGGATGAACTTCACGTCCTTGATGTCGAGGCGCGGGAGAAACTCCTCGAACTGCGCGCGAATCTCGAGGAAGCGGGCCTCGCTCCAGCCGACGAGATCCATTTTGTTCACCGCGACGACGAGGTGCGGGATGCGAAGCAGCGCCGCGATCGCCGTGTGGCGACGACTCTGCTCGATGACACCGGCACGCGCGTCGACGAGGATGATCGAGAGGTTCGCCGAGGAGGCGCCCGTCACCATGTTGCGCGTGTATTGGACGTGGCCGGGCGTGTCCGCGATGATGAACGTCCGCCGCGGCGTCGCGAAGTAGCGGTAGGCAACGTCGATGGTGATGCCCTGCTCGCGCTCGGCGCGGAGGCCGTCGGTGAGATTGGCGAGGTTGATTTGACCACCGCCCGTAATGTCGGCCGAGCGCTCCAGCGCCTCGA
>JANOCA010000372.1:0-15779 GCA_031411915.1 Opitutaceae bacterium
GATTCGCCGGAGACGGCGGCGTGGGTGGCGGCGCAGAACCAGCTCACGTTTGGCTTCCTGGAAAAACTTCCGCAGCGCGCCAAGTTCCAGGCGCGGCTCACCGCGTTGTGGAATTACGAGCGCATCGGCCTGCCGGTGAAGGAGGGCGGGCGCTACTTCTTTTCCAAGAACACGGGCCTCCAGAACCAAGCGGTCCTCCATGTTCAGGAGAGCCTCGCGGCCGCGCCGCGCGTGCTCATCGATCCCAACACGCTCTCGGCCGACGGCACCGTCGCGCTCACCGCGACGCGCGTCTCGCCCGACGGCAAGTGGGTCGCCTACGGCACGGCCGCGGCCGGCTCCGATTGGAACGAGTTTCGCGTGCGCTCTGTCGACACCGGCCAGGACACCGGCGACGTGATCAAGTGGGTGAAGTTCTCCGGCGTTTCGTGGACCCGCGACAATGCCGGCTTCTTCTACTCGCGCTATCCCGCGCCGACCACTGAAGCCGGCACCGGCAAGACCTTCAGCGGCCTCGCGAACCAGCGCCTCTACTACCACAAGCTCGGCACCCCGCAGGGCGAGGACCGGCTGATCCACGAGGTGGCGGCGGAGCCGAAGTGGTTCGTGCGCGGCGGCGCGACGGAGGACGGGCGCCATCTCGTCATCATGATCAATCGCGGCTCGTCCTCGGAGAATCTCCTCCTCCACGCCGACCTCGGCGATCCGCGGCGGCCGCGCCTTGATGCGCCCGTGCGACCGCTCGTGGGCGACTGGATCGCGCAGACCTCCATCATCGGCAACGATGGCGACGTGCTCTACGCCCTCACCAACTATCAGGCGCCGCGCAAACGGATCGTCGCGATCGACCTCAAGGACACGGCTCCGGCGAAGTGGCGGACGCTCGTCCCCGAGAGCACCGAGGTGATCGACTCGGTGGAAATCATCGGCGGCAAGTTCGTCGTGAACACCATGCGCGACGCCAGCAGCCGCCTCGCCGTCTATGCCAAGGACGGCAAGCCGCAGGGCGTGATTGCGCTGCCGGGCCTCGGCTCGGTCGCGAGCGTCAGCGGCCGCGAGGATGAGGACGAGTTCTTCTACAATTTCACGTCGTTCGCGCGCCCGACGACGAATTTCCGCCACAACGTCGCGACGAACCAGGGCGCGGTCTTCACGGCGCCGAAGGTCGCGTTCAACCCCGATGATTTCGAGACGCGGCAGGTGTTCTACCCCTCGAAGGACGGCACGAAGATCCCGATGTTCATCTCGCACCGGAAGGGCGTGAAGCTCGACGGCACCGCGCCCACGCTGCTCTACGGCTATGGTGGCTTCGACGTCTCGCTCACGCCGTCGTTCTCCGTCGCGAACCTCGCGTGGATGGAGGCGGGCGGCATCTACGCGCTGCCCAACATCCGCGGCGGCGGCGAATACGGCAAGGCGTGGCACGACGCGGGCACGAAGGAGAAGAAGCAAAACGTGTTCGACGACTTCATCGCCGCGGCGGAGTGGCTCTTCGCCAACCGCTACACCTCGCGCGACAAGCTCGTGCTCTATGGCGGCTCTAATGGTGGACTGCTCGTGGGCGCGGTGATCAACCAGCGGCCGGACATCTGCCGGGTGGCGGTGCCGGCGGTCGGCGTGATGGACATGCTGCGCTTCCATAAATTCACGGTCGGCTACGCCTGGACGAGCGACTACGGCTCGAGCGACGAGACGGCGGGCTTCAAATACCTCTCGGCCTATTCGCCGCTGCACACGGTGAAGGCCGGCGCGAAATACCCCGCGGTGCTCGTGCTTACGGCCGATCACGACGACCGCGTGCATCCGGCACACTCCTTCAAATATGCCGCCGCGATGCAGGCGGGCGTGGCCGCCGACCTGAAGGAACGCCCGGTGATGATTCGCATCGAGACGAAGGCCGGCCACGGCGCCGGCAAGCCCACCTCGAAGGCCATCGAGGAAGCAGCCGAACGCCTCGCGTTCAGCGCGCACTTCACAGGGATGAGGTGATCCTGTAGGGCGCGAGCTTGCTCGCCGCCTTTTGGACGCTTCGACAAGACCGGCCCGAGCAAGCTCGGGCCCTACAACTTCACTTCACCTCGGTCCGCGCCATCGCGCCCGCGGCCTCGCGCTCGATCTCCTCGACGGGCTTCGGGGTCACGTAGCGGGTGAACTTCTCCATGAAGAGATAGAACACCGGCGTGATGTAGAGCGTGAGGATCTGCGAGACCACGAGGCCGCCGCAGACGGCGAGGCCGAGCGTGCGGCGCGCATCGGCGCCGGCGCCGTGGCCGAGCGCAATCGGGAGCGTGCCGGCGAAGGCCGCGAGCGTCGTCATCATGATCGGGCGGAAGCGCACGATGCAGGCCTCGAAGATCGCATCCTCGGCGGACTTGCCGTGGTTGCGCCGCGCATCGAGCGCGAAGTCGATCATCATGATCGCGTTTTTCTTCACGATGCCGATGAGCAAGATCAGGCCGACGTAGCCGTAGATGTTCAGTTCCTCCCCGAAGATGAGCAGGGTCACGAGCGCGCCGAAAGTCGCCGAGGGCAGGCCGGAGAGGATGGTTAGCGGGTGCACGAAGTCCTCGTAGAGCACGCCGAGCACGAGGTAGATCACGAGCACGGCGATTAGGAGCGTGATGCCGAGGCCCTGGAGGGAGCTGGCGAACGCGGCCGCTGCGCCTTGGAAGGTGCCGCTCACCGTGGGCGGCAGCACTTCGCGCGCGAGCCGCTCGATTTCCTCGGTGGCCCGGCTGAGCGCGGTGCCTTCCCCGAGGTTGAAGGTGATCGTGACGGCGGGCACCTGGCCGAGGTGCGCGACCGTGAGCGGGCCGACCGAGGGACGGAACTTGGCCACGGCCTCGAGCGGGATGAGCTTCCCCTCGCGGTTGCGCAGGTGGATCAGCGAGAGCGCTGCGGGATCGCGCAGGTGCTGCGCGGCGAGCTCAAGGATGACGGAGTATTGGTTCGTCGAGGTGTAGATGGTCGAGACCTGCCGGGAACCGAAGCCGCTGTAGAGGGTGTCCTCGATCTGCTGCGCGGAGAGGCCGAGCGTCGAGGCCTTGTCGCGATCGATGTCGATGATCACCTGCGGGCTCGTGATCTGGAGATCGGAGTTCACGTCGATGAGGCCCGGGATCTCGCGCACGCGCTCGAGGAGCACGGGCGTGATGCGGTAGAGCTCCTGCAAGTCGGGGCCGTAGAGCGTGTATTGATAGACGGAGCTGGAGGAGCGCGAGCCGAGGCGGATGCTGGGCGGCACCTGCGGGAAGACCTTCACGCCGGGGATGCCCGCCGTGGCCGCGCGGAGTTGCTGCGCGATGACGGTGGCGTGCGGCCGGTCCGCGCGCTGAATCAGGCCGGCGAACATGCGGCCGGTGTTGCCGCCGCTCGCGCCGCCGCGCGGCGACGAACCGGTGAAGGCGGAGACATTCTCCACATAAGGGTTCTGCTGCACGATCGACTTCACCGCGATCATGTAGCGCGCCATGGCGTCGAAGGAGACATCCTGCGGGCCCTCGACGTTGATGCTCAGGCGGCCCGAGTCCTCGGTGGGGATAAAGCCCTTGGGCACGAGCACGAGCAGCCAGAGCGTCAGGCCGATGGTCGCGAGCGCGGTGAGCATCACGGTCGTGCGCCAGCGGAGCGAGAGGCGCAGCGTGCGCTCGTAGGCGTTCACGCTCCACTGAAACAGCCGCTCGAGCGCGTTGTAGAACACGCCGTGCTTCTCGCCGTGCCGCACCGGCTTGAGGAACCGGCTGCACAGCATCGGCGTGAGGGTGAGCGAGACGAAGCCCGAGACGAGGATCGCCGCGCTGATCGTGATGGCGAACTCGTAGAGCAGGCGCCCGAGGATGCCGCCCATGAAGAGCACAGGGATGAACACGGCCACGAGCGAGGCCGTCATCGAGAGGATGGTGAACCCGATCTCGCGCGAGCCCCGGAGCGAGGCGGCCATCACGGGCTCGCCCTTCTCGATGTGGCGCATGATATTCTCGAGCATCACGATCGCGTCGTCCACGACGAAGCCCACCGAGAGCGTCAGCGCCAGCAGCGAGATGTTATCGATGCTGAAGTTGAAGAAATACATCACGCCGAAGGTGGCGATGACGGCGATGGGCATCGCGATGCCGGGGATGATCGTGGCGGAGAGCGAGCGGAGGAAGAGGAAGATGACGAGCACCACGAGGATGATGGCGAGGACGAGGGTGAACTTCACGTCGGCCACGGACTCCTTGATTGAGATGGAGCGATCGACGAAGAGCTCGAGGCTGATGGAGGCGGGGAGCTGCGCGCGGAAGGCGGGCAGCAGTTCCTTGATGCCATCGACGACCTTGATGGTGTTGGTGCCGGGCTGCCGCTGGATCGAGAGCATGATGGTGCGGGTGTGCCGCGTGCCCTCCTTGAAGCCGGGATTCTCCACGCCGTCCCGGTAGCGCGGGTCGAACCAGCTGCCGGACTTCTCGTTCTCGACGCTGTCGACGACGCTGGCGATGTCGGCGAGGCGCACGGCGGAGCCGTTGCGGTAGCTGACGATGATCTTGCCGAACGCCTCCGCGTTCTTGAGCTGGCCGGTGGCGACGAGGGTGGTGGACTTGAACGTGCCATCGACGACGCCGGCGGGGAGGTTGGCGTTGTTGGCGTCGATGGAGGCGCGCACCTCGTCGAGGCCGATGCCGCGCGCCGCGAGGGCGCGGGGATCGAGGCGCACGCGCACGGCGTATTTTTGGGCGCCGAAGATGTTGACCTGCGCCACGCCATCGACGGTGGAGAGGCGTTGGGCGAGGACGGTCTCGGCCCACTCGTTGACCTCGGAGAGGGAGACGGTGTCCGAGGTGAGGGCGATGAGGAGGACGGAGTCGTCGGCGGGGTTGGATTTGCGCGCGGAGGGCGGGTTGGGCATGTCGCGCGGCAGGCGGCGTTGCACGGCGGCGATGGCGGACTGCACGTCCTGCGCGGCCCCGTCGATATTGCGATCGAGGTTGAACTGGATCGTGATCGAGGTGCTGCCGAGGGAGCTGACCGAGGTCATCGAGTCGATGCCCGCGATGCTGGCGAACTGCTGCTCGAGCGGCGTGGCGACGGAGGCGGCCATCGTCTCCGGGCTCGCGCCGGGCAGGCTGGCGGAGACGGAGATGGTGGGGAAATCGACGTTGGGCAGATCGCTGACGGGAAGGCGCTGGTAGGCCATCCAGCCGAAGAGCGTGATCGCGGCGGTGATGAGCGTGGTCATCACCGGCCGGCGGATGAAGGGCTCGGGGATGTTCATGAGCGGAAAGGGACCAAGGGACTAAAGGACCAAAAGACCAAGGGATTGAAAAGCGGAGGGTGGGAGCGTGGGCGGAGAAAATGGAAAAGTGCGCACGACTCAGGCCTTTTCGCCCTTCGGGGCTTTGGTCTCCTGGTCCTTTGGTCCCTTGGTCCCTTGGTCCTTTTTCTTGCCCGCCTTGGGGCTGATCGCGGCGGGATCCTTGATGTCGACGGGGCGGCCGGGGATGACGCGGAGCTGGCCCTCGGTGACGACGGTCTCGCCCTCGGCGAGGCCTTTGGCGATCACGGCGTCGCCGCCGTAGCTGCGCTCGACGGTGATGGGGCGGAGCTCGGCGGTCTTGTCTGCCTTGATCACGTAGACAAACTGGCCGGTCTGCGAAGTCTGGAGCGCGTTGCCCGGCACGGTGAGAACCTCGGGCGAGGCGAGGGTCATGACCACGGTGATGAACTGCGCGGGCCAGAGGCGCTGGGTGGCATTGGGGAAGGTGCCCTTGAGCTTCAGTGTGCCGGTGGCGGAATCGACGGTGTTGTCGATGAATGTGAGCTCGCCCTCCTCCGGCGTCTCGTCGTTGCCAGGCGGGATGGCCCGGACCTTGATGACGCCGCCGGCGCGGTAGCGGTTGAGCGTGCCGAGGTATTGCTGCGGGACGCCGAAGGTCACGTAGATCGGACTGAGCTGGTTGATGGTCACGAGGACACCGCCGGCCTCGTTGGCGCGCACGAGGTCGCCCTCGCGCACCGGCATGTTGCCTGTGCGGCCGGCGAGGGGGGCGCGGATCGAGCAGTATTCGAGCTGGAGCTTGGCGCTGGCGACCTTGGCCTCGTTGGAGAGCGCCTCGGCCTCGAGGCTGCGCGCGGTGTCGGAGATTTTCTCAAACGCCTCCTTCGACACCATCTGATCGGCGGTGAGGCTCTTGTAGCGGGCCACCTGCGCGCGCGCCGACTCGAGCCCGAACCGCACTTTCTGCAAGTCGGCCTCGGCGGTGACGAGGGCGTTTTGGAACGGCCGCGGATCGATCTCAAACATCAGGTCGCCCTGCTGCACGACCTGGCCTTCCTTGATCGCGATGCGCTGGAGCACGCCGGTGACCTGCGAGCGCACCGTCGTCCCGCGGATGGGCTCGACGGCGCCGATGGCGTCGATCGCGAGCGGCACGATTTTCTTCTGCGCCTGCGCGACGATCACGGGCGCGGCGCCGCCGCCTTTCTTGGCGGCCGGGGCGGCGGGCTTGGAATCGCCGCAGCCACCCAGCAGTGTCGCGAGCGCGACCGCGGGAACCAAGGCAAGGGTGAATCGGCGGGGCGGAATCGACATCATGGAAATCAAAATCAGGAGGTGGGCGCTCGAGAGATAGGAGGCGAGGGGGGCCTTGCGATGGGAAATTTGGGAGGAGTTGGGCGGCCTCCGCGAGATTTGTCAAAGGCGGTGGCAAGACGCTTCGGCGGCTGATGAGTTGTGGCTGAGTGGGCGATTGCGTTGTCGCGCGCCGCGCATCAGATCGAATCAGCCTAATCCCGACCCCTCCATGCACGCCTTCCCCCGCTATTGCACACTGTCCTTTCTCGCCGTCGCCGCGTCGTCGGTTTCGCAGCTCACCGGCCAAGTGGTCGCCCCGCGCCCCACCGAGGCCATCGAACTCACGCCCTTTACCGTCAGCACGGATCGCGACGAGGGCTTTGCCGCGACGAGCGCGCTCGCGGGCGGCCGCCTTGCGACCGATCTGCGGGACACGCCCGCGGCGTATTCCGTGATGACGCGCGAGTTCATCGACGCCCTCAATCTCACCGATCTCCAGTCCGCCGCCGAGTGGTCCACCGGCTCCGATAGCATTCCCAACAACGGCGACGCCACGTTCTTCACGTTTTCGACCTATTACCAGACGCGCGGCGTCCGCGCCGGCACGCAGCAGCGCAATTTCTTCCCGCAATACGGCGACAACGACACCTTTGACATCGAGCGCTTCGACTTCGGGCGCGGGCCCAACTCCATCCTTTTCGGCAACGGCACGCTCGGCGGCACGAGTTCCTCCACGACCAAGCGCGCGCGCACCGACCGGCCGTTCCAGAACGTGCAGTTCGGCGTCGGCTCGTGGAGCACCTATCGCGCGACCTTCGATGTGAACCAGCCCATCGGCAAACGCGCCGCGCTGCGCACCGCCGGCGTGTGGGGCGAAGGCGATGGCTGGCGCGACAAGGATTTCAACAAGCGCAAGGGCTTCTTCGCCACGACGACCTTCCGCCCCTGGCGCCACACCGAGATCCGCCTCGAGGGCGAGTATCTCGAAATCCAGAAGCAGACCGGCATGACGACGCTCAACGACCGTCTCTCCGGCTGGAACGGCGTCCAGACCTACAATTCTCCCGTCGCACTCCGCGGCGCCGCGGCCGCCGTCGTCACCGCCGCCACCGCGGCCGGCGTCAATCGCCGCGGCGCCAACTACCACGTCTGGAATCCCTACGGCGGCCTCAACGCCATCGTGAACCTCGAGGGTGAGCCGATGACGCGCGCCGGTGGCGAGACCGCGACCACGCCTCTCGCCGGCTTCACCTACGGAGCCGTCCCCGGTTCGCCGAGCTTCAACACCGCCGGCGCCACTTTCCGCCACACCTACGGCATTCCCGGCAGCCGCTTCGACACCGCGATCGCGAGCTCGCGCTTCCGCATTCCCGACGACGAGTTCACGCTCTCGCCCGACGCGCCGTTGCTGTCCTCCCGCTTCAAGGATCTTCAGCTCACGATCAACCAGCGTCTCGGGGATTTCTATTTTGAGGTGGCGGCCGACGTGAATCGCCAGGCCTACTTCGTCAACGGCGAGGAGAATCGCGGCACGCAGGATTCCTACATCGACATCAACCGCGTGCTCGCCGACGGCTCGGCCAATCCTCACTTCCTCCAGCCCTACGGCGATGGATCGTTTTTCCGGGGCTTTCGGAACTATCACTTCGACAGCATGCGCTTCGCCGCCGCCTACGTGAAGGACACGCGCTTCGGCAAGTTCACCGTCAACACCATGGGCGGCAGCTCCGACAACCACTACACTCTCTCCTACCGCTGGCTCAGCCTGGCGCAGGGCGCCGACCAGTCGCTGTGGATCCAGCCCGCGCAGTTCATCCGCGTCCGCCGCTACTGGAACGAGAGCGCCCGCCAGATCACCGACCTCAGCCTCAAGCCCATCAGCTACCTGAACCCCGGCGTGACCAATGCCCAGATCCAGCCCCGCTGGGTGATCGACAACTCGCGCTTCGACACCGAGACAGTCAACGACGCCGAATACAAATACGCCCTCGTCGCGCTCAACGCGAAATTCTGGCGCGACCGTCTCGTGCTCCTCGGCGCCGTGCGCCGCGACCAGTTTCGCACCGCCTCGCAGCAGCAGGTGCGCACCGGCGACTACCCCTCCAACTGGGATCCCGCCACGCCGCTCTTCCGGCCTTCCGCACCCTCCGACTGGGCCGCGCTCACCTACGTGCCCAAGGATGCCCAGGGCCGCGCGACCGGTCCCGCGCAGCCCGCCACCGCCCGACCCCGCGCCACCGATCGCAGCCGCCTCGCGCAATACGCCGGCGATCGTTTTCAGGATGACTTCAACGCCCCGCCGCTTGAGGGCTACCAGACGACCAAGTCCGTCGGCGCTGTCTTCCACGTCACCCGCTGGCTCAGCCCGTTTGCCAACTACGCCGAGACCTTCAATCCCGCCACCGCTTACAACATCCTCATCGATGGTAATCTCGTCCCGCCCACGGTCGCCAAAGGTCTCGATGTGGGCACGCGCCTCGAGTTTCTCCAAGGCAAGCTCAACGTCTCGCTCACCTACTATCAGAACGAGGAGAAGAACCGCGCCGCCTCCATCAGCGGCGGCCCGCAAATCAACAATCTCTACCGCGCCATCCCGCAGGGCTCCACCAACCCGCTCAATCGCCGCGGCCAGAATCTCATCCCCACCTATGTCGACATATCGCAGCGCCACGGCACCGGCTACGAGATCGAGGTCACCGCGAACTTGAAGAAAGGCCTCCGCCTCACCGGCAGCCTCGCCGTCCCGAAGATCTACCTCGACGACGCCAACGCGATGACTCGCGCCTACATCGACTCCCACGCCGATGTCTTCCGCCAGATCGCCGAGGATGCCAGCGTGCGCATCGACCCGACCACCAACCTCGCCTCGGTCAACACCACCATCCCGGCCGACGTGCGCTCGCCCGACGCGCAGACCGCGGCCGATGCCTACAACCAGATTTTTCAGTTCCGCCGCAGCCAGATCGAGGGCCGCATCCTCGACCAGAAGCAGCCGCTCGTGCGCATCTTCGCCGACTACACGCTCCAAGCCGGCCGCTTCAAGGGCCTGCGCGGCGGCCTCGGTGTGCGTTACGGCGGCAAGCGCATCCTCGGCGATCGCGCCAACGACACCATGCGCGATCCAGCCAACCCCGCCCGCGCCATCGACGATCCCAACCGCACCGTCTACACGATGGTCTATTCGCCGACCGACAGCTACACGGTCACCGGCACGCTCGGCTACAGCTTCCGCATCTTCGAGCGCGCCGTGCAGGCCAACCTCGTCGTCAACAACCTGCTCAACGACCGCAGCGTGACCCACCTCGGAACCGTGCAGCGCCCGCGCGACGGCGACTACACCTCGCCCGCCCGCGAGGCCGTGCCCAACGGCTTCTCCTTCAAGCAGCCGATTAATTTCAACCTGACGTTCAGCGTCCGGTTGTAGGCGAGGGCGGGCCGAGCGGGCGCCCGGCTCGTGTTACGACAAACCTTTCCCTTGCCACCCCGGCGCGCGGGGATTTCCCTCGGGGCAATTATTTCCCGATGAAAGTCCTCGTTGCCGATAAGATCTCACCCAAGGGAGTCGCCTTTCTGCGCCAGCAGCCGGGCATTGAAGTCATCGAGGCTTACGGCTCCTCGCCGGAGAAGGTTTTGGAACTGGTCAAGGACGTCCACGCCATCGCGGTCCGCTCGGAGACGAAGATCACGGCGGAGGTCTTCAAGGCCGCGCCGCTCCTGAAGGTCGTCGGCCGCGCTGGGGTCGGCGTGGACAACGTCGATGTCGAGGCCGCCACCAACCACGGCGTCGTCGTCATGAACACGCCCGCAGGCAACACGATCGCGACCGCCGAGCTCACGTTTACCCACATCCTCTGCGGCGCGCGGCCCGTCCCGCAGGCCGCGGCCTCGATGAAGAAGGGCGAGTGGGACCGGAAGAGTTTCTCGGGCATCGAGCTGTTCAAGAAAACCCTCGGCATTGTCGGCCTCGGCCGCATCGGCGGCGAGGTCGCCAAGCGCGCGCAGGCCTTCGGCATGAAGGTGCTCGCCTACGACCCGTATCTCGCGCCCAGCCGCGCCAAGGCCATGCAGGTCGAGGGCGTCACGCTCGACGAGCTCCTCAAGCAGTCGGACTACATCACGGTTCACATGCCGATGACCGACGACACGCACTACATGATCGACGAGGCGGCGTTCGAGAAGTGCAAGAAGGGCGTCCGCATCTTCAACTGCGCGCGGGGCGGCATCATCAAGGAGACCGCCCTCATCGCCGCCCTCAAGAGCGGCAAGGTCGCCGCCGCCGGCCTCGACGTGTTTGAGGACGAGCCGCTCGCGAAGGAGAGCGAGTTCCGCACGCTGCCCAACGTCGTCCTCACGCCCCACCTCGGCGCCTCGACCGCCGAGGCGCAGGAATCCGTCGGCATCGAGATCGCGGAGCAGATCGCCGATGTGCTCAACGGCGGCGTGATCCGCAACGCTGTCAACGTCCCCTCGATCGACGCCGCGGCGCTCAAGGTCCTCGGGCCGTATCTCGATCTCGGCGCCAAGCTCGGCACGCTCGTCCAGCAGATCGCGCCGGCGCAAATCGCGCAGCTCCGCATCACCTATCACGGCAAGCTGGTGGACCTCGACGCCAACGCCGTCACCCGCTCCATCGAGCGCGGCTACCTGCGCCGCATCAGCGGCGAGGAGGTCAACTTCGTCAACGCCCCCGTCCTGATCGAGCGCCTCGGCATCCGCGCCGAGGTCGTGAAATCGACCGACGACTCCGGCTACAGCGAACTCATCTCGGTCGAGGCCATCGCGCCCGACAGCAAGGTGTTTTCCGCCGCCGGCACTCTCATCGGCAAGGGCAACCAGCCGCGCATCGTGAGTATCAACAGCCGCGAGGTCGAGGTGCTCGCCGAGGGCAAACTGCTCGTCCTCGAAAACGTGGACCAACCCGGCATGGTCGGCGCCATCGGCACGCTGCTCGGCAAGGACAAGGTCAATATCGCCGACATGTCGCTCTCGCGACTCACGCCCGGCGGCACCGCCTACATGGTCGTGCGCGTGGACACCGAGCCGAGCGAGGCCGCCCGCCAGGAGATCAAGGGCCACCCCGCGATCAAGATGGCGAAATTTGTGCAGCTATGAACGAACTCGCGAGCCCTGCCTTGGGGTGGGGCCGGCTCTCCGAGCCGGCCTTGGTTTGCGGCGTCGTTTGCGGTGCGAGTATTGGAACTCAGGCCGGCTCGGAGAGCCGGCCCCACCTCGCCTGAGATCGCCCGATGCTCGTGCCGCTCCTCATCGCCGCCGTGGTCGGATACCTGCTGGGCTCGCTGCCCTTCGGGTATCTCGTCGCGGGCGCGAAGGGCGTGAACATCTTCGAGGTCGGCAGCAAAAACCCCGGCGCGACGAACGTCCGCCGCGTTCTCGGGCATGGAGCCGGGAATCTGGTGCTGTTTCTTGATCTGCTGAAGGGGGCGCTGGCGGTGGGATGGATCTTGATTGTGACACGTCTGGACGAGCCGACATTCAATTGGGGCGCCGAGAAGATCGAAGCGATGATGATCACCGGCCTCGTCGCCGCCATCCTCGGCCACAGCTTCTCCTGCTTCACGAAATTCCGTGGCGGCAAGAGCGTCGCGACCGGCGCCGGCGGTTTCGCGGTGCTGTTCCCGCTCGGCATGGCGATCGCGTTCGCCGTGTTTCTCGTGACGCTCGCGGTCTCGCGCTACGTCTCGCTCAGCTCGATGCTCGGCGCGGCGGCGCTGCCGTTTGCCGCATTCGCTTTCAAGGCCGGCTCCCCGATGATCTCCATCTCGGCGATGATCGCGACCTTCGTCATCTACCGCCACCGCGCCAACCTCATGCGCATCCGCGCCGGCACCGAGAGCAAAGTCTGGCAGAAAAAGGAGGCGAAGCTGTGAGAGCCTTCTGTGGGTCGGGCTTTACGCCCGACATCATCCGTCCCATGCGCAATCTGTCGGGCATAAAGCCCGACCCACAGCACGCCTTTTTCCATGCCTGAAATCTCCACCCTCAACATCGGCCTCTGCGGCTTCGGCACCGTCGGGCAGGGCGTGTGGCAGCACCTCACGTCGCACCGCGCGGAACTTGAGGCGCGCCTCGGCGTGAAGCTCAACCTCGCCCGTGGCTCCGTGCGCGACCTGAAGAAAAAGCGCGATGTGAAAGTCCCTGCGCGCGTGCTCACGACCGACCCGCTCGCCATCGCGCGCGATCCTTCGATTCAAATCGTGTGCGAGCTGATGGGCGGCACCACGCTGGCGCGCGAGGTCACGCTCGCCGCGCTCAAGCGTGGCGCGGTGGTGGTCTCGGCGAACAAGGCGCTCATCTGCGAGCACGGCCCCGAGATCATCGCGGCGGCGCAGAAGCACGGCGGGCATTTCTTTTTCGAGGCGTCCGTCGCCGGCGGCATCCCGATCATCAAGGCGCTGCGCGAGGGGCTCGTCGCCAACCGCTTCACGCGAATCTACGGCATCCTCAACGGCACGTGTAACTACATCCTCACGCAGATGGAGGAGCACGACGCGCCTTACGCCGCCGTGCTCGCGGAGGCCAAGCGCCTCGGCTACGCCGAGGCCGACGAGTCGCTCGATGTCGACGGCTGGGACACCGCGCACAAGGCCAGCGTGCTCGCGTGGCTCGCGCACGGGGTCTGGGTGAAGACCGACCAGATGATCGTCGAGGGCATCTCGCGTATTACGCCCGCCGATTTCAAGACCGCCGCCGCACTCGGCTTCGGGATAAAACTCCTCGCCGTCATCACGCGCGACTTTGCGAAGAACGAACTCTCCGTGCGCGTGCATCCCACGCTCCTGCCCGAGGGCACCGTCGTCGCGAATGTCAGCGGCGTGTTCAACGCCATCTCGGTCACGGGCGATGTCGTCGGCACCACGTTCTACAGCGGCCGCGGCGCGGGCCGCGACGCCACGGCGAGCGCTGTCATCAGCGACATCGCTGACGCCGCCTCGCTCCTCAAGCACGGCAAGGGCGGCCACCTCCTCGGCGAAATCACCACGAGCCCGCGCGTCACCTGCAAACTCGCGCCGCCCGCCCACATCCGCTCGCGTTATTATCTCCGTCTCACCGTGCGCGATCAGCCCGGTGTCCTCGCGCGCGTCGCCTCCGTGATGGCGAAGCAAAAGGTCAGCATCGCAAGCGTCATCCAGAGCCCCGCCGACGAACCCGGCGCCGCCTCGCTGGTCCTCACCACGCATGAGAGCGACGAGCGCTCGATGAGCGCCACGCTCAAGCAGCTGACGGCCCAGGCCGCCGTGCTCGATGAGCCCGTGCTGCTGCGCATCGGGGATTTCGAAAGGTAGAAAAGTTGAGAGCTGAGTGTTGAGAGTTGAGAGATCAAATCTCCCATCTCCCAAACCCCTCGCTCAACTCCGTCACTCTCAACCCTCAACTCTCAGCTCTCAACTTCAGCCCATGGCCCGAATCGTCCAAAAATATGGCGGCACCTCCGTCGGTGACGTCGAACGCATCAAGAACGTCGCGAACCGCATCAAGGCGTTTCGCGAGGCCGGCAACGAGGTTGTCGTCGTCGTCTCCGCCCGCTCGGGCGTGACCAACGAGCTCATCGCGCGCGCCAAATCCATCCACGCGAGCCCGCCCGACCGCGAACTCGACCAGCTCGTCTCCATCGGCGAACAGGAGACCATCGCGCTCACCGCCATCGCGCTGCACGCCATCGACGTCCCGGCCGTGAGCATGACCGGCGCGCAGGCCGGGATCACCACGGACAAGGTTTACACCAAGGCAAAAATCCAAGGCATCAATGGCAAGGCCATCGAGAAGGAACTCAAGGCCGGCAAGGTCGTGATCGTTGCCGGCTTCCAGGGCATCGACGACGAGGGTCAGGTCACCACGCTCGGCCGCGGCGGCTCCGACCTCACCGCCATCGCCCTTGCCGCCGCCGTCAAGGCCGACAAGTGCGAGATCTACACCGATGTCGACGGCGTCTACACCGCCGACCCGCGCGTCGTGAAGGACGCGAAGAAGCTCACCGAGATCAGCTACGACGAGATGCTCGAGCTCGCTTCCCTCGGCTCGAAGGTCATGCAGACCCGCTCCGTCGAGTTCGCCGCCAAATACAACGTCGTTTTCGAAGTCCGCTCCTCTTTTAACAACAACCCAGGAACCATCGTGAAACAAGAAGTCGCCTACATGGAAAAGGTCGTCGTTCGCGGCGTCGCCGTCGACAAGGACCAAGCCAAGGTCGTCGTCAGCAAGATCGCGGACAAGCCCGGCACCGCCGCCCAGGTTTTCCGCGCGCTCGCCGAGGCAAACATCAACGTCGACATGATCGTGCAGAACGTGGGCCACGACGGCGTGGCCAACCTCACGTTCACCGTCCCGCAGACCGAGACGCTGAAGGCCGAGAAGGCGCTCGCCCCCGTGCTCAAGGCCGTCGGCGGCACCGTCACGCTCGACGACAAGATCGCCAAGCTCTCCGTGGTGGGCGTGGGCATGCGCACGCACAGCGGCGTGGCCTCGACGCTCTTCACCGCGCTGGCCGACGCCGGCATCAACCTCGAGCTCATCAGCACCTCCGAGATCAAGATCTCCGTCGTGATCGCGAAGGACAAGGCCGACGACGCCGCCCGCGCCGCGCACAAGGCGTTTGCATTGGAGAAACTCTGAGGTAGCCAGATGCCAGAGGCCAGATGTCAGATGTCAGAGGCCGGAGGCCGGAAGCCAGAGGCGGCATTAGCCCCTTCACGGCGCACCTCGGCTATTAGGCACTTCACGGACCTAATCGTTTGGCAGAAGGCGCAGCAGGTCTCGCTGGAGATTTTCCGGCTGTCCAAGACTTGGCCGGCTGAGGAACGCTACGCTTTGACCGATCAAGTTCGGCGCTCTTCGCGTTCCGTTGGCGCGAATATCGCCGAGGGCTGGGGCAAGCGCCGTTATGAGGCTTCGTTTGTAGCCAAGCTGGTAGATGCCGACGCCGAGGCGCACGAGACCGAGCACTGGCTGATCTGTGCCGAAGCGCACGGTTATCTACTGTCCGCGAAGCTGGTCGAACTTCGCTCGCTGCTCACTGAAGTCGGCCGCATGCTGGGTAGCATGATCAACAATCCAGCTTCGTTCGTCGCGAAGCGTCCGACTTCTGACCTCTGACTTCTAGCATCTGACATCTATGCGCTTCATCTCCACCCGCGGCCAGACTCCCGCCCTCGGCTTCTCCGACGCCGTCGCCACCGGCCTCGCGCCCGATGGCGGGCTCTACCTGCCGGAG
>JANOCA010000373.1:0-5529 GCA_031411915.1 Opitutaceae bacterium
CGACCACTAAGATGGGGTTTTCACCCACCAACGCGCATGGGGTGTCGGTAGCCCGTTTCGCGCCGCAGCGGAACATTTCTCACCAGTCGGATTCAGGCGATGTGCGGTAGGTTCCAGCCTAGAACATCACCCCATGGTGGGACCGCGCGCCCCATCTTAGAGTGCGTGCGCACCAAATAATCCACGCAACGCATGTCTGCCCTCCACCTCTCCGCCTCTCCTTCCGTCAACCCAGTGCCGTCCGAAGGACCGCCCCGCGGTGACTGCGTCTCCGCGCCAGGAAATCCCTGGGATTTCGCCCACCGGCCTGTCGCGGCTGCGGAACTCCGCTCCATTCTTGAAGCGGCGCACCCCTCACCGCAGGCTGACGAAGACCGGCCTTGGCGTTTTTTGATCGCGCATCGAGACGATCAGGAGTCATTCGGGCGGCTGCAGTCGTGCATCGATCCCGCGAATCACGGCTGGACCCTGCATGCACCCGTTCTCGTCCTGAGCTTCGCCAAGCTGAGCCTGCCCGAAGCCGACGGAGTCAGCCATTCCGCCATCCACGAACTGGGGGGCGCTTGCGCCAGCATCGCCATGGCGGCGAGGTCGCGCGGTTTCACCGTCCATCAGTTCTTTGGGGTCAGGCGGGAGCGGGTGCGCGCACTCTACCGCAGTCCGGAAAACTTCACGGCTTGGACCTGCATGGCGCTCGGCTATCACGAGGGCGCAGGGATGGCGCTCGCTCCCCTCGCACCGCCTGAGTGCGCGTCCCGCACCCACGGCGTAGCCGCCCAGTTCACCTTCTCCGGCACGTGGGGCCAACCGTTGTCTCGGCAAGATCGGGGCTGACTCGCGTAGCCGCCACCCCGCCCCCCCAAAAAAAACTGCCGACTGTAACGTCGGCAGTTTTACAGCTATGCAGAACCGAAAATCGGATCCGGTTCTTAACCAGCCCAGCTGAATCGGCGGGCCAACCCGCCGATGGTCAGAAGGCCCACGCCGACGAGAATCACCGCGTCGCCACCGTCAGGCACACCTGTAGGAATAGGAGCCCCGACATTGTTCGACTGGAACGAAAACACGCCATTGGTGGGCGTGCCATCGGCCGAGTTGATGCCGTAGGTCCATAATCCGGGCGTGGGATCCAACCCCGGATTGGTCGACTGTAGGGTCCCTGTTCCCGTGAGGGACAAGAGTGACGACGACTGAGTGACTGACGTGATTGAGCCCAAGTCGAACGAGAAGCTGAATCCGGTGCCGACTACGTCGGTAGCGGTCCAAAGACTGGTAATGGGCTGCGAACCCATGGTGACCAGAAAGGACTTGTGAGTCACGGCGTCGCCGATGAGCGACATCGGGTAGGAGCCCTCGACAGAGGTGACAACTCCGTTTGCCGACGGCCCCACTGCGGTCACAGCTCCGAGCTGGTTGGGCGTCAACACCACAGTCCCGGACTGAATGTTGATTTGCCCGGCGATGGGAACGGCTTGCGCCGTGAGTGCGATGCTGCTGAGCAGCAACGGTATGGTTTTGAGGAGCGATATTTTCATGAACAGGCCTGTTTCTAGTTTGTGGTTAATCTCGCGAGGCATGTGAACCCGCTGAGGCCCCGACCCGCGCCTTCACAAATGGCACGGAGAACGCGACCGTCGGCGCAGTGCATGTGGCTCCGAGGTTGAGGAAGGAACTATAGCCCGGCCGCCGAGCTGCAGCCATGGGGTATTCACCCATCTTTTGTATCCGCTATTCTCATGCCTTTTGCGCCATTCGGCCGGTTAGTGCGGGTAAAACCCCATTTGCAGGGGGGGTCGTGTCCCTCTATTTTCTCAGCGTGGCAGCGGGAACGCACCGGTAGCCGGGGTCGCCCGCCCACCCTCCCGTCATGTCCCCAACCTCTTCCGTCCGCAGAACGGCACTTGCCCTCACCTTAATCACGATGGTGGCCTCACTGATTCCCTCGTGCGCGCCCGCCGCCGAGGCCTTCCATCCATCCGACAGTCCCGCGAGCAATCACCCCGTCCCCCGGCCCATCCGTCAGCGCAGCGACGCGCCGGCGCTAAAGCCAGCTCCCCGGGTCGAAATGCGGGCCGACTCCACTGTCAAAAAGCCTACTAGGCGGCGGTGCTCGCCGCGCCGCTCCGCGTGAAAGCCGTCTGCGGCGCCGGCGCGATCACGTTGTAGTGCTTGAGTGCAAGCCGCCACCACGGCGCGAGCCGCGCGGCCGGTGAAGACCAAAGGCTGTCGTGCAGCGCATTCATCGAGTCCGCGTCCAGCAGCAGCGCAAACCGATCGCCGCCGCTCAGCGCCGCCGGCCCCTCCGCCAGAAGCTTCTCGCGCAGGCCCACGAAGCGCTCCTCGCTCGCCGGCGGCAGCTCGTCCTTCCCGCGCAGCAGCGAGACATGCACCGCGTTGACGTAGGGATCGAGGACGGCCTGCAACAGTCCGTAGTATTGGGCCAGCTCCGGCAGCGGCGGCGGACCCTGCCGACGCATGGACATGGCCGCCGCGAGCTCGGCCAGCTCCGGCAGCGGCCGGCTCTCCTCCGGAGTTTTCAAAAGCCCCTCGCGTTGCACCGCCAGGCCCACGGCCAGCGACCCGGTGAAGAACGAGAGCGGAATCGAGAAGATCAAGCCCGCCAGAATCGGCGCCATCCAGAACGCGAGGCCCGGCGCCATGCGGCCCACGACCAGCCAGCCGGCCAGCCCGACCACGGTGTGGACCCAGTGGGCCGACACCGCCTCCGCGAGCACCGCCTCGCCCTCGCGGCCGCGCCGCTGCGTGCCCCACGAAATTTTTTGCCGGCACAGCGTCAGCACGATGAACCGCGTGTGGAATAGCATCAGCACCGGCGCCAGCAGGGTGAAGATCAGCGTCTCCGCAAACGCCCCGCACACAAGGTCCCCCCACCCGCCGAAGGCCGCGACGTCCCGCGTCCGCCCCCGCAGGTCGAGGATCGCGAGCGCCTTGGGCAGAAAGAGCATCGCCAGCGTGAAAAGGGAAAGCACGCCGGCTTGCGTGAGCGTGTTCCATGAAATGTATCCGGCAAAGCTGGGCAGTGGCGCGCCGGCCACGCCGGTCGCGCCGTAGCGCCACGCGACCGCCACCGAGACCGCGAGGAACGCCAGCCACAGCGGCGACGCCAGGTAGGCGAGGATGCCGAGCGTGAAGTGGACGCGGTTGACCGCGTGGAAGCCCTTGGCGCCCACGAGCCGCGCGTGCTGGAGGTTGCCCTGCAGCCAGCGCCGATCGCGCTGCGCCAGCTCAATGAGGTTGCCCGGGCATTCCTCGTAGTTGCCCTCCAGCTCCGTCGCGAGCCACACCTGCCAGCCGGCGCGGCGCATCAGCGCGGCCTCCACGTAGTCGTGGCTCATGATCCTCCCGCCGAACGGCCCCCCGCCCGGCAATTCCGGCAGGGAGCAATGGCGGATGAACGGTGCGAGCCGGATGATCGCGTTATGGCCCCAGTAATTCGCCTCGCTGAGTTGCCAGTAGTTCAACCCCGCCGCGGAGATCGGGCCGTAGAGCCGGCTCGCGAACTGTTGCAGGCGCGCGAGCAGCGTCTCGCCGTTCACCAGCACCGGCACACCCTGGATGATGCCGACCTGCGGGTTGCGCTCCATCAGTTGCGCGAGGCGCACGATCGCGTCGCCGGTCATGATGCTGTCCGCATCAAGCACGACCATGTAGCGGTAGAGGCTGCCCCAGCGCCGGCAGAAGTCCGCGAGGTTGCCCGCCTTCTTGTTGATGCCGCCGCGGCGCTTGCGGTAGAAAATCCGCCCCTGCGCGCCGAGCCGCTGCGTGAGCGCGAGCCAGGCCGCTTCCTCCGCGATCCAGCGGTTTGGATCGCTCGAGTCGCTGAGCAGGAAGAAATCGCAGTCGGGCAGCTTTCCCGTCCGCAGCACGGATCCATACATCACCTCCAACGCATCGATCACCCGGCCGATCTCCTCGTTGCAGACCGGCATCACCACCGCCACGCGCGCCATCACGGGCTGCATCCGCTGCCCGTCCGTCAGGCTCGCCTCGATCCGACAGGGGTCAGGAGCGCGGCGCCGCAGGAAAAAACCCACCAACGCCTGCGCCGCGCCGAGCGCCACGAGCACGAAGAGCACGGCAAACAGCAGCAGATGGATCACCTTCCACGCGCTGAAACCGGTGCGCCAGTGCAGATCGGCCAGCATCAGCACGCCGGGCCCGGCGATGAGCACAACCAGCGCAATAAGGCGGTGGCGCCGCCGCGTCGCTTCGCGCGGATCAAGGCCCGCCGGATCGAAGGGCACGAGCGTCATCGCCAATCAATGCGACGCGGCCCACGCGACGCCGTAGATCGCGACAATCACCAGCCACGACATGGCCGCCCGCATGATCTCACCGCGACTCGGCGGCGGAGAGTTCGGATCGCGGGAATTCCCGAACCCAAACTCCAGCGGTGCCGCCGCCATGTTGGTGAACCGGATGTCCGGCCCCGGCCGCAGCACACCCGAGGCGAGCGCGGACGCCAAGCCCGGTGGCACCGGCTCCGCCGCCAGGAAATAATCGGAGGGCACCGCCGGCGCCTGAGCGAGCAGCAGCGCGAGCCGGCCGCGCACGCGCACGCGTTCATCGGACCAATCGCCCCGGTAGCCGGCCTGCGCAAACCACTCTCCAATTCGCGCGTGCGTGAGGTGCATCGCGGCTGTCACCGGCGCCTCGCCCAGCCGGGTGCGCGCCCATTCGCGAGCCTCGCGGATGATATCGGTCGCCAGCTCATTGAGCCGCACACGGCTTTCGACATGATGCGCCCGCAAGTAACTCTCCACCCGCAGGAACGCCTCGTCCCACGCCGCATCGGCGGACGCCGGCGACGGGAGCGGCACGGGCGACGGCGAAACTGCAGCCGGAGTGGAGGGTGACATGGCGACGTCAAACTGACCCGCAGGCACCCTGCCAGTTCCCGTGCCGGCGTTTTCTCCCGGATGATTTATGTTACGCATGGGACAAACTCGGACTGGCACCGAACTTTCCCATCATGGCCCCTCGGCGATGGGCAAAAATGACCGCAGCAAAGTCTGCGTATCGCTGACCCCGCCGAGCAGTGTTCTCCAGCTATGGCCAAATCGGAAATTCCGTCCGCCCGATCGCTACGCTTCCCGCCAAGGAGGTGCTGCGCTTTCAGTGTGCGGCGCATCAGGCGGCGGTGGGCGGCGTCACCATCACTCACGGCGACGGCAGTCGCCTTCTGATCAAATCACCGATCAGCGCTCGGGACGGCGTGAGGCAGCGAAATATTTTGCCGAAATCGAGATCACGCAGGAACCGGTAGGGGAAAAATAATACTCTTCTCCCATGGCCACCGCGACCGTTCGGAAAGCTCCGCGCCAGGAAAAAACCCCGGCGCCCGTCACGAAGAATCCATCCGCCCGGATCTCTGTCCCAGGCAACCAAGGCCCGCGCATCGTGCGCGCTGTCACCATCCGCAAGCCGGCATCCGAACTCTACGCCTTCTGGCGCAAGGTCGAGAATCTCCAGCGCGTCATCAAGGATCCGGTCAGCATCACCGCCCTC
>JANOCA010000374.1:0-2693 GCA_031411915.1 Opitutaceae bacterium
CCCCTCCCCATGCGTTGTTCCGCCATGCTCGCCCTTGCCGCCACGGTTGTGGCGAGCGCCCTCGCGTCGGCCGCCGCGGAACCCGCGCGTTTCGTCCGCGCGATCAATCTCAATGGCCCCGCGCTCACCCTCGACGGCCGCATGTGGGAGGCGGGCGCGACGGCGGCGGATTTCAAGACGACGGGCAAGCTGTTCGCGAACCAGCGGGTGACCCTCAAGCCGCCCACCGAGGCCGCCCGCGCCGAGATGATCCGCAGCAGCGTTTGGGGCGCCAAGGTGGACCTCGAGGTCGGCGGCCTCGCCGCGGGGCCGCATCAGGTCGTGCTTTACGTGTGGGAGGACAACCACGACGAGCAGTTCGATCTGCTGGTCAACGGCCAGGTCGTGCTCGCGAAGTTCCACAGTGGCACCGCCGGCATGTGGAAACGCCTCGGGCCATGGCGGGCCGAGAGTGTCGACGGCAAGCTCAAGGTCTCGGCGAAAGGCGCGAGCCACGGCGCGTGCAACCTCTCCGGTCTCGAAATCTGGGCCGGGGAGGGGCCGGTGCCGGCGCCGGCCGCGGCGGAGTTTGCCCGCGAGGCGACGCCCGATCAGATTGCATTTTTCGAGGCGAAGATCCGGCCGGTGCTCGCGGACAACTGCTACGAGTGCCACAGCGCCGGCGCGAAAAAAATCAAGGGCGGCCTCGTGCTCGACGCCGCGGCGGGCGTGCGCGAGGGCGGCTTCACCGGCCCCGCGATCGCGCCGGGGGATCCCGAGGCGAGCCTGATTGTGCAGGCGCTGCGCCATGCGAGCGAGGACCTCGCGATGCCGCCGAAGAAAAAGCTGCCGCCGCATGTGATCGCGGATTTCGAGACGTGGGTCCGGCTGGGTGCGCCCGATCCGCGCACGGGCGAAGTCGCCGCCGCCGCGAAGACGAAAAACGAAATCGACTGGGCCAAGGCGCGCGAATGGTGGTCGTTGCGTCCGCTCGCCCGGCCCGCCGCGCCCGCGGTGCGCGACGCGCGCTGGCCGGCGAACGAGATCGATCGCTTCGTGCTCGCGAAGCTCGAGGCCGCGCAACTCGCGCCTGCGGCCGACGCCGACAAACGCGCGTTGTTGCGCCGCGCGTCCTTCGACCTCACCGGGCTGCCGCCGACGCCGGAAGAGACGGCGGCGTTCCTGGCGGACCAATCGGCCGGTGCTTTTGCGCGGGTGGTGGATCGGCTGCTGGCCTCGCCGCGCTACGGCGAGCGTTGGGGCCGGCACTGGCTCGACGTCGTGCGCTACGCCGACACGGCGGGCGACAACTCCGACTACCCGGTGCCGCAGATCCACCGTTACCGCGACTGGGTGATTGCGGCCTTCAATCGCGATCTGCCTTACGACGAGTTCGTGCGCGACCAGCTCGCCGGCGATCTCCGCGGCGGCGCCACGCTGGCGGAGCGGCACGAACGCCTGATCGCGACGGGCTACCTCGCGAATGCCCGCCGCTTCGGCTCGCGCGTGGACGACTACCCGCAGCACCTCACGATCGAGGACACGATCGACAACCTTGGGCGCAGTTTCCTCGGCCTCACCGTGAGCTGCGCGCGTTGCCACGACCACAAGTTCGATCCGATCGAGGCGCGCGACTACTACGCGCTCTACGGCGTGTTCAACAGCACGCGCTACCCATGGCCGGGCATCGAGCTCGACAAGCGCCAGCGGGACTTCGTGCCGCTCGTGCCGCCCGGTGAGCAAGCCGCCGCGGTGGCGGCGATCCTCGCGCGCGACGCGGAGCTCGTGCGGCTCAACAAGGAAGTGAACCAGCTCAAGGCGAAGCTGAAAGACATCGCCGCCGACGAGAAGGCCGCCGTGCAGGAGAAGCTCAAGGCGGCCGAGAAGGCGGAGAAGGAACTCGCGACCTCGGCGCTGCCGTTCGAGACGGCCTACGCCGTGGCCGAAGGCGCTCAGCCGGGCGACACGCCGTTGCAACAGCGCGGCGATCCGGCGCGGCCGGGTGAGGTTGTTCCCCGGCGTTTCCTGACCGTGCTCGGCGGCGCGGCGCTGCCCGCGGGCGCGGCGACGAGCGGGCGCGCGCAGCTCGCCGATTGGATTCTTGGGCCGGAGAATCCGCTCGCCGCGCGCGTGATGGCGAATCGCATCTGGCAGCACCATTTCGGCCGCGGGCTCGTCGCGACTCCGAATGATTTCGGCAAGCAGGGCAAGGCGCCCACGCATCCCGAGCTGCTCGATTGGCTCGCGACGCGTTTCCGCGAGGGCGGCTGGTCGGTGAAGGCGATGCATCGCGTCATCATGCTCTCTCGCACCTACCGGCTCGCTTCCGCGCGCAGCGAGGCTGCGCTCACGCGCGATCCGGGAAATGATCTGCTCGCGAGCTTCCCGCGCCGCCGCCTCGAGGCCGAGGCGATCCGCGACGCGATGCTCGCGCTCGGCGGGAACCTCGATCTCACGCCGGCGGGCGCGCATCCGTTTCCGCCCGCGCACGAATGGAAATACACGCAGCACAACCCGTTCAAGTCGGTCTACGAAAGCGAGCGGCGCAGCGTGTATCTCATGACGCAGCGCATCCAGCGCCACCCGTATCTCGCGATCTTCGACGGCGCCGATCCCTCGACGAGCACGCCCGCGCGGCCGATCAGCACGACGCCGTTGCAGGCGCTTTATCTGCTCAACGACACGTTTGTCCATGCGCAGGCCGAGCGCCTCGC
>JANOCA010000375.1:0-3365 GCA_031411915.1 Opitutaceae bacterium
CGCCGCTACACCTTCACCGACCGCACGCTCGCGCTCTCGGCCGACGCGATTCCGCCCGCGCCCGCCGTCGCCGCGCGCGGCCAGCCGCTCCCGCGCTGGTCCGATCAAAAGCTCCGGGGCACCGGCGGCACGCCGCTGCCGTTCAGTGTGAAGCCGGCGTTTCCGGCGCCGGGCCTCAGCGGGCTCGCGACGCTGCGCCCCGTGCCCGCGGCCGACGGCACCGCGCCTGAGCGCCTGCTTGTGTTCAACCTCAACGGCGTCGCGTGGACTTTCCCCCACCGCCCCGGCGCCGCGCTCAAGCCCGACCCGTTCCTTGATCTCGCGAAACACACCGGCCAGCGGCTCCAAGCCTTCTCGATTGCGTTCCACCCGCGCTTCCCCGCGGTGCCGCACATCTACGCGCTCTGGAATCGCCGCGAGCCCAAGCCCGCCGAGAACACCCTCGCGCGCTTCACCGTCACGCGCCTCGATCCCCCACAGGCCGATCCCACGAGCGAGAAGGTGCTGCTCCGCTGGCCGAGCGACGGCCACAACGGCGGCGAGATCGCGTTCGGGCCCGACGGGATGCTCTACGTTTCCACCGGTGACCGGAGCGCGCCCGGCGATCCGCAGGACATGGGCCAGCGCGTCGATCTCATCTCGGGCGGCGTGCTGCGGCTCGACATCGACAAGGCCGATCCGGGAAAAAATTACGCCGTGCCGCCCGACAATCCGTTCGTCGGCCGGCCCGGCGTCATCCCGGAAATCTGGGCCTACGGCCTGCGCAACCCGTGGCGCCTCGCGTTCGGCCCCACGGGCGATCTCTGGACGGCCGACAACGGCGACGACGCGTGGGAGAGCGTCCACCTCGTGCGCCGCGGCGCGAACTACGGCTGGAGCACGTTCGAGGGCTCGCATCCGTTCAAGCGCCACCGCCCGCTCGCCGGCCCCGCGCCTGCGCTGACGCCGCCCGTAATCGAGCTGCCGCATTCGGAGGCGCGCTCCGTAATCGGCGGGCTCGTCTACACGGGCGTCAAGTTTCCCGCGCTCATCGGCCACTATATTTTCGGCGACTACGTGACGGGCGGCGTGTGGGCGTTCAAGTGGGACGGCGCCGCGCCGCAACACTACCGCCGCATCGCCGACGGCGCCGCGTCTGTCCTCGGCTTCATGCAGGATCGCAGCGGCGAGATCCTGATGTGCCACGAAAACGGCAATCTCACCAAGCTCGTCGCCAACGCCATCGACGAGGACGCGCCCGTCCGGGAATTTCCCGCGAAGCTGAGCGAGACGGGGCTCTTCGCCTCGACCGCGGCGCACACGGCCGCGCCCGGCGTCGTGCCCTACGCGCTCAACGCCGAGCCGTGGGCCGACGGCGCGCGCGCCCGCCGCCTGCTCGCCGTCTCCGCGTGGCAATCACTCACCATTGACGCCGCCAGCAACCACCATTGGGCGCTCCCGGACGGCAGCGCCGTCGCGCGCACCCTGGAGATTCCCACGGGCTTCGGCCCGCGGCGCGTCGAGACGCAGGTGATGTTTCGCGAAAACAGCGCGTGGAGCTTCCGCACCTACGCGTGGAACGCCGCACAGGACGACGCCGAGCTCGTGCGCGCCGAAGGCGCGACGCGCCCCGTGCCCGGCCTCGCGGATCGCACCTGGCGCTTTGCGCCGCGCGCCGAGTGCACGATCTGCCACAGCGCGGCGACGCGGCACACCCTCGGCCTCACGACCGCGCAGCTCAACCGCGAGGCGGACTTCACGCCGCTCGGCCGCCGCGTCGAGAACCAGATCGTTGCGCTCGCCGAGACCGGCCTGCTCAAACCCGCGCAGGTGGGCGCGCCCGCGAAATGGCCGCGCCGCACCGGGCCGCACGACATTGCCGCGGCGCTCGACGCCCGCGCGCGCTCCTACCTCGACATCAACTGCGCGCACTGCCACCGCCCCGGCGGCGTGGGCGGCCGCGGGCAATTTCAGCTCGTGGAGACGGTGCCGCTCGATCGCACCGGCCTCGTCGGCCGCAAGCCCCTCGTGCCGCTGCTCGACCCGGATTCGCGCATCATCATGCCCGGCGCGCCGGAGCGCTCGGAACTCTTCCACCGCTTCACGCTGAAGGAGGGCGGCCGCATGCCGCTCATCGGCAGCACGCAGATGGATCCCGAGGGCGCGGCCTTGCTGCGCTCGTGGATCGGGGGTCTGAGGTAGCGTGATGCCTCAGCCCGCGCTACCTCGCTCACCGCCCCGCAGAGAACTCCCGCCGCTTTCCCCCGACCATGAACCACCGGAATTTTTCGCGCCTCCTCGTCCTCCTCGTCAGCCTGGCCGCGCGCTGCCTCCACGGCGCGACCGCGCAGCCACCGCCCAACATTGTCTTTATCATCGCCGATGACCTCGGGTGGGCCGATGTCGCGTTTCACGGCGGCAACGCCCCGACGCCGCACCTCGACCGGCTCGCGCGCGAGGGCCTCGAGCTCGGCGCGCACTACGTCGCGCCCGTGTGCAGCCCCACGCGCGCCGGCCTCCTCACCGGCCGTTGCTGGAGCCGCTTCGGCGTCACCACTCCAACAAACGACCGCGCCCTTCCGTGGGACACCGTCACGCTCCCCCGCGCGCTCAAGACCCGTGGCTACGACACCGCGCTCGTCGGCAAATGGCACCTCGGCTCGCTCCCGTCGCAGGGCCCGAATCACTTCGGTTTCGATCACTCCTACGGCTCCCTCGCGGGCGGCGTCAGCCCCTACGGCCACAAATACAAGCAGGGCCCCTGGGTCGACACCTGGCACCGCAACGAAAAACTGATCGACGAGCCGGGCCACGTGACGGACCTCCTCGCCGCCGAAGCGGTGAAGTGGATCGAGGGCCGTGGCGCCGCGCCGTTTTTCCTCTACGTGCCGTTCACCGCCGTGCACCTGCCGATCAAGGAGCCCGCCGAGTGGCTCGCGCGCGTGCCCGCCGCGATCACCGGTGAGGTCGCGCGCCACTATGCCGCGTGCGTGATGCACCTCGACGACGCCGTGGGCCGCATCGTCGCCGCGCTCGAGCGCACCGGCAAGCGCGGCAACACGCTCCTCGTTTTCACGAGCGACAACGGGGGCAGCACGGTCGAGAACAACGACCGCACTTACCCGTCCGACGACTGCCCCTCCGGCAAGCTCACTGGCAACAACGCCCCCTGGCGTGGCGAAAAAGGCAGCCTCTACGAAGGCGGAACGCGCGTCGTCACGCTCGTCTCGTGGCCCGGCCGCGCCAAGCCCGGCAAAGTCACCGCGCCCGCGCACATCACCGATTGGATGCCCACCTTCGCGGCCTTCGCCGCCTACCGCCCCGAACGCGATCTGAAGTGGGATGGCACCGACATCGGCGCGCTGCTCACCGCGCACACGCCGCCG
>JANOCA010000376.1:0-14214 GCA_031411915.1 Opitutaceae bacterium
TCTGGTCCGCCGCAAATCCTCCTCCCGGCTGGCGCAGCCGCGTGCGCCGTCTGCTCGGCAAACTGGGCCTACAATGAAGGCCGCCCTCCGCCAGCTCGTCCCGCGCCCGTTGCGCCGCGCGCTCCGCCGCCTCGTGCGCCCCCCGATCTACCAAGGCGATTTCGCCTCCTGGACCGAGGCGCAACGCGCCTCGCGCGGCTATGCGGATCCCGCCATCGCGGAAAAAACGATCGCAGCCGCGCGCGCGGTGCGCGACGGCCAGGCCGCATGGGAGCGCGACACGGTCCTGTTTGCCGAACCCGCGGCCAACGCCCCGCTGCTCCGCGCGCTCCGCCACGCCGCGGCGGCGCACGGCGGGAGACTGCGCGTCGCCGACTTTGGCGGCGCGCTCGGCAGCACGTGGTGGCAGCACCGCCCGTGGCTGGGCGATCTCGCCGAAGTGAGCTGGTCGGTGATCGAGCAGCCGGCGCTCGTCGCGGCGGGGCGGAGGGAATTCACGACGGGACGGCTGCGCTTCTTCGCCACTCTCGATGAATGCTGGGCGACGGAACGTCCCGACGTGCTGCTGCTCTCCAGCGTGCTGCCGTATTTGGAAAATCCCCGCGCTCTGCTGGCCGCCGCACTGGCCCGGCCGTTCCGCCACGTGATCATCGATCGCACGGGCTTCGTTGCGCGCGGCCGGGATCGGCTGACCGTGCAACACGTGCCGCCCGTGATCTACGACGCGAGCTACCCGTGCTGGTTTTTCGATCGCGCGTCGCTGCTCGCGGCCTTCGCGCACGACTGGAGAATCGTCGAGGAGTGGACGACCGACGATGAGGCCGACATCGACGCCTCGCACCGCGGTCTCCTGCTCGAAAGGAAAACCCCATGAGCCTCGCTTCCCTGCGCGCCCGCTGGTGGCGCGAACAATATCAGCCGACCTGGCTCGGCCTGCTGATCAACCCGTTCTGGTTCGCGCGGCGCGGCCTGCTCAACGAGCTCCGCCGGCACTTCCCGGCGCTGACAGGCGACCTGCTTGATGTCGGCTGCGGCAACAAACCCTACCGCGCGCTCGTCCCCGCCGCGCGCTACACCGGCCTCGACATCGACAACGCCTTCACGCGCCGCGTGGGCGCGGCCGACGTGTTCTACGACGGCGGCGCGTTCCCGTTGCCCGACGTCGCGTTCGACGCCGTGCTCTGCTCGCAGGTGCTCGAGCATGTCTTCACCCCGGAAAACTTTCTGGGTGAAATCCGCCGTGTGCTGCGGCCGGGCGGCACGCTGTTGCTCGCGGTGCCATTCCTGTGGGACGAGCACGAGCAGCCGCACGACTTCGGGCGCTATTCGTCGTTCGGCCTGCGCGCACTGCTGGAGCGAAACGGCTTTGTGATCGTCGAGCAGCGGAAGAGCATGGCGGACTTCGGCGCAGTGGCGCAGCTCGCCAGCGCGTGGCTGTTCAAGATCGTGCAGACGCGCAGCAAGTGGGTGAACCTCGCGACGCAGCTCGTGCTCATCGCGCCCATCAACCTGCTCGGCGCCCTGGTGCGGCTCGTCACGCCGCGCAGCGAGGATTTCTACCTGGATAACGTCGTGCTCGCCCGCAAAGCGTGAACCACACCTGCACCTACTTTGATCGCGGCTACCTCGCGCAGGGGCTGGCGCTGTGGCGCTCGCTCGCGGCGCGCGATCCGCAGGCGCGGCTCACGGTGCTCGCGCTCGACGCGGACACCGCCGCCGTGCTCCGCGCCATCGGCGGCGAACGGCTGCTCGTCGTTGATCTCGCTGCGCTGCTCGCCGCGGATCCTGAGCTGGCGGCGGTGCGCGCGACCCGCTCGCGGACCGAGTTCATCTTCGCGCTTACGCCGTGCCTCGTGAGGCATCTCCTCGAGGCGGACCACAAAATCCAGCGTCTCGCGTATCTCGACGCCGATTTGTTTTTTTTCTCCGACCCCGCACCGATCTGGAAAGAACTCGGCGGGCACTCTGTGCTCATCACGCCGCACCGCTACCCGGCGTGGCACGACGACTCGGCGCGCTACGGGCGCTTCAACGTCGGCGTCGTCGCGTTCCGACGCGACACCACCGGGCGCGCGTGCGTGGATTGGTGGCGCGAGCAGTGCCTCGCCTCGACGGCGCTGAGCGCCGATGGCGAACACTTCGGCGACCAAAAATACCTCGATGCGTGGCCGGCTCGGTTCGACGGCGTGGTTGAGTGCGCGCACCCGGGCATCAACACCGCGCCGTGGAACTGGGCGCGGCATCGTTTCACATTCGGCGCCGCTGATGGCGTGCGCGTCGACGATGCGCCCCTCGTTGTCTTTCACTTCGCGCAATTCAAGCGCATCAGCGCCGCGTGGTTCGACTCCGGACAGCTCGAATACGGCATCATGCCGCGTCGTCTGCGCTCCCGGATCTACGGGGAGTATTGGACGGCGCTCGAAAGTGCGGAGATCGAGATTCGCGCCCGATTGCCGGACTTCGCGATCGCGCAACGCGGGTGGCGGGCGTCGCTGGGCGAGTGGCACATCGCGCTGCTGCGACTTTTCTGGGGCCAATTCTGGTGGCGCGCCGGCTCGCAGTGGATCGCGGGGCGATTTGGCCTCGGGCGTTTCTCGGGCCGCGCGATGGGCTGGTATCGCCGGAGATGGCGGAGCGGAGCAAAAAACTGAAAACCAGTGGACCCACGAAGACACAAAGGGCACGGAGCCAATTCATCCGATCCGTTGACCGCGGATTACGCTGATTTCGCGGATGGTTTTATCCGCGCCATCCGTGTAATCCGCGGTCAAAAGGACTGCATTGCCTGGGATTGGTGCAGGCGAAACTCGCAGGCGAAACCCTCCCGGTTTTTTTAGGATGAGACTTCTCGTCGTCACGCCCACGCTCGGCGAATCGCCCTGGCTCGCGGAAACCGTCGTGAGCGTCGCGACGCATGCGCCGGGCGCCGCTCACATGCTCGTCGCGCCCGCCGGCGCAGTCGCCGCGCTCGCGGCGAAGTTTCCCCGCACGACCATCGTGGCCGAGCCCGGCGGCGGGATGTATGCCGCGATCAATGCAGGGCTCGCGGCGCTGCCTGATTGGGACGCGTTCACCTACCTCAATGATGACGACGTGCTGCTGCGCGATTTCAGCGCCATTGCCCGCGCCGTTTCGTCAGCTGCCGAACGCTCACGGCCGCTGATTGCGTATGGTGGCGTGCGCCTCATCGATGCGCGCGGCCGGCGACTCGGCGCCATCCCAATCTCCCCGGCGCCGGAGCTGAACCGCGCGCTCTACGCGCAACGGCTCGAGCCAGTTTACCAACACGGCACGGTCGCGACGCGCGCCGCGTTCGATGCGATCGGCGGTTTCGATGCGGCGTTTCGGTTCTGCGGGGACTCCGAGTTCTTGGCGCGAGCCTGCGTGCGCGGAGTTTCTTTCTCCTGCGCAACCCGGCGTGAAGTCGCCGCGTTTCGGCTGCGCGCCGGACAGGCGACGAAGAACCGCGCCGCCATGATCGCGGAGCGTGCGCGCGTGGATGATAAACTCGGGCTCCTCGCGGCGCTACCCGCCGCCGACTTGCGCCGCGCGCGGCGGCGCTTCCGCTGGGCCAATGTCGCGATCTACGCCGAGCGCCTTGCGCGGCACGGGTTCGTGACGTTCGATGAACTGCTCGAGCGGGGCGGTCAGTCGTAGGTCTTTGTCGCGAACGCCGGATGGTCCCCGCGGACGAACGCGAGGTCCATCTGCCAAAGCGCGCCATCACGCGGCCGGCGCATCGGGTCGGCGAGATCGAGGCAGCGGAAACTGCGCGCCTCGAGCCAGGCGCAGAGTTCGTGGAATCGCAGGCAGCCGGGCGTAAGAGGGAAATTGTCGGCCTCGATCACGAGCAGCACGGCCGACTCCAGCGTGCGCGCCGCGCCGGCGAGCACGGGCAACTCGTGGCCGTGCGTGTCGAGCTTGATCCCGAAGGGACCGGAGAGGTTTCGCAGTTGCACGGCTCGATCGATTGTCTCGGCGGGCACGGCGCGCGTGCCGGCAGCACCCGGCGCGGCGACGCCGCTGCCGTCGAGCTGCGGATCAATGGCAAACGCGATCTCGCCTGGCGCGGCGCCGGCGGCCGCGGCGACGTGCGCGAAGCCGTGGCTCCGTTCGAGCGCGGCAAGTGCGGCGGCGTGCTCAGCCAGCGGCTCGAACAGCAGGAACTTCGCGCGCGGGAAATGCCGCCGCGCACGCAACGACCATACGCCGTCGGATGCGCCCACATCGATCCACGTCGCGATCGCGGGGCCGCGCTCGGCGGCGCGGGCGAGGAGGCCGTCCATCTCGAAGGCGCGGTCGGCCCGCGCGAGGTGAAGGCCGAGCGGGTGCAGCAGGGCGTTGGCGCCGCGCTGGAGTTTTTGCCGGAGGGATTCAGCCATGAGAGCGAGAAAAAATGCGGACCGTGTTCTTCCGCAGGCAACGTGCGACCGACAGCACGTCCCACAGAGCGCAGCGCCACGCCGGGAAATGCCGATGACGCGCCGTGATTTCCTCGCGATAGCCGCGCCAAGCACCGCGGTCGCTCAGGCCACCGGTGCCACACTCGGCGAGGCGCAGCGGGATGGGCTTGAAGCGCACCCGATGCTTCCAAAGCCGCAGGTTGAATTCGTAGTCAGCCATCACGGCAAAACGGATATCGAAGCCGCCGTTCTCGGCGAAGAGCGAACGCCGGTAGAGCGCCGCCTGATGATGCACGAAGTTCCGCGCAAGCGGCGCGAAATCCGTCGTGAACCGATAAACGCGCCCATCGGCAAACACCGCCTCGCCAGCCACCACGCCCGACTCGGTCTGCCGCGTCCAGGTAAGCGCCGTGCTAAATACGGTGTCGCCCGCGATCCGATCGTCGGCGCCGAGAAAATAGATCCACTCGGCGCGCGCGGCGGCCACGCCTTTGTTCATGGCGTCATAGACGCCGCGATCCGGCTCCGCGATCAGCGTGGCAATGCGCGATCGCTGCGATTCGAGCCAGGCGCGCGTGCCATCGGTCGAGCCGCCGTCGACCACAATCAATTCGAGTGCGACATCGCGCTGCGCCCAGACACTCCCGAGCGCGGCGTGCAGCCGGGCGCCGGGGTTCTTGCAGACGACGATGACGCTGAGGGTCGGCGCGTGGGACATTGCGTTTCAAAAAAGCATTTCGCACGGTCGGGGCGTGTCCACGCCGGAGTTGCCACTCCTCTCGATCATCATCGTCGCCTACAAATCGCGCGACGAGATCGGCGCGTGCCTGGGCTCGTTGCCGCGAATGATCGAGGGCCGCGCCGTCGAGGTCGTGGTCGTGGACAACTCGCCCGGCGACGGCACCGGCGAGATCGCGCGACGGGATTTCCAGCACGTGGATTACCTGCCCGCGCCGGAGAACCTCGGCTTCGGTCGCGCCAACAACCGCGGCTACGCCCGCACGCGCGGCGAGTTCGTGCTTTTCCTCAACCCCGACACGGTCTGCAACGACACCGCGCTCACGCACTGCCTCGCGCAGCTCCGCGCCGATCCCCGCATCGGTCTCATCTCGCCGCGACTCGAACTCGCCGACGGCTCGATGGACCTCGCCTGCCGCCGCTCGGTCCCGACGCTCTGGGACGGCTTCTGCCGCGCGAGCGGGCTGGCGGCGGTGTTTCCGCGCACAGCGTTTTTTTCCGGCTACAACCTCACTCATCTCTCCGCCGACGGCGTGCATGTGGTCGGCGCCATAAACGGGGCGTTCATGCTCGCGTCGCGACGTGCGCTCGCCGAGGTCGCGCCCGACGGCGCGGTGTTTGACGAGCGCTTCTTCATGTATGGCGACGACCTCGACCTGTGCATCCGCGTGGCGCGCGCCGGCTGGAAGATCATCTACGACGGCCGCGCGCGGATCACACACCTGAAGGGTGTGAGCGTGGCGCGCGATTTCGATTCCATGTCGCAGGCGATATTTGATGCGAACCGCGACGTTTACCTGAAGCACTTCAACCCGCGCGGCTCGGCGCTCGTGCGCTGGAAATACACGCTGGCGTTCGGCGCATGGAAACGCGTGGCACGACTGAAAGCCCGGCTAAGCGGGCACCGGCGAGTGCGACCGCTATGAGGACGACGTCCGGTAGCATATGGAACGTAGGGCCTGAGCTTGCTCAGGCCTGTTCACGGGCAACGCCAACCGGGCATCGACCAAGGTCGAGCCCTACGAAATACAAAGGCAAAGGGACGTCGGCATGAGCGGGAGATTTGCCAACGCTGTTACGGCGGCCGCGGTGTTCTTGGCGGTGCTCGTCCCCCAGCTGGTGCTCGTCGCGGCGTGCGGCACCGATATTCCGTTTCACGACCAATGGAACATCGAGGGCCAGTGGCTCTACCCGGCGTGGCGCGATGGCACGCTGACCTTCAGCGGCCTGGTGCAGGCGTTCAACGAGCACCGCATCCTCTGGACGCACCTGCTCAACCTCGGGCTCTTCACGGTCAACGGCCAGTGGGACCCGCTCGTGCAGCTCGTGGCCATCGCAGTGCTGCGCGCCGCGTGCGCAGCCGGCTTGGTGTGGGCGGTGGCAAAGGAGTTTTCGCTGCGCGGACGCGTGGTGGTGTCAGCGGTGGTCGCAGTGGCGTTCCTGCCGCATCTCTCGTGGCACAACGTGCTCTGGGGGATCGAGTCGCACGCCTACTTCGCGCTTGGCTTCTCGATGATCGCGCTGCGCCTGCTCGGCGCGGAGGCCGCGTCGCCCCCACGCAGAGCGATCGGCGCGCTGGTGGGCATCGCCGGGCTGTTCGCCATGGGGCCCGCGGCGCTCGCGCCCGTGGCGTTGCTTGGGCGCGCGTTGCTGCGCGCGATCGAACGACGGCGCATTGCATGGAGTGACGCGGGGATCGCCGCGCTGCTGCTGGCGCTGGCTTTGATGCTGCGCGTGGAGGTGCCTGATCACGCGAAATTGCAGGCACACGGGCTGGGTGAATTTCTCGCCGCGGCCGGACGCGTGCTCGGCTGGCCGCACGCGCAGACGCCGCTCGCCGCAATTTTGGTCAACGCGCCGTTGCTGCTGCTCCTGGGACTACGACTGGCGCGGCGGCGCACAGCCGCGCGCGGTGAGGACTTCATCGTGCTGCTCGGCGGCTGGAGCGTCGCAATCGCGCTGGTGACGGCATGGGCGCGCGGCGGGAGCGCGGAACTCGCGAGCGGACTGCCGTCGCGCTACGTCGACTTCATCGTGCTGCTGCCGCTCGCCAATCTTTGGGCAGCCGTGACGCTGGCCCGCGAAACCCTCTCGCCGCGCCGTCCACTGGCCGCGCTGGTCGCGAGCGCATGGGGCGCGTTTCTGCTCGCCGGCTGGGTTGGTCTCTCGGCCGAAGTGATGCGCGGCCTCGTGCTCCCGCGCGCGCGCGACCGCGAGGCGCCCGTGCGCCTGATGCGCGCCTATCAGGCGAGCGGTGACGCAGCCGTGTTCGCCGGCCAGCCGCTGCTCCTCATTCCGCACCCCAATATCGCCGCCGTGCGCACCGTGCTCGACGATCCGCGGATGAAAGGGGCACTGCCGCCCTCGATGCAGCCGGAGCAGCCGATGGGGCCGCTGTCGCGGGGCACAAGAGCTTTGCTCGGAACTCAGTAGGCATTCCGGCTCCGCCACCGCGCGAAGGTCAGCAGCATGATCTGGAAGTCGAGCCACACGCTCCAGTTCTCGATGTAGTAGATGTCGTGCTGCACGCGGGCGGCGAGGTCGGTGTCGCCGCGGAGGCCGTTGATCTGGGCCCAGCCGGTCATGCCGGGCTTGGCGAGGTGGCGCGGGAGGTAGTGCGGGATTTCGCCGGAGAGACGGTCGACGTGAAACGGCCGCTCGGGGCGCGGGCCGACGAGGCTCATGTCGCCGCGGAGGACGTTCCAGAACTGCGGGAGCTCGTCGAGGTTCCAGCGGCGCATGAAGCCGCCGATGCGCAGCACACGCGGGTCGTCGCGCGCGGTGCTCTGGCGCGCGGCGTCGCTCGCGGCGGCGTCGGGCGCCATGCTGCGCAGCTTCCACATGGTGATCGGGCGGTGGCCGGCGCCGACGCGCTGCTGCCCGAAGAAAACCGGTCCGCCCGGCGACTCGCGTTTGATCAGCACGGCAAGGAGTGCGATGAGCGGCGCGGAGACGACGAGGCCCACGGACGCGCCGATGAGATCGACGAGGCGCTTGAGCGCGCGGTTGAAGAGCCGGCGGATCGCCAGCTCCTCGACGCCGAGCACGGGCACGCGGCCGATGGTCTGGAGGTGCAGGCCGCTCAGGAAAATATCGAAGGCGCCCGGCACGATCTTCCACTCGACGTAGGCGCGCTCGCAGGTCTCGACGATGCGCTGCACCTCGGCGCGCGGCCGATCGAGGCGCGTGAGGATCACGACGTCGATCGCCTCGCGGGCGAGGATGGCGTCGAGTTCGTGGACGTCGCCGAGCGGGGCGGGACCGGCTGATGACGGAGAGACGGAGAGAGGGAGAGACGGAGATGGGGAGAGGCGATCCGCGGGGTCGAGGGTGATGACGCCGCTGAGGGCAAACGGGTGGGCGGAGTCGCGCGCGATCTCGGCGGCGAGGGCGGCGGCGTGCTCGTTCCAGCCGAGGAGCGCGACCCGGCGGCGGAGTTTTCCCACCAGCGCGCCGCGCGAAATCACGCGGTAGGCGAGCGAGCGCCACACGCCGAGCGTGGCGACGACGCACACAAACGCGACCAGCACGAAGAGCCGCGAGATCGGCGGATCGAATTTCAGGACGAGCGAGACGCCGAGGTAGGCGACGAGCCAGAGCGCCGCGCCCTTGAGAATCACGTTGAGGCTCTGGTAGCGGCGGAGGAGCAGCCGCGTGTCGTAGAGGCCGAGCTGCGCAAACGACACGATCAGCAGGCCCACACCAAGTAACAGCAGCGGCAGGTAGGTGCGGTAGTCGGCGTCGGGCACGGCCACGCCGAGCTGCGCGAGCGCCGATTCGTAGCGGAACCAGTAGCCGAGCGAGAGACCGCCAAACGCCGCGACGATGTCCCCGGCGAGGAGCGTCAGCGGCAGGATGGTTTCGCGGAGGGGATTGGCGGCGCGGGGCACGGACGGAATTTTCGATCTATGATTTATGAATTACGATTTCGGAATGGCGGGCACGGAGGAATCGAGCAACTCGACGAGCACGGGCGAAGGGAGCCAGCCTTTCGGCGGGAGCGGCGCCGCGGCGGAATCAGGCGGCGCGACGATTTCCCGCACAACGAAGACATCGAGGGGCGCACCGAGGTCGAGGTTGCGCATCAGCACGGGGTAGCCGGGGCGCTCGCGACGGTAGGCGCGCTCGGGGCCCTCCGGCACGCGGCCGGGCGCGAGCGGCGCCACGCGACCGAGTTGCGCCGCGGTCCACGAGCGCGCGGAAACGAGAGCTTGGGTGCGACCGACCAAAGCGGAAAAGCTCGCCGCCGTCGCCTCGCGCAGCGCCACGATCGCGGGATCGCGCCAGTAGGGGGACGCGAAAAACGCCGGGTCGTTGAGGCCCTCGAGCGCAAAGGCGCGCGCGGCAAGGTCGCTGCGCGCCTGGTTGAGGAGCGCGAGGCCGAGGCCGAAATAGACGCCGCCCTTGTCGGGCACGAGGCGCGCCGCGGCGCGGAAGTGTTTCTCCGCCGCGATCGGATCGGAGAGGACCAGGAGCCACCCGAGATTGAAGTGCGCGATCTCCTGGTCGGGGTTGGAAGCGAGCGACTCGCGCAGGAGCACGACAGCGCGGGCATCCTTCTCCGCGGTGCGCTCCACCGTGAGCGCGAGCGCGCGGGCGTTGAGTTCGGGAGCAGGATCGCGGTGACCGAGAGCGGCGATGAGCGCAAGGCCCACGAGCGCGAGACCGCCAAGCGCACGCGCACTGGCCGCCGAGGCCGGCGCGGCGCGCGGCGGGGCAAGCAGCGCGGCCAGGGTCGCGAGGACGAAGGCGAACACGGGCACGTCGAGCTGCCAGTCGAAGAGCGCGAAGGCCCAGTAGCCGGCAAGCGCGATCGCCGCGACCGGTTGCGCACGCGCTGCGCGACCGGCCAGCACCAGCAACGCAAGCGCCGCGGCCACGCCGACCGCGCCAAGTTCGGCCCACAGCTGCGCGGGCGCGCTGTGGAGCTGCAGCGCGTTTTCCACTCCGCCGTCGAGCCCGGCGCGATAGCGTGGATAAGCCAGCGGCACCGTCCCCGGACCCCAGCCGAGCAAAGGCCGATCGAGCCCCATCCGCCCCCCGGCGGTGAGCATGGCGGCTCGCTGAACATTGCTGATGTTGGGCGCGGCCGCCGGGTCGGCGGGAGCGAAAAATGCGCGCGTGCGGGGATTGGCCGCGACGAAGACCGCCCCCGCGGCGAGAAGCGCGAGCGCGATGACCAGCTTCTTTTTCGGAGCCAAAGGCGCCGCGAGCAACCCGGCGACCGCGAGCGCCGCCAGCCCAATCACGCCGGCCCGGCTGCCGCTGGTGAAAAGGAGCCCGAGACCCAGCAGCGCCCCGAGCAGGCCCGTCACCCGCGAAGCTTGATCCCCGCGGCGCAGGAGGCCGACGGCGCACGGCAGCAGCAGCAGCGCGAGGCCGGCCGTGTAGTTGGAGTGGCCGAGCGGGTAGGCGTTGCGGATGGCCAGCGCCTCGCCGAGGCCCCGCGCCGGTCGCCAGGCCAGCCACATCGCGAGGCTCACGGCGGCGACCCCGATCAGGGAAATCGCGAGGAGGGGCAGGAGTTGCCCGCGCCTCCGGTCGGCGCGCACCGGCTCGCGGTGGAGCCAGTCGAACATCACCAAGAAAAACGCCAGCCCGCCCAGCAGCGGCGCGGTTCCTTGCAGGCTCGGCCCGCGATACGGACTCGCCAGCGCCGACGCGAGAATCGCCGCGGCGGCGAAAAGGACGGCGATCATCCAGGGCCGCGCGGGCAACGCGAGCGGCGCCCGCGGGTCGAAGGCGCGCATCACCAGCAGCGCGACGGGCGCGATCACCGCCGCCGCCAGCGCGAATGTCCACGGCCACGCGTGCATGCGCGTGGCGCCGGGGCTCACGAGCGTGATGAGCGCGAGGCCGCCGAGCCCGGCGGCCCACAGCGCGCCGACGAGCATCGGGGCGGGAGAGGCGGCGCGCGTCATCGAGGCCGTGATGAGAGAGCCGCGTCCTTCACGCCGCAAGCTCCAGACCACAACCGGGGCGGGTTAAGTTTTGTTTGTCAGTGCGAGCCCGGCGCAGCCGTGCGCGGCAATCCATCTGAAATTTCAGCTGGATTGCTTCGTCGCTACGCTCCTCGCAATGACAACCAAGGAATCGCGCGGGCGGAGGTCTTGACGGTGGCGCTCGCAGCCCGGCAGGCTCCGGCGATGTCGTTGGAAACCACGCCGCCGCCGGCCCGCAAACTGCCCGTCCTGAAGCTCGTGATCGCGGCCGTTGTGCTGGCAATCATCGGCGGGTTGCTGCTGCGCGAGGTGGGGCTCGCGCGCATGGTGGCCTGGCTCGACCAGTTCATCGCTTTCATCCGCGATCTGGGGCCGTGGGTCTTTTTCACCGGCATGGCGCTGCTGCCGGCGGTGGGCGCGCCGATGTCGGCGTTCACCTTGGTGGCGGGCGAGGCATTTGCCCCGCAGCTGACGATACCGGGCGTGATCGTGGCGGTCGGCGTCTCGATCGCGGCCAACATCGCGATCACCTACTGGCTCGCGCGCTATGCGTTGCGGCCGATGCTCACCAAACTCGTCGCGCGCTACGGCTACTCGGTGCCGCGCGTCACGAATAGCAACGCCCTGAGCGTCACGCTCGTGGTGCGGCTCACGCCCGGGCCGCCGTTCTTCCTGCAGAGCTACGTGCTCGGGCTGGCCGAGGTGCCGTTCCGGCTCTACCTGCTGGTGTCGTGGCTCGCGGTGATGCCGCTCGCGCTTTCGTTCGTGCTGCTGGGCAAGGCCGCGCGCGAGGGCCATTTCGGGAAAATGGGCGCCGTGCTCGGCCTCATCGTGGTGGCGGTCGTCGTGGTCCAGATCGTGCGGCGCCGGATCGCGAAACGTGAAGCCTGAACCCGAGGCCGACGCGCCGCGCGCCGAGAGCGTGAGCGAATTCACGCGGCGCGTGAAATCGCTGCTCGAGTCGGGCATCAAGCCGACGTGGGTGCGCGGCGAGGTGTCGAACCTCCGCGCGCAGGCGAGCGGGCACGTCTATTTTTCGCTGAAGGACGCGGGCGCGCAGCTCGGCGCGGTGATGTTTCGCGGCGATGCGCTCCGGCAGACGGTGAAGCTGCGCGACGGCCTGCAGGTCGTCGTTTACGGCGAGGTGAGCGTGTATGAGGCGCGCGGGCAGTATCAGCTCATCGTGCGACTCGTGATCGACGACGGCGTGGGGCGGTTGCAGCGGGAATTCGAGGCGCTGAAGGCGCGGCTCGCGGCCGAGGGACTCTTCGCGGCCGAAAAGAAGCGGGCGCTCCCCGCGCTGCCGGCGTGCGTGGGCTTCATCACGTCGCCCACCGGCGCGGCGGTGCAGGATTTCCTGCGCATCGTGATCCGGCGCGGCTGGCGCGGGCGGGTCGTCGTGCTGCCCGCCAAGGTCCAGGGCGAGGGCGCCGCCGCCGAGATGATCGAGATGCTGCGGCTCGCGGCGGCGGAAAACATCTTCGACCTCCTCGTGATTGGGCGCGGCGGCGGGAGCCTCGAGGACCTGTGGGCGTTCAACGAGGAGGCGCTGGTCCGCGCCGTCGCCGCGTGCCCCGTGCCGATCCTCTCGGCGGTCGGGCACGAGATCGATTTCACGCTGTGCGATTTTGCGGCCGATGTGCGCGCGGAGACGCCGAGCGCCGCGGCGGAGCTGATCACGAGCCGCTTCGTCGATGGCGTGGAGCGCGCGCGGCAGGCCGACGCGGCGATGACGGCCTCCGTCGAAAACGCCGCCGCCGCCGCCGCCGAGCGGCTCGACCACGCGCGCTCACGCCTGCGCCTGCTCGCGCCGGCCGCGCAAATCGAGCAGGGCTGGCTCCGGCTCGATGATCTCACGAATCGCCTCGGCGCGGCGCTGCGACACGGCGCGCAGGTGCGCCGTGAGCGGCTGGGTGAGCTGCGCGCGGCCCTCGCGCGGGTGTCACCCGAGCTACGCGTGCAGGCCGAGTCGCAGCGGCTCCTTTCCCTGTGGAAGCGCCTCCAGGCGGCGAGTCCGCGCTCCGTGCTCAACCGCGGTTTCGCCATTGTGCGCGACGCGGAGGGCCGGCCCGTGACGCGCCGCGCCGCGGTCTTGCCCGGCGCCCGCCTCGGGGCGGAGTTTGCTGACGGCACGGCGCCCTTGCGGGCCGAGTAGCGGGGATTTACCCGCGCGGGACGGACGCGCCGGGCCATACGTGAGTCCGCGTAACGACGGCGCGACGATTTCCGGTTATGCTACGGGACTCGCTCCACCATGAAATTATCCGCCCTTCTCCTTCGCTGCCTGCACCGGCTCACGCCGGTCGCCGCCCTCCTTCTCGGCTTCGCCGCCTCGCCGCCCGTCCTCGCCCAAAGCGCAACCGCCTCCGACATCGCGCCCGCCAGCCTGCCCGGCAAGACGATCACACTGAACAGCGTCGTAGTCCTCCCGCCTTTCCAAGGCACGGGCATCTTCTCGATCACGTTCACGGCGACGACCTACACGATGCCGATCGCACAGGGCAATCCGACCCTCTACTCCGGCACCTACACGGCCCAGACGCAGAACGGAGCCACCGTGATCCGGCTCAACGGCTACTTGGTCTCGGGTTCCCCCGTGCTGCTCACGCTCGTGCCGCAACCCGCGGCGCTGATCCCCGGCGCGTTTTCGATGACGGCCGACGGCGTGCCCGCCACCAAGACCGGCACCTTCACCGTCAGCGGTGGCGGCGGGGGCGGCGGCGGCACCGGCAATCCCGCCATCACGAGCCAAACCCAAATCGTCGCGACCGTCGGCCAGCCCTTCGTTTACCAAATCACCACCAGTCCCGCCGCCACCTCCTACACCAACACCGGTGGCAACGCCCCCGTCGCCATCAGCCCGGGCTCGGGCTTGGTCACGGGCACGTTCACGGCCGCGGGCACGTTCACGTTTTCCTTCACCGCCACCAACGCCGCCGGCACGAGTGCGGTGACGACCGTCACCGTCACGGTGACCGGCGGCGGGGCGACGGGCTCTCCGGTCGTGACTAGCGCCACGGGCACCGGCAACGTCGGCACGCCCTACAGCTACCAGATCGTCGCGACCAACTCGCCTACGTCCTACGCGGCCACCAGTCTGCCGGCGGGCCTCACGGTCAACGCCACCACCG
>JANOCA010000377.1:0-9706 GCA_031411915.1 Opitutaceae bacterium
TCGTGCGGCTCATGGCCGCGGAGTTCTTTCTGCCCTGTGAGATCGTCGCATGCCCGACGGTGCGCGACGCCGATGGCCTCGCGATGAGCTCGCGCAACCGGCGTCTCTCGCCCGAAGGCCGCCAACGCGCGGCGGAGTTCCCCCGCGCGCTGCGTCTCGCGCGTTCGGCCGCGGAGGCCGTGGTCACGCTGCGCACGCTCGGGTTCGAGGTGGACTACATCGAGGATCACGGGGGTGTGCGGCTCGGGGCTGTCCGGCTCGAGGGGGTGCGGCTCATCGACAATGTCCGGCTCTAACCTGCTCTTCGTCGTGACGGGCTCGATCGCGGCCTACAAGGCGTGCGAGGCGATCTCGCAGCTGGTCCAACGCGGTCACCGCGTGCGCGTGGTCGCGACGGAGAGCGCGCTGCGGTTTGTCGGTGCGGCGACGTTCGAGGGCCTCACCGGCGCGGCGGTGGCGGGGGACCTCTTTGCGCGGGGCGAGGCGCTCGCGCACCTGGAACTCGCCCGGTGGGCCGACGCGACGGTGGTGTGCCCGGCGACGGCAAACACGCTCAACCGCCTCGCGGCGGGGCTGGCGGACGACCTGGCGGGCGCGCTTGTGCTGGCGCACGACTGGCGCAAACCGCTGCTCGTGGCGCCGGCGATGAACCCGGCGATGTGGGCGCACCCCGCCACCCGGGCTTCTGTGACGACGCTCACGAGCTGGGGCGTGCGCTGGATCGAAGTGGGCGTGGGCCGCACGGCCTGCGGCGAAGTGGGGATGGGGCGGCTGGCGGAACCGGCGGAGATCGTCGCGGCGGTGGAGTCCGCGGTGGCGCGGCCGTCGCGGCGGCTGCGTGTGCTGGTGACGAGCGGCGGCACGGCGGAGCCCATCGATGCGGTGCGCGCGATCACCAACACGAGCACGGGCGAGACGGGGGCGTTGATTGCGGAACATCTCGCGCGCAGCGGGCACGAGGTGCGCCTGCTGCGGGCGCGCACGGCGCGGGCGGCGCGCGGCGCGACCGCGGAGGCGACGTTTGTCACGACGGCGGATTTGGGGGCGGCGCTGGAAGCGGAGCTGGGCGGGCACGATTTCGATGCGGTGATCCACGCGGCGGCGGTGGCCGATTTCTCGGTCGCGGCGATTGAGACCGCGGACGGGCAGCCGCTCGCGGCGGGTGGAAAGCTGGCCTCGGGCGCGGCGCCGATCCTGCGGCTGAAAACCAATCCTAAGCTGCTGGATTCGATCCGGGCGCGGAGCCGGCGGCGAGATGTGTGCGTGGTGGGATTCAAGCTGACCAGCGGGGCGAGCGAGGCGGAGATCGGCGCGGCGATCGACGCGATGTTCGCGGGCGGCGCGGTCGACCTCGTAGTGCAAAACGACCTCGCGCAAAAAGGCGGGGCGGGCGCGTTCCCCGCGCGGCTCTGGGAGCGCGCCGAGCCGGTCGAATGGTGCGAGGACCGTGCGGTCATCGGGCCGGCGCTGGAGCGGAGACTGCTCGCGCGCGGCGGCTGAGACGCGCAAAATCCTCTCCATGCTGCTCACCCTCGACATAGGAAATTCCCAAATCCACGGCGGAGCCTTCGATGGCGACGCTCTGCGCTGCCAGTTCCGCAAGACGACGCACCCGCTCGGCTCGGCCGACGAGCTCGGCGTCTTCTTCGCCGCCGTGCTGCGCGAGAACGGCGTCGACCCGCGCGCGATCACGCGCGCGTCGATTTGCTCGGTGGTGCCGCCGGCGCTCTTTCCCGTGCGCGGCGCGTGCACGAAGTATTTCCGCTGCGATCCCTTCGTGCTGCAGGCCGGCGTGAAGACGGGCCTCCGCGTCAAATACCGCAACCCGCAGGAAGTCGGCGCCGATCGCATCGCGGGCGCGATGGCCGCGGCGCTGCGCCGGCCGGCGGGCAACCTGATCGTGGTGGACTGCGGCACGGCGACGACGTTCGACGTGGTCACCGCCGCCGGCGACTACCTGGGCGGCGCGATTCTGCCGGGCGTGGGCATCTCCATCGAGATGCTCGCCGGCCGCACGGCCAAGCTCCCCACCGTCGAGATCCTGCGACCGGCCGCGGCGCTCGGGCGCTCGACGATCGAGAGCATCCAGTCGGGCATCTACCACGGCCACGCCGGCGCGATCCGGCGCCTGCTCGAGGAACTCGCGCGCGAGGCATTCGCCGGCGAGCGGCCATTCGTGGTCGGCACCGGCGGGTTCGCGGGGCTGCTGGAACCCGAAAATCTCTTCGACGAGATCGTGCCCGAGCTCGTGCTGCTCGGGCTGCGTCACGCCGAGGCGATCAACCGCGAAGCTTGATGCGCATCAAGGCGCGTCGGGGGTGGAACATGTAGAGTGTGCGGTGACACCAAACGCTCGCTCACATGAAAACCGCTTCACTTGTCCTCAGCTCATCCTTTCTGCTCGCGCTCGCGCTGCCGCGCGCGCCGCTCCACGCCGCCGAGGGCACCGAGGCGGCGAAAGGCCCGGTGATTCTCCCGGCCGCCGTGCTCGCGCTGCCCGTCGAGGAGGCCGTGCTCACGTCACCACCCAAGGTTCCGCCGGCCATCACGCGGAAACACTCGGCGCGCGTCGTCGTGCATCTGGAGGTGCGCGAATTCGTCGCGCGGCTGGCGGACGGCGTCGAATACACCTTCTGGACCTACGGCGGCAGCGTGCCGGGCTCGTTCATCCGCATCCGCGAGGGCGATGTCGTCGAGTTTCACCTCGAGAACCACCCGAGTTCGAAGGTGCCGCACAACATCGACCTCCATGCCGTCACCGGCGCGGGCGGCGGCGCGGCGGCGACGTTCACGGCGCCGGGCCACGCCTCGAAGTTCACCTTCCAGGCGCTCAACGCCGGGCTCTACGTCTATCACTGCGCGACCGCGCCCGTGCCCATGCACATCGGCAACGGCATGTATGGCCTGATCCTCGTCGAGCCCAAGGAGGGCATGCCTCCGGTGGACCGCGAGTTCTACGTGATGCAGGGGGAGTTCTACACGACCGGCCGCTACGGCGAGGAGGGCCTCCAGGCCTTCGACCTCGCCAAGTCGATCGACGAGCGCCCGCCGTATGTGCTTTTCAACGGCGCTGTCGGCTCCCTCGTGGGTGACAAGGCCATCACGGCCAAGGTCGGCGAAAAGGTGCGGATCTACTTCGGCGTGGGCGGGCCCAACCTCACCTCATCGTTCCACGTCATCGGCGAGATTTTCGACAAGGTCTGGCCGGAGGGCGGCACGAAGTTCGTGCAGGAGAACGTGCAGACCACGATGGTGCCCGCCGGCGGCTCGACGATCGTGGACTTCAAGGTCGAGGTCCCGGGCACGTTCATCCTGGTGGATCACTCGCTCTCGCGGGCCTTCAACAAGGGCGCGCTTGGCATGCTCAAGGTCGACGGTCCCGAGAACCGCGTGATCTATTCGGGCAAGGAGATCGACGCGGTGTATCTCGGCGCGCAGGCCGCGGCGGGCTCCGAGGCTGCGCGCCGCGAGGCCGAGCTGCAGACGCGCATCGCCGCCGAGATGAAGGCCAATCCCGTGATCGCCGGCCTCACCAAGGAGGCGCAGATCGAGAAGGGAAAGCAGGTTTACATGGGCCTCTGCTTCGCCTGCCACCAGGCCGACGGCAACGGCCTGCCCAATGTCTTCCCGCCGCTCGCCAAGGCCGACTACATGCTCGCCGACCGCGAACGCGCCATCCGCACCGTGCTCAAGGGCATGACCGGCAAGGTGACCGTCAACGGCAAGACCTACGACAGCGTCATGCCGCCGCAGGAGGCCGCGCTCACGGATCAGCAGACAGCCGACGTGCTCACCTATGTCTTCAACACCTGGGGCAACACCGGCGACGCCTTCACCGCGGCGCAGGTGAAGGTCGTGCGCAACGAGGCGAAGTGAACGCCCCGCAGGAATCCTCGCCATGAAACTGCTGCTCAGCCTCGCGACCGTGTGGTTCGCCGTGGTGGCCGGTCACACCGCCGAGATGCTCCGCATCCCCGCCGGCGACTACGCGCCGCCGCTGCGCGCCGCGGGCGAGCCGGAGCGCGTGGCGGTCGCGGCGTTCGCCCTCGACGAGCAGGCGGTGACGAATGCGGACTTCCTCCGCTTCGTGACCGAACAGCCCAAGTGGCGTCGGTCGCAGGTGAGCCCGCTTTTCACCGATGAGTCGTATCTCGGGCACTGGGCCGGCGACCTTGAGCTGGGGCCGCTGGCGCCGCCAGGCGCGCCGGTGGTGCGGGTGTCGTGGTTCGCGGCGCGCGCCTACGCGCGCTGGGCCGGCAAGCGCCTGCCGACCACGGCCGAGTGGGAGCTGGCGGCCTCCGCCGGCTTCACGCGACCCGACGGGAAGAACGATCCCGAGCACACGCGCGCCGTGCAGCACTGGCTGTCGCGGCCCGTGCCGGCGATTCTGCCCGACACGCAATCGGCGCGACCCGACTTCCACGGCGTGCGCGGCCTGCACGGACTCATCTGGGAGTGGGTCGAGGATTTCTCGACCGCGATGGTCACCGGCGAGTCGCGCGCCGACAGCGGCCTCAACCGCGATCTTTTCTGCGGCGCGGGCGCCGTAAGCTCGCGGGATCCGGGCGACTACGCGGCGTTCATGCGGCTCGCGCTGCGCTCCTCGCTCACGGCCCGCCACACCACCACCGCGCTCGGCTTCCGCTGCGCGCAAGATCTGCCTTTGCCATGAAAATCATCGTCTGTCTCAGCACGCTTCTCCTTGTCTCCGCCGCGCTGGCCGCCCCGGCACCCAAGGAGGACTGCTGCAAGGAGGCGCCGCCGTCTGCCGGCCCGATCTCCGCGCGCTCAATTTACCAGCTCGACGCGACGTTTCGCGACGACGCGGACCGGCCCGTCGCGCTCGCGGCGCTGCGCGGTCGGCCTGTGGTGCTCGCGATGTTCTTCGCCTCCTGCGGCTACGCCTGCCCGCGGCTCGTGACGGACATGCAGGCGCTGCGCGGCCGGCTGCCGGCGGAGCTGCGCGACAAGGTGGCGTTCGTGCTCGTGTCGTTCGACACCGAGCGCGACACGCCTGCGGCGCTCGCGGACTACCGGCGCCAGCGTGCGCTCGACGGCGCCTGGACGCTGCTGCACGGCGGCAAGGATGCGGTGAGCGAACTCGCCGCGCTGCTGGGCGTGAAATTCCGCCGCGAACCGAGCGGCAGTTTCGCCCACTCCAACCTGATCACGATCCTCAACCCCGAGGGCGAGATCGTGCACCGGCGCGAAGGGCTCGAGGGCGGCCTTGAAGCGGCGGCGCAGGCGGTCATTGCGAACGCGGCCCATCGCCGATGAATTTTCCGCTGCCGATGAAAATCAAGATCAGACTCGTGCCCGCTGCAGCCCGGCTCGGAAGAGCAGGGACCGTCGGGAGTTTGAGCGCGGGCCGTCCCCCTTTTTCCGAGGCGGGCTGCCGAGGCCGGAACACCTAGCTCCCGCCGTGCAAGCCACCATCTTCAAGACCCTCGATGTCCGCTCGCTGCTGGCCGACGGCAAGGAGCCGCTGGCCGTGATTCGCGCGCGGCTGGAGGCGCTGCCCGCCGGCCAGGGGCTGGTCGTGATTGCGCCCTTTCTGCCGGCGCCGCTCATCGAGCTGCTGAGGAGCGAGGGTTGGTCGGCCACGGTGGAGCGCCGGGGCGATGGCGCGTGGTCGGCGAAGTTTTGGCGCGACTAGGCGCGGGCGGGGCCCTTGAGTCGCTGGGTGGCCGTGCCGAAAAAAACCCTCCCGTCCGAGCTGCGCCTCGCGGGCCTGGAGGCGTCGCTGCGTTGCGCGCAATTATTCTCGGGCCTGCCGCCCGAGGATGTGCAGCGGCTCGCGGCCTACGCGGAGACCCACGCTCTCGCAAAGGACGAATATCTCTTCCGCGAGGGCGAGCCGTCGCGGGGCTTCTTCCTCGTCCGCAGCGGCGCGATCAATGTCCATCGCGTGAGCGCGGCGGGGCGCGAGCAGGTGATCCATGTGTTTCGCCCGGGCGAGACGTTTGCCGAGGCGGCGCTGGCCTCGCCGACCGGCTATCCCGCGGATGCGCGGGCGGTCGAGGCGAGCAGCGTGCTGTTGCTGCCCAAGCAGTCGATGCTCGCGCTGCTTGCCGGCCGCCCGGACCTCGCGCTGCGGATGCTCGGCTCGATGAGCGCGCACCTGCGCGTGCTCGTGGGCATGCTCGATGATCTCACGCTCAAGGATGCGGAGACGCGCGTGCTCAACTGGCTCGCGCGCCGCTGCCCGCCGGAGGGCGCGGCTGATGTGCGCCTGCCCTCGACCAAGCGCGTGCTCGCCGCGGAGCTGGCGACGAGCAGCGAGACGCTCTCGCGAACCTTTGCGCGCCTGCGGGACGCCGGCCTCATCGAGGTGCGCGGGGCGACGGTGCACGTGCGCGACGCGGGTGAATTACGTGCGCGCTTCCGGCGGTTGCTCGGCGAGGCGTAATGGCGGGCCGCGGTGGCCGCCGGTCTTGTGGCCCGCTTCGTGAGAAGCGGGATTGCCCGAAGTCGCGTGTGCCTCCGGTCCCGCCTCGCACGAGGCGGGCTACCACACCACCGGGATGCTCGCCGCTACTTGCGCGCGCCGGGTGAGCGTGCAACGTGGGCGGTTCCCCCTCACCACCCTCAACCTCGTTTCGTTCCCCGTGATGAAGACCCCGCTCTCTCTTGCTGCGGCTGCTGCCGCGCTGTTCCTCGTCTCGTCCACCTCCGCCCGCGTCGTCGGCCGGCTCCACGTCAACGGTCCCGTCACCAACGCCACCGCCAAAATCGAAGTCACCGGCGGCCCGATCATCTATGTCGATCCCGCGCAGATTCCCGCGACGACGACGGCGGATGCGGACTTCATCCTCCTCACGCACAACCATGGCGACCATCAGGAGCTCGCTTCCATCAATCGTATTCGCAAGCCGGGCACCGTGATCTACTCGTCGCCTGCGGGCGTGCCGGCGCTGACGACGGCTCTCGCCGCCGCGGGCGTCACCATCAACGCCGTCACGCCCGGCCAGCGCTTCACCATCGGCGGCGTCGAGGTCGAGACCGTCCCGATGTATAATCTCGTCCGGCCCAATCCCGGGCATCCCCGCGTGATGAACTACGTGGGCTACGTGCTGAACGTCGGCGGCGTCCGCGTCTACGCTTCGGGCGACACGGAGCGCATCCCGGAGATGAGGACATTTTCCGTCGACGTCGCGCTGCTCCCGCTCGGCCAGGGCTTCACGATGCTCCGTGTGCAGGACGCGGTCGACGCCGCGCTCGACCTGCAGGCGCGCATCGCGATTCCCTACCACTACGGCCGCGGCGAGGGCACAATCGCGGACGGGCAGTTTTTCACGAGCACGCTGGCTGACCGCATGACCACGATGATGAACACGGGGGCGGAGGGTTTCCCGCTTGAGATTTCGGAGACCGTCGCATTCGCGGAGCATCCGGCCAGCGAGACCATTTTGCCCGGCGCCAGCGCCACGCTCAGCGTGCAGGCCACGGGCAGCGGCGCCCTCCGCTACCAATGGCGGCGCAACGGCGTCGCGCTGGTGGGCGCGACCGCCGCGACGCTGCCCATCACGGCGGCGACTGCGGCCAACGCCGGCGACTACACCGTGATCGTGAGCGATGCCAACGGCCCGCTCACGAGCCGGATGGCGCGCCTCGCGGTCGATGCGCCCCGGGGCGGCCGGGTGGTTAACATGTCCGTGCGCGGCGGCACGCGCGCCGGCGGCGCGCCGCTGATCGTGGGCGTGGTGACGGCTGGCGGGCCGAAGCAACTGCTCATCCGCGGCGCGGGCCCGGCGCTCACGGCGTTTGGCGTCGCCAACGCGATGCCGGATCCGCGGCTGGAACTGCACGCGACGGTGAACGGCGCGGACACAATCGTGGCGAGCAACGACAACTGGGCCACGGGCGGCGTCACCACGCTGCGCGACGCGTTTGCGTCGGTCGGCGCCTTCGACTTTACCGACGCGGCGGGCCGCGATGCCGCGCTGCTCGCGTCCATCGCCGGAGCGCGCACGATCCATGTCGTGGACACAGCGGGTCGCGCGGGCGTCGCGCTAATCGAGATCTACGATGCGGGGCTGGCGAGCGGCAGCGACCGCCTCGTGAATTTTTCTGCGCGCAACGTCGCCGGCACGGGCGAAAATGCGCTCATCGCCGGCTTCGTCGTGAGCGGCAACGTGCCGAAGCGCCTGCTCGTTCGCGGCGTGGGCCCTCGGCTCTCCGCGCTGGGGGTGACAGGCGTGCTAACCGATCCCAAGGTGGAGCTGTTCCTCGCCGAAGGCGGACGCAGCACGCTGTTTGCGGCCAATGACAACTGGGCCGAGGGCGGCGTGGGGCCGGCACGCGCGGCCTTCGCCTCGGTGGCGGCGTTCGATCTGGCCGACGGGAGCCGCGACGCGGCGCTGGTCGTGACGGCGCCCGCCGGCGCCTACACCGCGCAAGTCACGGGCGTCGGCGGCGCGACCGGCGAAGCGCTCGTGGAGATCTACGAGCTGCCGTAGAAGTCGGGCGGGTCTGTGACCCGCCCTTGGCGCGAACACGTAAAGCGTGAAAGGGCAGGTCACAGACCTGCCCTACCTCGGATCAGCTCTTACCGCAGCACGTGGATCTCGATGAGCGCGTCGCCGGAGGCGCCGTCGCGACGGCGCACCTCAATGGTGTAGCTGCGGCCGGCGGTGACCGTGGCGACGACGGCCGCATCGTGGCTACCCTCAATCAAATCGGTCGCGCCGGCTTCGCGAAAGATGGGCGCCAGCGCGATATCCCAGTCGTCGTTCTCCACGATCCTGGTGTCGTCCTGATCGAAGACCTCGAGCATCGGGTTCGCGAGCGGCAGGGTGACGCCGAATTGCGCGAGGTGCGGGCCGAGCGCCCGGATGAGCACACGCGCTGTGCCTGTGCCCGCCACGGCGACGCCGACGACCATCGCGCGGGGGCCGCCGCCGACGCGCGCGCGGGCCGAGACATTGTCGATTCGCGATTCACGGGTGGGGGCGGGATCGTAGAGCTCCACGAGCACAGAACCGGTGGTCGTCACCCGCGCGCGCGCGGTGCCCGAACCCGCAGGCACCGATAGGGCCAACGCGGCATCGGCGCTGGCCTCGGTCAGCGCAAAGGCGCCGGCGGCGGCGAATGCCTCCGCGTCGGCGGCGAGCCAGTCGTCGTTTTCGGCGAGCGGGGCGCCCGCGCCGTCGAAGGCTTCAAGCCGCGGGTTTTCCACGCCATCGGCCACGCCGAGGCGGGCGAGAGCCGGGCCGAGCGCGCGGAGCACGATCGCCTTGGGCGCGGCGGCCTTCACGTTGTAGCCAAGGGTGATCGCGGAGGCCGGGTCGGCGATGTAGGAGAAGACGGAGAGATTTGACAGGTAGGCGAGCGGCCGCGGCGGAGGTTCGGGCGGGGGCGTAGGTTCGCTCACAGTGACGGCGATGCCGCCGCTCGTCGTCGCGCCGAGGGAGTTGGAGACGATGACCGAGTAGGTGCCGGCATCGCCGGTCGTGGCGGCGGCGAGTTTGAACGTCGCGGCAGTGGCGCCGGGGATCGCGACGCCATCCTTGAGCCACTGGTAGCTGAAGGGCGGCTGCCCCATCCCGCTCACCGCGATCGACAGCGGGGCTCCGGCCTGCACCGTGGCGGACGGTGAGACGGATAGATTCAGTGCGGTTGGCGCGATCGCGGGTGCGACAAACTCGATCTCCCAGCGCGAGAGGCCGCCGATGTAGAGCCGCGCGTTCTGGCCGGCCCGGGTATC
>JANOCA010000378.1:0-4676 GCA_031411915.1 Opitutaceae bacterium
GAAGGTGGGGCTGAACCGGTAGTCGAGCTTCAGGGTCGCGCTCCGGTTCAGGCGGTTGTTGTAGATATCCGCCGAGCGATAGTCCCACACGTAGGCGGGGCTCGTGGTGAAGAAGGCGTAGTCCTGCGTCATCTGGATCGCGGACACCGCGTTCTCGCTGTAGAACATGCTGAACGTCACGCCCAGGTTGCGGTCGCCGCCGAAGGCATCGAAGGCCTCCTGATAGCTGAACGACGTCATCGGGTGGAGCGAGTGGTTCCGCGTCGCGGGGTTGTGATCGTAGAACGGCGGCGCCCACTTCGCGCCGAAGCGGTAGATCATGCGCCGCTTTTCCTTCATGCTGAGCGGCGAGCGGGTCTTCATGTTGATGTTTCCGCCGAGCGAGTCCGCATCCATGTCGGGCGTCGCCGCCTTCGTGACCTCGATCGTGTCGAAGAACGCGCCCGGGATGCTGTTGGTGCGGAAATTCCGGTTCATGCCGCCGGAGCTCGCCATCTTGTTGCCGTCGACCGTGACGGAGTTGAGCGTGTGATTGGTGCCGCGGACCATCACCTCGCTCACGACGCCCTCGCCGTTGAGGGAGCCGGCGATGCCCGGCAGCCGGATGAGCAACTCGCCCGCCTCGCTGTTGGAGAGGTTGCCGTAGGCGTCGAGGGCGACGACGCTCTTCACGCTGTCTGCGTTGCGCTGGGCGGTGAGGGCGGCGGCATTGCCCTCGCGCTCGCCCACCACGCTGAATTTTTCCAGCCGGTAAACATCGGAGCCCAGGTCGAACGCAGCCGACACGTGCTGCCCGGCCGTGACCGCGATCCGTCGTTCCTCGCGGTTCAGCCCGGTATACGTCACGACCACGGCATGGTTGCCCGCCGGGAGCTGCTCGATCCGAAACCGCCCCAGCGAGTCGGTCAGCGTGCGCACACCGAGCGCGGGGATTTCGACCGCCGCACCCTCAAGCAGGGCCCGCGTCGCGCCGTTGCTCACCTGCCCGGAGATTTGACCGGCATCGCCGGGTGATTGAGTTTGCGCGAGAAGCGCGCCTGCGCCAGCGGCCAGCGCGACGAATAGGAAACGAAGAAAGCGACGGAGCGGAGCTTGGGGTAACATGGGGGCAATGGGGTCGGGATGGGGATGAGACTGTCTGACCGCTTCGATCATGATAGCGGGCGCGAGCTTTTTGTCAGCCCGAGTTTTGGGCGCAGAACATCAGGTTTTTCATCAAGCTCGCCGGCCGCACCTACCGCGACAACGGCCACGACCTCGGGCCGTGGATCAAAATGCTCGAAGCCGCACGGGCTGCGGCTTCATAGTCACTCGTTCCCCGACCGTTTGACCGCCCTGCTTCTCCCAATGATACCCCGGCGCAGATTCCTCCAATCGATCGCCGCGGCTGCGACGCTTCCATGCGTCGCCCGCGCCGCTGCGCGCGAGCCGTTTCGCCTGCGCTACATCCTCGCCTCTGCGCTTTATGGCGAAATGCCGCTCGACGTCATCTTGCCCGAAGTGGCCAAGACGGGCGGCGAGGCGATCGACATTTGGTGCCGACCGCACGGCAATCAACGGGAGCAAATCGCTGAAATGGGCGACGCGGCTTTTGCCGCGTTGCTCGCGAAACATCGCATGAAGCTCGGCGTGAGCACGCGCTACCCGCTCGGTCCCACGGGACTCGGTGACGAGATGAAGTGGATGAAAAAATTCGGCGGCGGCATTGTCGTCACGGGCAGCGGAGGTCCGAAGGGGCTGCCGGTTTCCGAACTCAAGCCAGCGATGCAAGGCTTCTTCGAACGGATGAAGCCCCACGTCGCCGCGGCCGAGGAAAACGGCGTCACAATCGCGATCGAGAATCACAGCAGTTCGCTCCTCCACCATCCGGACTCGCTGCGCTATTTCGCGGAGTTCAACCGCTCCGGCCACCTCGGCGTCGCGCTCGCGCCCCATCATCTGCACGCGTGGATCGAGCAGCTTCCGGCGTTGATTCGCGACCTCGGGGCGAAGCAGATTCCGTTCATGTATTTCCAGGAGCACTCGGCGGGCATTTCCCAAAAAGTCGCCAAGGAGATCGAGCTGCGCCAATTGCCGGGCTTCGGCGGCGGGCTCGATTATCGTCCGGTCATCAAGGCGCTGGCCGATATCCGCTACACGGGCCTCGTGGAAATCTTCATGCACCCGACGCCCCGCGGGATTCCGATCCTGCCGACCGTCCCGGAAATCACCGCCGCGATCAACCGGTCGCGCGACTACATCGAACGCTGCCGTCGGGAGGTCGTCGGGTGAGACGCGGCCTGCGCTTCGGCTTCGCAGCGCTCCTGAGTGTCCTGGGCGCGCGGGCCGAGCCATGGCTCGCAGGGTTCGAGCGTTTTCACGCGGCTACGCCTGACGCCGCGGGCGGCCGCTTGCTCTACAACGAACTCGGCTGCGTCAACTGCCACGGCGGCGACACCGGCCTGCCTTCGCGGCGCGGCCCGGACCTGACGACGGTGACGACGAGGGCCAGCGTGGATTGGCTGCGCGCGTTTATCGCTGACCCAGCCCGCCACCGCAGCGGCACCTCGATGCCCAAGCTATCGGCCGCAACCGACGCGGCCGACGTCGACGCGGTGGTCCACTTTCTCGGCACCCTCACGCCCAAGAGCGCGGCGCGGCCGGCGCGGCTCGCCCACCTCAACGCGGAACTGGGGAAGACTCTTTACCACACCCGCGGCTGCGTTGCCTGCCATGCGCCGCGGGCCGACTACGCGCCACCGGACGGCCGCCCCGCTGCCGGAGATTTCGGCTACGGCGCCGCGGCGTTTCCCGCGCTCGGGGAGAAATACGACGTCGGCACCCTCGCCGCCTTCCTGCGCGATCCCTTGGCGACGCGCCCCGACGGCCGCATGCCGCGGATCGAAATGGAAGCGCAAGACGCGCTGGATATCTCCGCCTATTTGCTCGGAATCGCCGGCAGCGATGGCGAGGTCGCGCCGAAGCTGCCGCCCTTCCCCGCCAATTCCGCGCTCGCCACGCGCGGTCGCGAAGTCGTCACCGCGGCGCGTTGTGCCGCTTGCCACACGTTGCCGTCAGTCCCCGCCGTGCAGCCGATCGCCCTCCAGCGCGCCACCGGCGGCTGCCTCGACCCCACACCCGCGGCGGGCCTTCCCCAGTTCGGCCTCAGCTCCGCCCAACGCACCGCGCTACTCGCCTACCTCGCCGATCGCGCCGCCCCCGTCACGCCCGCGCAAGCCGTTCACGGCACGTTGGCGGCGCTGAATTGCACGGCCTGTCACGACCGCGACGGCCACGGGGGGCCGGATGCCGCGCGCAAACCCTACTTTCTCGGCGACCATACTCTCGGCGACACCGGTCGCTTCCCGCCGCCGCTCACCGGCATCGGCCGCAAGCTGCAGCCGGAGTGGCTCACGCAAGCTCTGGCCGGGAAAAACCGCGAGCGCCCGTATCTGCAGACACAGATGCCGGTGTATGGCGCCGCGGTCGCCGCTCTGCCGGCGCTGCTCGCGACCTGCGACGCGCGTCCGGCCACCGCGTTGCCGCCGGGCGACATCGAGGCCGGGCGAAAATTGCTCGGCACGCTCGGGGGCGTGAGCTGCATCACGTGCCACCGCTGGGGCGAGCGCGCCTCCCTCGGCATTCACGCGCTCGATCTGTCGAACCTTGCGCGCCGGCTCCAACCTGGGTGGCTGCGCGATTACCTGATCAACCCGGCGGCGCATCGGCCCGGGACGCTAATGCCGTCGTTCTGGCCCGACGGAAAAGCCGCGAATCGCGAGGTCCTCGGCGGCGACACCGACCGGCAGATCGCCTCGATCCTCGCGTTCGCGCGGGAGGGCAAGGGACTGCCCGAGGGATTTCCCGTGACCTCTGCGCGCGAGTTTGAACTCGTCCCGGGTTCGCGGCCGATCGTGTTGCGCACGTTTATGGCCGAGGTCGGGACGCACGCGATTCTCGTCGGCTTCCCGGCGGGAGTGCACCTCGCCTACGATGGCCGCGAGTGCCGGCCGGCGCTCGCGTGGAAGGGGCGTTTCTTCGACGCCTACGGCACGTGGTTCAGCCGCTTCGCCCCCTTCGAGAAACCCCTCGGCGAATCCGCCCTCGCCTGGCCCGCGCCGAACAACGCCGGTGGCGCGCGCCACTTCGAAGGCTACCGGCTCGATGCGGCTGGCGTGCCGACGTTTCTCTTCTCGGTGGGTGGCGTGTCGGTGGCCGAGCGTTTCGAGCCGGGCGAAAACGGCGGCCTGCGGCGGAGCGTCACGTGGAATATCGAGGCGTTGCGTTCCCTCCCGCTCGCGCACCCGCCTGGGCTCACCGTGCGGGAAACCGCGCGGAGCACTCCGGGCCAACTCGAGTTCATCTACACGTGGCCATGAAACGCATCCTTTCGCTCTCGGCCGCCTTGCTCGTCACCGCTCTCCCGCTCGCCGCCACCGAGGGCTACGAACTCCAAACCATCCTCACGGGGAGTTCGCCCACGTCGTCACGCAATGCGAATTGGAAACCCGGGGACGGCCTCACCCTCGAGGTGGGCGGCATGGATTTCATGGCCGACGGCAAACTCGCCGTCGCGATCCGGAAAGGTGAGGTCTGGCTGCTCGACGGCGTGCTCGGCCCGCCCGACAAGGTCCGCTACACGCTCTTCGCTTCCGGATTGCATGAGCCGCTCGGCGTGCTGCGCGACGGCGACAGCC
>JANOCA010000379.1:0-13494 GCA_031411915.1 Opitutaceae bacterium
TACCACGAGTATCTCGGCTGGAGCAGCGGCCTCGATTTCGAGACGAAGATCATGGTGAAGCTGCGCGCCCCGGAGCTGCTGCGCCGGGAGCTCTCGTCGCCGCGCTGGGAGCCGCAGTCCATCGCGATGAGCGGCGCGACCGACTGCTACCAGCCGTGCGAGCGACGGTTTCGTGTCACCCGCGGGTGCCTCGAGGTCTGCGCCGAGTTTCGCCAGCCGATCTCGATCGTGACCAAGAATGCGCTCGTCGCGCGCGACCGCGATGTGCTCGGCGAACTCGCGCGCCACGGGTGCGCCGCCGTTTACGTTTCGGTCACGTCGCTCGACGCCGACCTCGCGGGCAAGCTCGAGCCCCGCGCCTCGCGCCCGGCGGCACGGCTCCGCGCCATCCGCGAGCTGGCCGATGCCGGCATCCCCGTCGGCGCGATGGTCGCCCCCATCATCCCCGGCCTCAACGACCACGAGGTCCCCGCCATCCTCGACGCGGTGGCCGCCGCAGGCGCGAAGCGCGCCGGCTACGTCGTGCTGCGCCTGCCCCACGCGGTGAAGGAGATTTTTGAGCGTTGGCTCGAGGACCATGCGCCCACGAAGAAGGCGCGCGTGCTCGCCCGCGTGCGCGAGCTGCGCGGCGGCAAGCTCAACGTCTCCGAGTGGGGCGCGCGCATGAAGGGCGAAGGCATCTTCGCCGAACAAATCCGCGATCTCTTCCAGGTCTCCGCGCGCCGCGCCGGGCTCAACCAGGACCGCCACGCGCTCAGCACCGCGCATTTCCGCCGCGCAGGCGGGGAGCAGCTGAGTCTGTTCTAGCCTCTCAAAGAGGATAGCGCCAGCGTCTGGCGATGGGCAACCAGGAGAATCGTTTCGTCGAGTTCTGCCGCGGGCGTTCGGACCGCGGCGCCTATGCGCTGTGGGGCATCGTGCTTTTCTTTGCGAAATGGAATCTCGACCGTGCCATCGCCGCGGCGCTTTCCAAGCGGGCATGGCTGCCGTGGAGTTATTTCTGGCCGACTACCGCCGGATCGGCATGGGAGCACGATCGCGAACTGGCAATCGCGCTCGCCGCGATGAGCCTCCCGTTCGTCGCCATCGGCGTGCTGCTCACCGTGCGCCGGCTGCGCGACGTCCGCTGGCCGCTGTGGTTGGTGACGCTGTTCTTCGTGCCCTTCGTCAACCTGGCTTTCTTTCTCGCGCTTTGCCTGCTGCCCTCGCGACCCGCCGACGGCGCCGGCGGGTCCGAGCCGGCCCCCGCGGCGTGGCAACGGATGTTCACTTTCAGCAGCGCCTTCGGCAGCGCGGCGGCGGCGGTGGGTTTGACCGCCGTGCTGCTCGTGGCGCTGGTGGCGTTGGGCAGCACGGTGCTGACGCACTATGGGTGGGGGCTTTTCGTCGGTGTGCCGTTTTTCGGAGGATTGCTTGGGGCGGGTCTGCACGGGCTCGCCACGCCGCGCTCGCTGGCCGAGTGCATCGTCGTCGGGCTGCTGGTGGTGGGCATCGCCGCGATCGGGCTCGTGCTGCTGGCGGTCGAGGGCGTGATCTGCGTGCTGATGGCGGCGCCGCTTGCGCTGCCACTCGCCGTGTTTGGAGCCATCGTGGGCTACGCCGTCCAGCGCGAGCGACGAGATCGGCGGGACGGCACAGGCGCGACGCTCTACTCGGCCTCCTGGATAGTCCTGCCACTCTTGCTCCTCGCAGAAAGTCGCGCGCCCCGGGGGACTCCCCTCCTCGGCGTGACGACCTCCGAAGAAATAGCCGCGCCACCACCCGTGGTGTGGCGGCATGTCGTGGAATTCTCGGAGTTGCCGCCCCCGCGCGAACTGATTTTCCGCAGCGGCATCGCCTATCCGGTGCGCGCCCGCATTGAGGGGCGCGGGGTGGGCGCCGTGCGCCACTGCGAGTTTTCGACCGGCCCGTTCGTGGAGCCGATCACGATTTGGGACGAGCCGCGGCGACTGGCTTTCGATGTCGTGGCGCAGCCGCATCCGATGCGCGAACTCTCGCCCTATCGCACCCTGCACCCGCCGCATCTCGAGGGGTTCTTCCTCTCACGGCGCGGCGAGTTCAGGCTGGTCGAGTTGCCCGGTGGCCGCACGCGGCTTGAAGGCACCACATGGTATGAACAACGCCTCTGGCCCGCTGCTTACTGGCAGTCGTGGAGCGATTGGCTTGTGCAGGTGATTCACGCGCGCGTGCTCCGCCATATCAAGGCCGAGGCGGAAAACGACCACGCCCGCTAGGCCCCATGTGCTCCCGCTTTCTCCTCCTCCGGCATCACTACCGCGACGTGCTCGCGCGGCTCGGCATCGCGGCGCCGGCGGAATTCCACTCGCGCTACAACATCGCCCCCGGCTCCGATATCCCGCTCGTGCGGACCAAAGCGTCTGACCAAGGCCTCCCGAGCGGACTCAACCGTGGGATCGCGCCATCCCTCGAAGTCACCCGGCTGCGCTGGGGTCTTGTGCCCGCGTGGGCGAAATCCGCGGACGGCGATCCGCTCGTCAACGCCCGCGCCGAGACGGTCGCGGCCAAGCCCTCGTTCCGCGACGCCTTCCGCGCCCGCCGGTGCGTCATCCCGGCGAGCGGCTTCTACGAGTGGAAAGCGCTCGGCCGCGCGCGCCAACCGTGGTTGTTTCGCCGTCAAGATGAGCAGCCTTTCGGCCTCGCCGGCCTCTGGGAAAGCTGGCGCGCGCCCGACGGCGCCCTGCTTGAGACCTGCGCCGTGGTGACGACGGAGTCGAACGCGCTCATGCGCCCCATCCATCACCGCATGCCTGTGATGCTCGACGCGGACGACTGCCGCGCGTGGCTGGCGCCGAGCGAGCCTGCGGCACTCCAGGCGCTCCTGCATCCTTCCGACGCCGCGACCATGACCGCCACCGCCGTGAGCCCGCACGTCAGCAATGTGCGCCACGAGGGTCCGGAATGTCTCACACCCGCGGGCGCGCACGACGCCGAGGGGCCGCAGCTTTCGCTGGGCTTGGGGTGAACCTTGCGCCGGGTGGGCGGGCGCGTCCCTGCGCCCGCATTCTTTGGCTGAACCCGCGCGCCAACGTTTGCGCCCCACCCGCGCGCACTCATGCAGGCGCAGGGACGCGCCGGCCCACCCACCCGTTTGAAACCTTGTGCGCCCGCGAAGGGTCTGCGAAGACCTCCCGCGTTTTCGCACCCACCTTGAACCTCCTCGACCGCCACATCTTCACGAGCGTGCTCTTCACGTGCGCGGCGGCCGTGGGGCTCTTCGCCTTCGTCGTGGCGCTGCCCAACATCGTGCGCGAGCTCATCGGGCCGCTGATGTCGGGCCAGCTCGAGTTCGACACGTTTGCCCGGCTCGTCGGCCTGCTGCTGCCGTTTGCGATTTCCTACGCGCTGCCGATGGGCGTGCTCACCGGCGTGCTGCTCACGCTCGGCCGCCTGTCCGCCGACAGCGAGATCACCGCGATGCGGGCCGCGGGCATTGGCATCGCCCGGATTGCGCAGCCCGTGCTCGTGCTCGGCGCAGCGTGCGCCGCGCTCGCCCTCTACGTGAACTTCGAGTCGATGCCTTGGGCGCGCGTGCAATACCACCGCCAGTTCGACGCCGCGATCCGCGCCGATCCGCTGCGCGTGATCGTGCCCAAGACCTTCATCCGCGATTTCCCCAGCCACGTCCTTTACGTGCGCGAGAAGGACGGGCCCGTGCTGCGCGACATCTGGGTCTGGGAACTCGATGCGCAGTCACGCGTGAAGCGCCTCGTCCGCGCCGAGTCCGGCCGCATCACCTACGACGAAAAGACCAACAGCCTCATCTCCACCCTCCTCCAAGTGAAGGCCGAGGAGCGCGACTCCGAGAACCCGGAGGACTTCGGCAAATCGCCCAGGGCACCTTCCGTCGAGCGCTCCGAGCAGGTCCAGATTTCCCTCGATCGCTACAGCAAGCGCGAATCGCGGATGAAGGACGACTGGCTCACCTACGATGGTCTCCGCGCCAAGCAGGTCGAGCTCGCCGCCGCGACGCCCGCCCCGGAGAAGCAGGCGGAGCACGCGCGCTCCCGCATGAAGCTCGCGATTGTCGTGCAGGAGAAATTCAACCTCGCCCTCGCGGTGCTCACCTTCGCGATCATCGGCGTGCCGCTTGGCATCAAGGTCTCGCGCCGCGAGACCTCCGCCAACCTCGGCCTCGCCGTGGCGCTCGTCATCGGCTTCTACCTCCTCACCGCCGCGGTGAAGGCGCTCGATCGCCAGCCGGAACTCCGCCCCGACCTGCTGCTCTGGCTGCCTAACGTCCTCTTCCTCTCGCTCGGGCTCTGGCTCTTCCGCCGCATCGGCCGGTAGGGCGCGGCTTCAGCCCGCCCTTTCCATCGGACGGAGCTGAACCACGGATGCCACCGATGAACACGGATAGATCCGCGCAGCGTGCATCAATCCGTGATAATCCGTGCTATCCATGGTTAGGGTTTTTTGCGCATCCTGGGCGGGCTGAAGCCGCGCCCTACCCCGCTTGCGCCGCCACCCGACCCGAGCGCCCGTCAATCCCCGCCATCACCTGATCGCGCACCGGAATCACGTCGCGCTTCGCCAACAGCTCGCGCGCGTGGTCGTCGAGCCGGATGAACTCCACGCCGCGTGCCCGACACCCCGCGAGCAATTCGCGAAATAATCCCCGCCGCCCCATGCCCTCGATCTCGGCGTGGATGGTCAGGACGTTCACGCGGTCGTTGCGCAGCAACGACACATAGTGCGGCACGATTTTCTCGTCGGGATATTCCGGACGGCCCATCAGTTCGTCGAACGTTGGCAGCGTGCTGGGGATTTCCAACGTGCGGAAAATCTTCCCGGCGATCCGTGGGAGAAACGGCGCGCCGCCGCGCGTGTCGCTCGCGTAGAGCAGCCCGGCACGCTCGTAGGCCGCACGGCTGCGCTCGTTGCTCTGCCAGCCGGCCGCGCCCGCCGTGTGCGCTTCACCCCCGAAGATACGGCGGAACTCCGCCCTCGCGGCGTCGAACTCCGCGTCCACCTCCGCCTGGGCCATCGTCTGCAGGTGGTCCTGCCAGCGGTAATGGTTGTAGCAATGGATGCCGACCTCGAAGCCCGCGTCGCGCACCGCCCGCATCGTGTCGGCGTTGCGCCGCCCGATGTGCGGCGCTGGCAGCAGCGTGCCGTTGAGCAGCGTGCGCACGCCGTAGATCGAGACGACGCTTGTGCGGGAGACCTTGCTGAAAAAACCCGGCCGAAACACCCGCGTGATCGCCCGCCCCGTCTGATCCGGCCCGAGCGAGAAAAGAAAACACGCCGGCGCCCCGGCCTCGCGGCAATCCGCGACAAGATTCGGCACGCCCTCGCGGGTGCCGCGGTCGGTGTCGACGTCGACTTTCAGCGCGAGTCGCATGGGCATGAGCGTTCTATTTCGCTCCACCGATGCCGAAGAAAGCCAGTAGCTGAACCAGCAACCAGACTGCTGGCATCGACAGCCAGTAAAGTCCCAGCGACCAGCGCGCGAGTCGTGCATACCGAACCCCAAGCCGCACGAACACGACTATGGCACAAACCGTGGTGACCGGCGCCGTCACAATGAACACTAATCCCATCAGCATCGACTGTTCGCCTCCCTCGTGAGCACGCATGAGCATTGCCATCGCCACAAACAAGAGCGGCAGGAGAAAAACGCCGGTCGACAGTATGCTGACGAGACTCAGCGCTTGGGCTGTTCCATCAGGCTCGCGCGCGTGCGACGTGGGGCTGGTTTCTTTCATCGCCTACTCCAGCCGGTAATCCTTGTGCGCGAGATGATAGTCCAGGGTGAATCGAATCGCCTTTTTCAGATTCACCTTGGGCGCCCAGCCGAGCTGTTTTCTGGCGGCGGCAATCGAGGGCACGCGGGTCTGGATGTCCTGGTAGTATCTGCCGAAGTATTTCTCCGCCGGCACCACGACTGTCCGCGCCTTGGCCGCGTGCGTGCGATACTCGGGGAATTCCGCGAAGGCCGCGATGATCATCTCGGCGAGGTCCGCCACGCTCACGTTGTTGCGCGGGTTGCCCAGGTTGAAGATCTGGCGCGAGGCGCAGCCGCCCTTGTTCTCGATGATGCGCAGGAGCGCGTCGACGCCGTCGTCGATGAAGGTGAAGGACCGCGATTGCTTGCCGCCGTCCACCAGCTGGAGCGGCTTCTTGAAAATGACGTTGGAGATGAACTGCGTGAAGAGCCGCGAGCTGCCCTCCTTGGGCTCCATCACGTCGTCGAGCTTCGGCCCGATCCAGTTGAAGGGGCGGAAGAGCGTGTAGTCCACATTGTCGCGCACGCCGTAGGCGTAGATCACGCGGTCGAGGAGCTGCTTCGAGCACGCGTAAATCCAGCGCTGGCGATCGATCGGGCCGTAGACGAGCGGGCTGGTCGCCTCGTTGAGCTCGCGGTCGGGACACATGCCGTAGACCTCCGAGGTGGAGGGGAAGATGACGCGCTTCCGGTATTTCGCGCACTTGCGCACGATCTCGAGGTTGGCCTCGAAATCCAACTCGAAGACCCGCAGCGGATCCTTCACGTATTGGATCGGGTTGGCGATGGCGACGAGCGGGATGACGGCGTCGCACTTCTTCACGTGATACTCGATCCACTCGCGGTTGATTGTGATGTCGCCCTCGACGAACGTGAAGCGCGGGTTGCCCAGGCTGTCCTCGAGTTTGTGCGAGCCGATGTCCATGCCGTAAACCTCCCAGTCCTTCTGCTCGAGGATGGCGCGCGTGAGCGAGCTGCCGATGAAACCGTTGGCACCGAGGATGAGGACGCGAAGGGGCATGGAGGCAGAGCGAAAAAGCGGAACGCTCAACGCTCAACGTTTAACGCTCGACGCCCAGCGTTCAGGGCCGGAGGCGGCTGGGTCATTTAAGCGTCTGCCCGACGCGCAGTGCCGGCGCAGGCGCGGAGCGCCACTCGGTCTTTGTCAGCTCCAACACGCCGTCGGCGGTGGCGACAACCAACGGGGAAACGCAAAGGACTTCCCCCGGCGCGCCGCGCCTGCCCTGGGTTGCCGGCGAATCAGGCTCCGCCCACCACACCATCAGGCGTGCGCCGCCGACATCGGTGAATGCCCCGGGATACGGATCCGTCACGGCGCGGATGAGGTTGAAAACCTGCCGCGAGGTCCGCCCCCAATCGATGCGGCCATCCTCGGGTTTGCGGCCGGTGAAATACGTCGCCTGCGACTCATCCTGCGGCGTTTCCCGCGCGGTGCCGGCCAGCAGAGCGTCGATTTGCCGCGCGAGGACGGCGCGCGCGCAGGGCATGACCTTGCGAAACGCCTGCTCCGCCGTGTCGCGCGGCCCGATGTCCACGCCCCCCTGATCGACGATCGCGCCGGCGTCGGCGGACTTCACCATGCGATGGAGCGTCATGCCGATCCGCGGCTCCCCGTGCAACACCGCCCAGTTGATCGGCGCCCGGCCGCGATATTTCGGGAGGAGCGAGCCGTGCATGTTCCAAGCCCCCAGCCGCGGCAGCGCGAGAATCTTGGTGCCGATCATGTGGCGATAATAGACGGAGAGGATCAGATCGGGCGCGAGAGCCGCGATGCGCTCGCGCCACTCGGGTGTGTTCACCGACTCAGGTGTGAAGACCGGGAGGTTTTTTTCGCGCGCGGCGACGGCCGGGGTCTTGAACGAGATTTTCTCGTGGGGGTTGTCCTCGTGCGTGATGAGCGCGACGACGTTGTCGCCCCGCTCCAACAGCAACGACAGGCACTCATAGCCCACCTCGCTGTAGCCGAAGAACAAAATGCGGGGCTTGCTCATGCGCCTTCCTCGGCCGCGGGCGCAGGCCACAGGAGCCGGCGCAACTCCGCCGGCGATGTCACCGGTGCCTGGCACGCGAAATCCTCGCAGACGTAGGCGGTCGCCCGACCGCCGAGAGGCTTCATCTCCGCGATCCACGGAGCCCGGGAGGCGAGCCATGCCTGGCCCTCGCCGCCATCGGCCGCCAGCAGTGCACGACGCGGCCCGAGCGATTCATGCATGACCGCTGCCAGCGCGCGGAAATCCTCCCGCGCGGGATCACCCGCGATCACCACGTGGCGCGGCGACTCGAGCGCCAGCTCCACGGCGCACAGCATCTGCGGCATCGCGTGCGGCGCGCGGCTCCACTGTGCGCGAAACGCCTCGATCGTGCCGCGGCCGCGCGCCCGCCGCACCGGATCCGGCAGCGCGGCGTCGAGTCGGAGGAGGTTCAGCGCCGCGACGCTGCTCGGTGCCGGCTCCGCTCCGTCGTAGTCCTCTTTCAGGCGCAGCAAGATGCTCGCATCGCCCGCGGCGGAGTTGAAATAACCGCCCCGCTCGGCGTCCAGGAACAACTCATCCATCGTCGTCTGCAACCGGTCCGCCCAGCGCAGCCACCGCGCGTCGAACGACGCCTCGTGGAGATCGAGCAGGCCTTGGATGAAGTAGGCGTAGTCCTCCGCGAAGCCCTCGGCCGCCCCCCGCCCTTCGCGCCAGCCGCGGAACAGCACGCCGCGCACCGCATCGAACAGCTCGCGCTCCACAAACTCAGCCGCGCGGAGGGCGGCGTCGAGGTAGGGCGCGACCGCTGGGCGCGCCGCATCAGACGGACGGCCCGGCGGTCTGTCCCTACTCCCCAGCACCTGATGGGCGCGGGCCAACGCCGAGATCATCAGGCCGTTGTTCGCGGTGAGAATCTTGTCGTCGAGCAGCGGGCGTGGGCGGCCGGCGCGCACCTCGCGCAGCCGGATGATCGCGGCGAGCAGGCGGTCGTTGGCCTGCTCGGGCGTGAGTGAAAAGTGCCGGGCCGTCTCGGCGAGCGTGCGCCGCTGCGCGAGGATGTTCTTCCCGCGAAACTCCGCGTGCGGATCGAGGCTCGCGGCCACGTTGCCGTTTTCCTCCACACCGAAGTGCGCGCAGAAAAACTCCGCGTCGCCGCCCAGCGCGGCCCGTAGCTCCGCGGCCGTCCAAACGTAGAACGCGCCCTCGGCGTGCTCCGTCTTCCCGTGCGCGACGAGCGAATCCGCATCCTCCGCCGTGTAGAATCCGCCCGCCGCTGAAGTCAGGTCGCGCGCGACGTAGTCGAAGATGTCGCGCGCCATCCATGCGAAGCGCTCGTCGCCCGTCGCCTGCCGCGCCTCGAGGCAGTTGATCGCGATCTGCGCCTGATCGTAGAGCATCTTCTCGAAGTGCGGCACGAACCACGCCGCATCCACCGAGTAGCGATGGTAGCCGCCGCCGATGGCATCGTGCAGGCCGCCGCGCGCCATCGCGCGCAACGTCGCCGCGGCGAGCCGCACCGCCTCGGCGCCCATCTCGCTATGCAGCCCCTGCAGCGCCGCGATCCGAAACAGGAAATTCAGATTGGACGCCCGCGGAAACTTCGGTGCGCCGCCGAAGCCGCCGTTGGCGGCGTCAAATGACTCATAGAAATACTCGAAGCCTTTCTCGAAGGCCGTGCCCGCCGCCTCGACCACCGAACTCTCCTTCTCTCCTTCCCCACCCCTCTCCCTCTCTCCGATTTCCTGCGCCCTGCCCTCGTGGTGTTCCCGCAGCGTCGCGATCACGCGCTCACCCTCGGCCACCAATTTCTCCCGCTCGTCGCGCCAGCCCTGCGCGATGGCGTGGAGGATTTTCGGAAAGCCCGCCCGGCCATGCCGATCTTCGGGCGGAAAATAAGTGCCGCCGTAGAAGGGCTTCAGCTCCGGCGTGAGCCACGCACTCAGCGGCCAGCCACCGTGGCCGGTCATCGCCTGCACGTAGGCCATATAGACTTTGTCCACATCCGGTCGCTCCTCGCGGTCGACCTTGATGGCGATGAAGTGCGCGTTGAGGATCTCCGCGACTGCTTCGCTCTCGAAGGACTCGTGCGCCATCACGTGGCACCAGTGGCACGTCGAATAGCCGATGCTCAGGAAAATCGGCTTCCGCTCCGCGCGGGCCCGCGCAAACGCCGCCTCGCCCCACGGCAGCCACTGCACGGGGTTGTCGGCGTGCTGGAGCAGGTAGGGCGATTTCTCGCGCGCGAGGGCGTTGGGCATGAGGGCCGGAGCCAAGGGCAAATCACCACGGAGGCAAACCGGCAAAATGGCGGCGCCCGTCCCTGCCCGCGACGTGGACGAGGCGTCTCGCCTCGTGCTTGGCCGAAAACCCTGAGGCGAGACGCCTCAGCCACGACTGGCTCTCGCCTCAGCTCGCTTCCATCTCCGCCAGCTTCGTCGCCGCCGTTTCCCACGCCGTGGTCGCGGCCGTGATCTCATCGACGGTCACGCTCAGCTCGCGGTTCAAGTGGTGAAACTTGCCCTTGTCGGCATAGGAAGCCGGGTCCTCCAAGGCCGCGGTGATTTCGTTCTGCTTCGCCTCCAGCTCAGAGACTTTTTTCTCCAGCTGGCCGACGTGCTCGCGGAATTTCCGGATTTCGTTGGGGGTGGATTTTTTTCCAGCCGGTGCGGCCGGCGCTTTGGCCGCGGGCGCGGACGCGGGTGCGGCCTTCTGCTGCACGGGGCGCGCGTCGGTGAAGCCCGCAGTGAGCGCGAAGCGGGCATCGGTGGCCTTGGATTTTTCCAGGTAGTAGTCGTAGTCGCCCGCGTAAGGCGTGAGGCGTCCGCTGTGGACGTGGAGCACGTTGCTCGCGAGCGCGCGGATGAAATGCACATCGTGCGAGATGAAGATCAGCGTGCCCTCGTAGGCCTTGAGCGCGGTAATCAGGGAATCGATCGACTGGATGTCGAGGTGCGTCGTCGGCTCGTCCATCAGCAGCAGATTCGGCGGCTTCACGAGGATGCGGGCCAGCGCGAGGCGCGATTTTTCGCCGCCGGAGAGCACGCCGATGGGCTTGTGCACGTCGTCCTTCCGGAAAAGAAACGCCCCGAGGATCGCGCGCGCCTGCTGCTCGGTGAGCTGATTCTCGTTCGTGCGCAGCGACATCACGTTCTCGAACACCGTCAGCGTCGGGTCGAGGTTGTCCATGCGGTTCTGCGCGAAGTAACCGGGGACGACATTGCTGCCCAGCTCGACGGTGCCGCCTTGGATGGGGAGGTTCCCCGCGAGGATTTTGAGCAACGTGGACTTGCCGGCGCCGTTGGGGCCGACGAGGACGATGCGCTGGCTGCGCTCGGCCGTGAAGTTGAGGTCGCGGTAGACGACGTGATCGCCATAGGCCTGCTGCACGTGCTCCAGCTCGATGACCTTGAGGCCGGAACGGGGCGGCTGGGGAAACTTGAAGTTGATCCGCTTCAGCTCCTCGTGCGGCTCCTCGATGGCGACGGCCTCAAGGCGCTCGATCTGCTTCTCCTTCGACTTCGCGCGCGAGGCCATCGAGGCCTTGGCGCCGAAGCGATCGACGAATTTCTGGAGGTGCGCGATTTCGCGCTGCTGGTTTTTGAAGAGCGCGGCCTGCTGGCCCTTCCGTGCCTCCTTTTCCTGGAGGAAATTGTCGTAGTTGCCGTGGTAGTAGTGGAGCGTGCCGGCGCGCAGCTCGAGCATGCCGGTGCAGAGGGCGTTGAGGAACGCGCGATCGTGCGAGATGACCACGAGGCCGCCCGGGTAGCGCGTGAGGTATTCCTGGAACCACAGCAGCGCCTCGAGATCGAGATGGTTGGTCGGCTCGTCGAGCAGCAGGAGCGCGGGCTCGGCCACGAGCAGGCGCGCGAGGTGCGCGCGCATCACCCAGCCGCCGGAGAAGGTCTTCGCAAGCTTGTCGGCGTCGCCTTCCTTGAAGCCGAGGCCGGCAAGGATTTTCTTCGCCCGCGGCTCGAGCGTGTAGTCGATGTCGAAGTCATCCTCGGTCGGCTCGAGTTTCTTCCCGCTGGTGGCGATGTGGAGGATCGTCTCCTCGCCCGCGGGCGCGCTTTCCTGCGGCAGGAAGCCGAAGTCCGCGCCGCGCTCCCACTCGATGGTGCCGGTGTCGGGCCGCTCCTCGCCGAGGATGAGGCCGAAGAGCGTGGACTTGCCCGCACCGTTGGGCCCGATGAGCCCGAGCCGATCGGTGCGCGCGATGAAGAGCGACACCTCGGAAAACAGTTCGCGGGTGCCGTAGGACTTGGAGACGTCGGCGATGGTGAGCATCGGAACCGGACAACAGACCGGGTCGCAGGCGAGGCGTCAACCACCGGGTGGCCGGGCGCCTCCCTGCGCCCGCATTCGATCGCAATGGGCCATGCGGGCGCAGGGACGCGCCCGCCCACCTTCACCGCGCCGCCGTCAGCGCCACGCAGCCCGCCACCGCCAGCACGCCGCCGAGGATCGCGCGCCGCGGCGGGCGGTCGCCCTCCAGCCAGAAGGCAATCGGGATGGAGAGCAGCGGCGCCGTCGCCGCGATCGGCAGCACGATGCCGCTCGGCGAAGTCGCCAGTGCCCATTGGTAGCAGCCGACACCGAGCACCGGACCCGCGAGGCCGTTGGCGAGCATCCACCAACGCCCGCGGTTGAGTTCCTCCGGCGCGAACCCGGTCGGCGTCGCCGGCAGCCGGCCGATGATGCGCAGGACCACGAACCACAGCACCACGAAGATCAGTCCGGCGAGGATGCGCTGGTAGGCGGCCGTGAGCCCGAAGGTGGCGTTGTGCGCCGCCTCGCCCGCGGCCTCGGCGACATTCACGCCCTTGCGGCTCACCAGCGCGCCGAGCCCCTGCCCGCAGGCCGACAGAAATCCGAAGAGAAACCCGATCGGCTGCACCTGCACGCGCGGCGGACTCGCCCGGCTCGGCGTGATCGCGATCGCCACGCCCGCGAGGATGAGCGCCCCCCACGCGATCTGAGCGGCGGTGAGCGGCGTGCCGAGCCACAGCCACTCGCCCAACGCCGCGATCGGCGCGGCCAGGCACTGCGTCATCAGCACCGTGAGCCGCGAGCCGAGCAGCGGCAGCGCCGCAAACACCGCGAGGTCGCCGAGGCCCATCCCGATGACGCCGCTCACCACGAACCACGGCACGCTCGCGCTCGCGAAGCCCCCGCCCGCCGTGTGCGCGAAAAGCCCTAGCAGCACCGTCGCGATCGCGAGGCGCCCGAGGTTCGCGCGCACCGGCCCGTGCGTGCGCACGCTGCGGCTCGCGCAGCTGGCATTGAGCGCGAAGAAAAAGGCGGCGAGGAAGGCGGGCAGCATCGGAGATGAACAGAAAGAACGGGAAGTCCGGGAAGCAGAACCCCAATCTCACCCTAGCGCCGTCACAGTCTTCTCGTTCTTCCCGGCCTTCCTGTCGGGTTCAATGTGCGCGCCCCGGCAGAATTTTCTTTTTTCCCGCGCAGACTTCCTCACCTTCGCGTCACGTATGAAAGCGAAACGCCAGAAGAAACGCCCCGAGGACATCAACGCCGCGCTCGCCGCGAAGAAGGGCCCGGTCTCGAAATTTCTCGCGAAGAACTACCACCACTTCAACGCCGCCGCGCTCCTCGACGCCGCCAAGGGCTACGAGACCCACCTCGCCGCGGGCGGCAAGATGCTCGTTACCCTCGCCGGCGCCATGTCCACCGCCGAGCTCGGCATCTCCCTCGCCGAGATGATCCGGCAGGACAAGGTCCACGCCATCGTCTGCACGG
>JANOCA010000380.1:0-3070 GCA_031411915.1 Opitutaceae bacterium
ACTCCTCCGCGACCCCGCATATTCACCCGCCAACGAATTTGAGCTCTCCCGCCGCCTCGAACTCAACCGAAAGGATCGCGGCCAGCTCACGCACGAGGTGCGGCTGCTGCTGAAGAGCGGCGAGTTTTCCCGCGCGCCCAACGGCCGCATCACTCCGGCTGGGAAAGCGGCCGCACCGCGCCAGACCGGCGCCCGCGCGGTCTTCACGCCCTCGCGCCGCGGTCCCGCCCAGCCCCCGCCCAGTCCCAAGGGCTTCGATCCGCTGGCGATTCCGGCGCCTGTGGTTTCGGCGGCGCCGTCCGCTCGCTCCGCGCCTGTGCCTGACGATCTTGAGAGCCGGCGTCTTGAGCCCGCCGTCCTCCGACTCAACGAACTCGCCGGCCGCATCCAGTTCCGCCAAGGCGGCTCGGCCTTCGTCATTCTCGAGCACGAGCCCAACGGCCCCTCGCTCCAAGTCTTCCCCGAGGACACCGGCGTCGCCCTGCCCGGCGACCGCGTGGTCGTGCGCGCGCATCGTGGGCGCAAGGGCCGTCGTCCCGGCGAGCAAGTCGGCGAGGTCGTGCGGGTGATTGAGCGCGCCCGCGATACCCTCGTCGGCGATCTACGCGCGAGCCGCCGTGGCTACGTCGTCGTCCCCGACGATCCGCGTTTCGCCTACGAGATCCGCGTCGAGGATCCGTCCGACAGCGACCTGACGCCGACACCGCGCCCCGGCGACAAGGTGGTCGTGCAACTCGGCACCTGGCGCCGCCGCGAGGATCCGCTCACCGGCACCATCACCTCTCGCCTCGGCCGCACGCACGAGCCGCAGGCGGAGCTGCGGGGCATCTTCCTCAAATACGATCTCGCGACGCAGTTTCCCGCCGATGTCGAGCGCGAGGCCGCCGCCCTGCCCGATCGCGTGCCCGCGCGCGACTCCGCCGGTCGCCTCGACTACCGCGACAAGCCCGTCTTCACGATCGACCCCGACGATGCGAAGGACTTCGACGACGCGCTCTCCTACGAGACGCTCGACCACGGCGCCGTGCGCGTGGGCATCCATATCGCCGACGTTTCCAGTTACGTGCGCCCCGGCACCGCGATCGATCGCGAGGCCCAGCGCCGAGGCAACTCCACCTACCTCGTCGGGGTGGTCGTGCCGATGCTGCCGGAAAAACTTTCCAACGGCCTCTGCTCCCTCGTCGAGGCGCAGGACCGCCTGTGCAAGGCCGTGTTTCTCACCTTCGACAAGAAGGGCCGCATCAGCGCCACGGACTTTGCCAACACCGTGATTCGCAGCCGCAAGCGGCTCACCTACAAGCAGGCCTATGCGCTCCTGTTCGAGGACGACCTCCAGCGCATCCGCGATCTACCCTTGCCGCCGAAGCACCAAACCGGCTCGACCGGCCGCGCCCTCCGCGAGCTGAGCGAGAAGGAGCTGCGCGACCTGCAGGGCTGGGCCCGCGCTCTCTGGAAAATCGCCGCCCGCCTCCGCAAGGATCGCATGGCCCATGGCAGTCTCGACCTCAACATGCCCGAGACGAAAATCTTCGTCGACGAGAAGGGCTACGCCGACCGCCTCGAGAAAATCGAGCAGGACGAGAGCCACCAGCTCATCGAGGAGTTCATGCTCGCCGCCAACGAGGCCGTCGCCCGCCTCACGCGCACGACCAAGTCGCCGTCGCTTTACCGCGTCCACGACGAGCCCGATGCCGCCAAGCTCGCCGAGCTGCGCGATTTGCTCGGCACCTTCCACATCAAGGCCGGCGATCTCACGCGCCGCGAGGAACTCGTGCGCGTGCTCGCCGTGCTGCACACGCACCCGCAGGGCTACACGTTGCGCACGCAGCTCCTCCGCAGCCTGAAGAAGGCCGCCTACCGCCATACGCCCGACGGCCACTTCGGCCTCGCGAAGAAGGACTACACGCACTTCACCTCGCCCATCCGCCGCTACTCCGATCTCGTCGTGCACCGCGTGCTCGGGCTCCACCTCGCCAAATCCTCCGGCGGCGCGGCGGCCGGTTACGATCTCCCGCGCGTCGAGCGGCTCGGCGAGCACCTCAGCCTCACCGAGGTCAACAGCACCGAGGCCGAGCGCGACAGCGTGAAGGTGAAGCTCCTCGAGTTCTTCGAGCGCGAACTCGAGAAGACCCCCAAGACGCGCTTCGATGCCGTCATCACCGATGTGCGCGCCAACGGCTTCTTCATCGAGCTAATCGAGTCGATGACGTTCGGCTTCGTCGCCACGGGGGCGCTCGGCGACGACTACTACTCGCTCAACGACGCCGGCAACGCCCTCATCGGCCGCAAGCGGAAGAAGCGCTACGAACTCAACGCGCGCCTCGGCGTCTACGTCGCGCAGGTCGACCGCTTCAAGCGGATGATCGATTTCCGGCCGGCGTAGAGACAATGCGAGAACTCCGCGATGCCCGATCGACTCACCACTCGTCGCGAGTTTCTCCAAGGCTTCGTCCCCTCGTGGCTGACCGCGCGAACACTCAAGGTCACCGCGATCATCGCGGTCGTGTTTGTCGCGGCGAGCTGGGCGATTGAGTCCGTTCGCCGAAATGGCCTCGCCACGAATCTAAAGCTCTTCGGTTTGCTGTGCGCAGCCGCGTTGCTGATCGGAATCGCCTCCTTCGTTCGCCAGAGGATCGCTGCACTTCGACATCGATTCCCGCCGGTCGTCGTTGCCCTCGGCGCGACCATTGGCGTGTTGCTCCATTTCGCCGTGTCGGCCGCAGTCGGCGCCTACCTATACCATCGCTGGCAGAGCGGAGACGATCTGACCGCCGTGGCATTGGGGCTCGTCGTGACCACCATCATGGCGTTCCGGGACGAATTGAATCGTCGGCGCACTTGCCAAAAAGACGGCGCCGCATGAGTTCGCTTCCCTTCGTCCACGATCCACGTCCCTCATGAACCACTTCGATTTCTCAAATCGCTTCCACGCGATCTACAACGCTGCCGTCGCCGCCTTTGCGACGGGCCAGCGCGGCGCGAACAATCTGTTGTCCGCTGAACAACACGCCTGGCTCGCGGCCAACGGCATCTCGGCCCAGAACCTCTACGACTACGCCGAGGATCACAC
>JANOCA010000381.1:0-3337 GCA_031411915.1 Opitutaceae bacterium
AAGCGCGCCGTGGCAATCCAGCTGGATTGCTTCGTCGCTTCGCTCCTCGCAATGACAGTCGGGAGGCGAAAGGCGCGGAGCGGAGTCCGCGCCCTACCTTCACGGGTTCACCACATTCTGCGGCGTGCCGGCGAGAAAGGCGCGGACGTTGGCGACGGTCGTGTCCATCAGCCGTGCGCGGGCGGCGCCCGTGGCCCACGCGAGGTGCGGGGTGACGAGGCAGTTTTTCGCGGTGAGCAACGGATTGCTGGCGGGGGGCGGCTCGGCGGACAGCACATCGACGGCGGCGCCGGCGATCCGGCCTACGTCGAGCGCGGCGGCGAGATCGGCGTCGACGATGAGCGGGCCGCGGCTCGTGTTCACGAGCAGGGCGTCGGTTTTCATCAGCGCGAGGCGCGCGGCGTTGACCATGCCTTGCGTCTCGGGCGTGAGCGGGCAGTGGAGCGACACGACATCGCTGCGCCGGAAAAGATCGTCGAGCGTCACGCGCTCCACGCCGGGCGTGTCGCCGCGCGAGTGCGCGAGGATTTTCATGCCGAAGGCGCGCCCGAGATCAGCGACGGCGCGGCCGATGCGGCCCCAGCCGACGATGCCGAGCGTGAGGCCGTCGAGCTCGCGCAGCGGGCGATCCCAGTAGCACCAGTCGGCGCTCGCGGCCCAGCGGCCCGCGCGCACGGTCTGCGCGTGGTGGCCGGCGCCGTTGGTGAACTCAAGGATGAGCGCGAAGGTGTGCTGTGCGACGGAGCGCGTGCCGTAGGTCGGGACGTTGCAGACGGGGATGCCGCGCGCACGGGCAGCGGCGGAATCGATCACGTTGTGGCCCGTCGCGAGCACGCTGATGCAGCGGAGCGCGGGGAGCTGCGCGAGCGTCTCGGCGCGGAGTGGTGTCTTGTTGGTGAGCACAACGGTCGCGTCTTTCGCGCGCGCCACGATGTCGCCCGGCGCCGTGCGATCGTGGATCGTGCAGGGGCCGAGGGCGCGGAGGGCGTCCCAGCTCAGGTCGCCGGGGTTGAGAGCGTAGCCGTCGAGGACAACGAGGTTCATGAAGCGCGCAGACTACGGGGCCGGCGGCGCGGCGCGCCAGAGAGGAATGCAAGGCGAACGTAGGGCGTCAGTCTTGCTGACGCCTTGAGCGGCTCTCGCTTGCGGACCGAAGCGTCTGCAAGACAGACGCCCTACAGCGGGGCGTTTCGCGGCGCCCGCGGCTACTTTTTCTTCGCGGCCTCGGCGACCACGGCGTTGAAGGGCAGGGCGGCGCGGAGGATGGCAGCCTCGTAAGCCGCGCGATCAATCTCGAGGTGGTAGTAGCCGGACCCGCCCTTGATGCTGCCGGTGCCGGTGAGCGCGCCGAGGGCGGCGCTGATGGCGTTGGCGGAGTGGCTGGTGGTGTCCTTCTCGGTGAGCTCGCCGACCTTCTCCCCGATGTTGATGATCTGCTCCTTGGTCATGATTGAGCCGCCGGAGCCCTTGTCGGTCAGGAACTCGGCGCGGGCGGACGTGAGGTTCATTCCGGGCGCCACGTGGGCGGTGGCGCCGATGCGTTTGTAGCCACGCTCGGTCGTGGCCCACGCTTGGGGCGCGGCGATGGTGAAGGTGGGGATGAGAATCGTGCCCTCGCCGAGCACGCTCTTGGTGCGGCTCACGAACTGGTTGAAGGTGCCCCAGGCCATGCCGGTTTTGTAATACTGCTCGTCGCTCGGCGCGATCGTGACCGTTGCGGCGTCGCCGAGCAGCGCGCTCTTGGCGACGGGCGCGCCCCACACGGGATCGAGCGGGCGGCGTCCGACGGCCTTCATGGCGTCGAGGTCCTTGATGTCGGCGTAGGTCTTCACGGTGTAGCCGGCGGCGCGCAGCTTGGCGACGAGGTCGGCCTCGATTTTCTGCGCGATGGCCTGGGCGAACGCCTTGTCGAGATTGCCGACGGCCCAGTGGGCCTTGGCCTTCACGGTGTTGGAGCCGCCCTGCTTGGTGGCGCTGACTTTGCCAGCGACGCCGAGCTCGAGATAGACGGTGGGGATGATGATGATGGGCGAGGCGCGGAGATCACCCTCGCGGGAGCGCGAGAGCTTGAACTCCACCGGTGCGCCGGGCGCGAGCGGATCGGCGGCTGGCAGGAGCGGCGCGGCGAGGATGAGACCGAGGAACAAAGCGGACAGGCGGCGGAGGAGTTGCATGGGATTTGGGGAGGTCGGGAGGAAGCGGGGAACGCCTCGCCCTGACAAGGCGTGGCGCGCGATCTACGCACGTTTGCGTAGGCCCGGCCGCGCCCGTCCGCTGCGGCGTTGCGCCCCGTGGGGCGGCAGCCACAGTCGACTCCTCCACATGATTCCCCCGAATTCCTCCCCCGATACCCTTGATCGCCGCGCGTTTCTGGCGCGGGCCGGCCTCGCGACCGCGGCCGCGCTTCTGCCTTCCGTGCTCTCCGCCGCCGAAACGCCCGCGAAGCCTGCGGTCCCCGTGAAATACGACATCGGCCTCCTCGAGAAATGGTTCTTCGACGGTGGCAACGGCGGCCCGCTCAAATACACGCCCGACCAGATGGCGCAGACGCTCGACGAGATCGGCCTCGATCTCGAGCTGACGCTGCGGAAGCAGGGGCACATCACGCCGGAGAAGGCGCCCGACGAACTGCCGCCGATGGCCGCCGCGCTCGCGAAGAAGAAGCGCCGCATCCTCTGGGTCGCGCTCGACACGGTGCGCCCCGATGAGCCGCACTGGGAAAAAGCCCTCCGCACCGCGAAGCAACTGGGCATCCCGCAATACCGCCACCGGGGTTTCCAATATCGCGCAGGGCAGCCGCTCAAGACGCAGATCGCCAGTTTCCGCAGCATGGCGAAGGAGTTTGCCGCCGCTAGTCGCGAGATCGGCATCCAGGCCGTCTATCAAATCCACGCGGGCCGCTCCGCAGCGGGAGCCGCGGCGTGGGATCTCGATCTGATCCTCGGCGACATTGATCCGAAATACTTCGGCGTGGCCTTCGACACGCGGCACGTGATGCTCGAGCTGGGTCAAGCCTGGCCCAACGCCGTCGAGCTGCTCGCGCCGCGCACCGTCGCGCTCTGCGTGAAGAGCTTCAAGTGGGACGGCGATCGTCCGGTCGAGGTGCCGCTCGGCCAGGGCCGCGTGAATCAGGACATCGTCAGCCAGGTGATTGCCGCGCACGGCGGGCCGCTGCCGATTTGCATTCATGTCGAGCACACGAAACTGGCGCCGGTGCCGTTCGAGCAACGGGCCGGCATCGTCGAGCTCTTCCGCGCCGATGCGCGCGTGCTGCGCGAGTGGCTCGGCGTCGCGCCGGTGTGAGTTGTTTGTTGTAGGCGGGGTGCCCTCACCCCGC
>JANOCA010000382.1:0-2534 GCA_031411915.1 Opitutaceae bacterium
TCGCGCTCGCGCCCGGCGCCTCGACGCAGGAATCCGCCGATCTCAAGTCGGTCCTCGATCTGCTCAAGGCCGCTCCGATCGACGAGGTCATCAAAAAAGCGGTGCTGCGCGACCTGAAGGATCCAGATCGCTTGAACGAGGTGCTCGACGCGGTGAGGAGCCGGAGGCCCGACGCGACCGGCCAGCCTCATGGTCTCGCCGGGGTGCTCTCGTCGCTCAACGTGCGATTCAAGGCCTTCGAGGCCAAGGGCACGGGCAACTCGACGCTCGGGTTGGAGTATTCATTCGAGCGCTCCCTCAAGGAACATGAACTCGACAGCTCCATCGGACACCCGCTCTCACTCGGCTTCACCGTCCACGCCAAGGGCAACATCGCCTTCGACCCCAAGCGCAATCCCGACGACTTCGTCGACACGGGCGCGAGCTTCGACGTGTTCAGCTCCAAGGGTGGCTTCGAGCCCGTGATCAGCGCCGCGGAATGGCAGACGAACCTGCAGCAGCTTATCGTCACCGCCGCCAAGTTCACGGGCACGGCCGAGGAGCTGGATGCCAGCCCCGTGTGGCGTGAGATCGAATCGCTCGTGTCCACCCGGCTCAGCACGCAGTATTTCTGGCGCGCCTCGGGCAATTTCTCCTTCGAGAGCAACCAGAACTTCACCCAGCGGCAATACGCCTACGGCCTCCTTGTCAGCGGTGTGATCCGCGCCTGGAATCCCAAGTCCGCGTGGGCGGACTTCAACGTCTTCGACTGGCCGTTTGCCGGACTGCGCTATCTCACCGGTGCGGATCGGAGTTTCCAGCCCTCCGGCCGCGCGCTGCCGCTTGTGCTGGCCGGACTCGAGCAAGTGGACCCCGCGAGAAACACGGCCCGCCTCTCAGCAGATCCAGCGAAGGCAACCTACGGCCGCTGGCGCGGCGAACTGGCGATGAAGACCAAAGTGGCCCGCGTCGGCGGCCAGAACCTCTGGGCGTTTGGCAGCTACCGGGTTTTCCGCGAGCTTTCACCTTCGGACCGCATCCGCCGCGCCGGCTTGGCAAACTTCGAGTATTGGGCCGTCGGCTTGGAGTTGGGAAATGGCCTCGGCGTCACCTACTCCAAAGGCAAGCTGCCCTTGGATAGGAAACCCGATCAGGTCTTCGACATCGGCTACAAGTTCAACTTCAAGTAGAGTTCGGGCTGCGTCGCCAAATCGCGTTCGCGATTGCGGGAGGCGCAGGCGTTGGAAGATTTCCGCGCCGTGGTCGCGCTCAATTGCGCGATCGGCGGGCTGGCGTCGGGGGCGGCCACGTCGGTCAACCCCGCGATTCATCGGGCCACCCCAGTGGCGGTGGTCGCCCGACTCACGCTGGAGCTGCCCCGGAACAGACCTTTCTCGCCCACACGGGTATAAAAAAAGCGCGCCGGCTTGCGGCGCGCTTTTCATGAACCAACGGGGCGAATCGCTCCGCCCGATTGGGAATCTTAGTAGTCCATGCCGCCCGGACCGTGCGAGTGACCGCCGGCCGCGGCTTCCTTCTTCTCCGGGATCTCGGTGATCATGCACTCGGTCGTGAGGAGCAGGCCGGCAATCGAGGCCGAGTTCTGCAGCGCGGTGCGGGTGACCTTTGTCGGGTCAACCACGCCGGCCTTCACGAGGTCCTCGTATTCGCCGGTGGCGACGTTGTAGCCGTAATTGCCCTTGTTGGCGAGCACCTGGCCGACGACAACCGCGCCCTCGACGCCAGCATTGGCGCAGAGCATGCGGATCGGGGACTCGATCGCGCGGCGCACGATTTGCGCGCCGATCGCCTCGTCACCCTCGAGCTTCACGCCGTCGATGGCCTTGGCGCAGCGCAGGAGCGCCACACCGCCGCCGGCGACGATGCCCTCTTCGACGGCCGCGCGCGTGGCGTGCAGCGCGTCCTCAACGCGGGCCTTCTTCTCCTTCATCTCGGCCTCGGTGGCGGCGCCGACGTTGATGACGGCCACACCGCCAGCGAGCTTCGCGAGACGCTCCTGGAGCTTCTCACGATCGTAGTCGGACGTGGTCTCGTCGATCTGACGGCGGATCTGCTTCACGCGGCCCTGGATGTCGGACGACTTGCCGGAGCCCTCGACGATAGTCGTGTTCTCCTTGTCGACGACGATGCGCTTGGCGCGGCCGAGGTCGGCCACAGTGAGGTTCTCGAGCTTGATGCCGAGGTCCTCGGTGATGCAGCGGCCGCCGGTGAGGATCGCGATGTCCTCAAGCATGGCCTTGCGGCGATCGCCGAAGCCGGGGGCTTTGACGGCGCACACGTTGATCGTGCCGCGAATCTTGTTCACGACGAGCGCGGCGAGCGCCTCGCCCTCGACTTCCTCGGCAATGACGAGGAGGGGCTTGCCGCTCTTGGCGACGACCTGGAGCAACGGGAGGAACTCCTGGAGGTTGGCGATCTTCTTCTCGTGGATGAGCACGTAGGCGTCCTCGAGGACGGCTTCCTGCGCCTCCGCGTTGGTCGCGAAGTAGGGCGAGAGGTAGCCCTTGTCGAACTGCATGCCCTCGACGACGTCG
>JANOCA010000383.1:0-1980 GCA_031411915.1 Opitutaceae bacterium
CCGCCCCATCCCCGCGCGCGGCCCGATCCAGTTGCAAACGCACGGCGGCGCCACGCACTGGCGCAACATTTTCCTCCGCGAAATCGGCACCGACGAAGCCAACAAGCTCCTCGCGAGCAAGGGGGCCGCGGGCTTCGAGAGCATTTTCAACGGCCGGAACCTCGCGGGCTGGACCATCGAGAAGAAGGCCGCCGTCAAGAACCAGCCCGCGATCACGACGCCCCTCGACGTGCTCGACATCAAGGACGGCACGCTCGTCTGGCGCAACGGCCGGGGCGGCACCCCGTATTGGAACACTGAGCTACGCGACTTCGTGGCCCGCGTGACGTTCAAGATTCCGCCCGGCGGCAACAACGGCCTCGCCATCCGCTACCCGGGCACGGGCAACGCCGCCTACGACGGCATGACCGAGCTGCAGATCATCGACGAAAATTACTACGCCTCCCGCAACCAGCCCGACAAGAAACTCGATCCGCGCCAGCAGCACGGGTCCGTCTACGGCATGGTGCCCGGCATCCCCGGCTACCAACGCCCACTCGGCGAATGGAATTTTCAGGAAGTCACGGTCAAGGGCTCCATCATAAAAGTGGAGCTCAACGGCACCGTCATCCTCGACGCCGACGTCAGCAAAGTCGACATGGCCACCGTCGCGGACAAGAAGGCGCACCCCGGCAAAGACCGGCCTGCCGGTTTCCTTGGCCTCGCCGGGCACAGCGATCCGGTCGTGTTCAAGGACATCGCGGTCAAACGCCTCTGACCATGGACCGCCGCACTTTCATTCAATCCTCTGCCGCCGTCGCCGCGCTCACCCCGCTCGGGCTCCTCGGTGCCGAGCCCGACACGAAAAAGAAACGGCCCTCAAATCGGCCTGAAGCCTCTGCCGGTCCCGCCGAATTCAAGCCCTCCCGTTCTACGCCGCGCCCGAACAAGAAGGGCCTGATGTTCTCGACCTTCCCGCGCCGCGGCACCGAGTCGCTTTCGCTGACCGAGAAATACCGGATGCTGAAGACCGCGGGCTTCCACGGCGTCGAAGTCACCAGCGGCCAGAACAACAACGATGTGCTGGCCGCCCGCGACGCCGCCGGCCTCGAGATCGCCAGCGTCCTGATGGCTTCGCACTGGAGCCATCCGCTTTCCGATCCAAATCCGGCCACGCGCGAGACGAGCGTCAACAACCTCAAGATCGCGCTGCGCGATGCCAAGGCCTACGGCGCCAAATCCGTGCTGCTCGTGCCGGCCGTGGTGAAAAAGGACGTCTCCTACGCCGAAGCGTGGAAGCGCTCCGTCGAGGAGATCAGGAAGTGCGTGCCGCTCGCCGAGGAACTCGGCGTCGCGATCGCCCTCGAGAACGTCTGGAACCAGTTCCTCCTCAGCCCGCGCGAGGCGGTGGAATATTGCGACGCCTTCAAGTCGTCCGCCGTGAAGTGGCACTTCGATGTCGGCAACGTCGTGAACCTCGGATGGCCTGAGCAATGGGCGCGTCTCCTCGGCCCGCGCATCGCGGCCGTCCACGTGAAGGAATTCAGCCGCAAGATGCGCGACGAAACGGGCCCTTATTCCGGCTTCAACGTCGAGCTGATGAACGGCGACAGCGACTGGCCCGCCGTGATGAAAGCCTTCGACGAGATCAACTACACCGGCTGGCTCATCACCGAGCAGGGCGCCCCGCGCGACCTGCCGCCGCAGGAGTTCCTCAACCACCTTTCCAAGAAACTCGACCAGATCCTCGTCGCTTGAAAACCACGACAGCGTCCCTAAAAAATTTCTCACCATGAACACCCCCGCCCAATCCACCCTCCCCCGCCGCGACTTCCTCAAGACCTCCGCCAAGGTCGCCGCCGGCACCGCCCTCGCCACCGCCTGGAAAAATCCCCTCACCGCCGCCGAGCGCGCCCGCTCCATCGGCGCCAACGACCGCATGCGCATCGCTCAGATCGGCTGCGGCAGCCGCGGCCGCGGCGCGCATTTCGTCAACGGCAT
>JANOCA010000384.1:0-13013 GCA_031411915.1 Opitutaceae bacterium
GAGCCGAGGATGGCGTTGATCATCGCCACGAACGCCGTGAAGACCAGGAGCATCGCGCCCACGTTGACCGCGAGCTTCAGCCCGTCGGTCGTGCCGTTGGCGATCGCCTCGAGGGAGTTGGCGCCGATTTTTTCCTTTGGCACGGTGATGGCCTCGTCCACGGGCTCCGTCTGCGGCACGAGCATCTTGGCGATGTAGAGCGAGGCGGGCGCCGACATGAGCGAGGCCGTGATGAGGTGCTTGGCGAAGAGCAGTTGTTTCTCCGGATCGGTGCCGCCGAGCATCCCGATGTAGGCGACGAGCACGGCGCCCGCGATGTTGGCCATGCCACCGACCATCACGGCGCAGAGCTCGGAGCGCGTCATCGTGGCGAGATACGGCTTGATGAGCAGCGGCGCCTCGGTCTGCCCGAGGAAGATGTTGGCCGAGGCGCTCAGGCTCTCGGCGCCGGAGAGCTTCATCGTCCGAGACATGAGCCACGCAAAGACGAACACGATCTTCTGCAGCACGCCCCAGTAGAAAAGCAGCGAGGTCAGCGCCGAGAAAAAGATGATCGTGGGCAGGACCTTGAACGCGAAGAGAAAGCCCCACGACTGCGAGGGATCAATGAGCGGGCCGAAGAGGAACCGCGAGCCGGCCTCGTTGAAGTTGAGCACGGCGACGAAGCCCTGGCCCACGAGGTCCACCGCGGAGCGCACGAAGTCGACCTTCAGCACGAGCACGCCGCAGACAATCTGGAGCAGCAGCCCCGCCGCGACGAGCCGCCACGGGATCGCGCGCCGGTTTTCACTGAACAGCCAGGCGACACCGATGAACGCGGCGAGGCCGAGCAGGCCGCGCAGGAAGTGGTTGAGATCCATGAGGGCGAGGGGAGCGGGACGGAGGCCGAGCTTGCGGAGGCGGAAGGACCGGGCGAGAACCAAGTGGCATGACGCTCCCGGAACGCCTCACGCGCCACCTCGGCCGCACGCCCGACACCGCCCGCGCCGCCTTCGTCGCGCCCAACGCCACCGTGCTCGGAGATGTGACGCTCGGGGCGCAGAGCAGCGTCTGGTATGGCTGCGTGCTGCGCGGCGACATCAACTCCATCGTGATCGGGGAGGGCTCCAATGTGCAGGACGGCACCATCGTCCACCTCGCCGACGACTACGGCGTGCGCGTCGGCAACTTCACGACCATCGGCCACGCTGCGATTATCCACGCCTGCGAAATCGGCGACGAGTGTCTCATCGGCATGGGCGCGACGGTGCTCGACGGCGCGCGCATCGGCGACGGCTGCATCGTGGGCGCCAACGCGCTCGTGACGCAGCGCTTCGTCGCGCCGCCCGGCTCGATGATTCTCGGTGCGCCCGCCAAGGTCGTGCGCCCGCTGAAACCCGAGGAGCGCGCGGGCCTGCGGCGCTGGGCGGAGAAATACATCACGGTCGCGCAGGCGCACGCGGCGCGGAAATGACTCGGCAGCTTCTCGCATGAAAGCGCTCCGTGGCATCCGGTGGTTTGGAGGTGAGGCCCGCTCTCCGAACGGGCCTGAGTTGCGACGTGGTTCTCGCGCTGGAACCCAGGCCGGCTCGGAGAGCCGGCCCCACCGGCGTGAACTTGCAGCGTTGGCCCTGTTCTTTGCTTGCTGCGGATTCGCGTTCGCGGCCCGGCCCGACGTCGCCGCCGAGGCGAAGCGCTGGCTCGGCGATCATCCCGGCGGCGCCGCCATCGCCTACGTCGATGCGAGCGGCGTCACGTTGGTGAATGTCGGCCAGTTCGGCCCCGGCGACGCGCGACCGATCACGCCTGACACCGCGTTCGAGATCGGCTCGATCTCGAAGGTGTTTGTCGCGCTGCTGCTCGTGGAGAGCGAGCGAGCCGGCAAAGCGCACCGCGACGATCCGGCGGCGAAGTTTCTCCTGCCGCCCGGCGATCCCGATCAGCCCGCGTTGGCAACGATCACGCTGGTCTCGCTCGCGAACCACAGCTCGGGCCTGCCGCGGATGGCATCGAACTTCAGCGCGGCCGATGGCAACCGAGCTGGATTCACGCACCCGCAGTTGATCGAGGGTTTCCGGCGCGATGGCGCGAAGGCAGTGGTGGGCGGCAAGTCCGTGTATTCCAATTTCGGTGTCGTGCTGCTCGGTCAGGCGCTTGCCGCCGCGTGGGGCGAGCCGTATCCCGCGATGTTGCAGTCGCGCGTGCTCGTTCCGCTGGGGCTGAAGCACACGTGGCTAGGGCTGCGCGGCACGTCGCAGCGCGACGATTTTCCGCCGGGGCTTGTCGATGGGAAGCCCGTGCCGCATTGGGAATTCGACGCGCTCGCGCCCTCGGGTGCGCTGCGCTCGACGGCGCGCGACATGGCGTTGTTGCTCCAAGCCTGCCTCGGGCTGCGCGAGACGCCGCTCAACGCGAGCATCCGCGAGAGCATCAAGCCGCTGCGCCCGATGGGCGACGGTCCGGGCCAGGTCGGGCTGAATTGGTTCAGCACCGCCGGGCCACGCCCGCCGATCTACTGGCACAATGGCGGGACGGCCGGTTTCCGCGCCTTCGCCGGCTTCGATCCGGCGGCGCGAGTGGGCGTGGCGGTGATGACGAACAACGCCGCCGTGGTGCCCGATACGCTCGGCATGGCGCTGCTCGGGCGGCGAGCGGCGACGGGTGCGAAGAAGAAATAGGCGCTCGTAGCGGCGGCCGTCGCCACCTGCGGAGCATTTTCCCCGTAGCCCGCTTCGTGAGAAGCGGGATTGCCCGGGGTCAGATCTGCCGTTGGTCCCGCCTCTCACGAGGCGGGCTACCAAGCTTGCGCCTGCCGCTACGGCAGCTCGTAGATTTCCACGAGCGCCACGCCGGTGCCGTTGTTCACGCCGCTGACTTGGACGGTGTAGCTGCCGGGTTGGAGCGTGACGACGGTGGCGGCGTCGCGGGAGGTGAGGCCGAGCGGGAACGCCCCCACGTCGCTAAATGCGCGGCCGACCTCGAGCCCGGCTTGGGCCTGCTCGTTCCAGTCGTCGTTGCGCGCGACCTCGGTGCCGCCGGAGTTGAAGACGGCGAGCTGCGGATCGGAGAGGACGCCAGGGACACCAAACTGGCTGAGCGACGGGCCGATGGCGCGGATGAGGAGGCGCTTGGGGCCGGAGCCGGCGAGGTTGAAGCCGACGATGAGGATGTTGGCGCCGGTGCCGACTTGGTTGCGGGCCGAGAGGTTGGTGTAGCGCGCGAGGGGCGAGCCGATGTCGCTGTCGTAGGACTCGACGAGCACGACGCCCGTGGCGCCACCGACGCCGCTGACCTGCGCGCTGTAGCCGCCGGGCGCGAGCGTGGTGAGGAGAGCCGCGTCCTTGCTGGTGGCGCCGAGCGGAAACGCGCCCACGCTGCTGAACGTCGCCGTGAGCGCGGCGCCGCCGCCCCAGTCGTCGTTCTGCGCGGTCTGCACGCTGGAGGAGTTGAAGAGCACGAGCTGCGGATCGGCTAGCGTGCCGGTGACGCCAAACTGGCCGAGCGTGGGCCCGACGCCGCGGAGCAAGACGTCCTTCGTGCCGCCCGCGGTCGTGAGGCCGACGATGAGGGTGTTGGCCCCGGTGCCGGCCGTGCTGCGCACGGAGAGGTTGTTGAGGCGCGAGAAAGTGTTGGCGACCGTCAAGGGCGCGGGCGCGGAGGTGATGACGCCGCCGGCATTGCCCACGAGGGCGGTGTAGGTGCCGGTGTCGGACGACTGCGCATTGGGAATGGTGAAGGTGGCGGTCGTCGCGCCCGCGATCGTGACGCCGTTGCGCTGCCAACTGTAGCTGGTGGCGTCGGTGGCCGTGACGGAAAAGACCGCGCGGCCGCCAATTCCCACGGCCTGCGCGCGGGGCTGCGAGTTGATGGTGGGCGTGGGGCCGCCGCCGCCGGCGTTGAGCTGGAACGCGTAGCCTTGCGCCACGCCGTTGAGCGTGGCGTCGCCGGCGATGTTGTAACTCAGGTCGTCGTTTTTCACGATCGCCGTGATCTTGTTAAACGTCCATCCGGTGATGTTGGCGCCGTAGCCGCCGATCAGCTTGCCGAGATCGTAGGTCTTGTAGGAGCCTTCGACCTTCGCCCAGAGCTGCGCGGTCTCGCGGAAAGAGGCGTCGAGGCCCGTTCCGCCGATGAACGATTCGTCCGGCGAAATGCAGAGCGCCTGCGCGCGCGTGAGCATGGGAAGATTGGGCAGCATCGTCATGCCGCCGGCCTGGGTCCACGTGAACGCGCTGGGGCCGCTGTTGCCGACGACGCGCGCGCCGTCTTGGCTCGTGGCGGTGGCCTGCGAGCTGGTCTGCCCCGCCAGCACGCCGAGATCGCGATAGCCGCCCGCCTGTCTCCAAAGGTGAGCGCGCGTCCGGAAAGTCTGCGCATCTTGGTAGCTGCCGACGACGGTGAGGCCATCGCCGGAAATTCCGGCGGCGCTGGTGCGCATGGCGCCGGGATAGCCGCCAATGCTGCGCACAATCCACGGATCGTTTTCGATTTTCTCATAAATCACGGGCGTCGTCGTCTGGTTGCCGCCCGTGCCTTGAAAGGTGTCGCCGACGAGCACTTTGCCGGTCGCCGAGCCGCCGACGACGGTGGCCCCAGTATGTCCCGTCAGCAGCGGCAGCACGATGGCGAAGGGCGCGGGCTCGCGGGGATTGAACGTGAAAGGCTGCGAGGTCACGGCGCCCGGCTGCTCATAGTAGCCATAGCCCACCGAGGCATCGCGCGCCAGACCGGTGAGGAATTGGTTGGTCGAGAGGGCCGGGATATTCAGCGTGAACTCGCGGGTGGTCCCCTTCAGCTCCTCGGTTGCGCCGGAGCCCTCAAACAGACCCGACCAAAAGAAGGGGCTCGCGAAAAGAGCGCGCGGGCCGCGGTAGTCGGTTTTTCCGAGGGTCCAGAATGCCCGGTCCCGCGTGGCCGAAATCGCGGTCACGAAGGCCCTGATTTGGTTGGGCGTGACGAGATTGAAGGCCAGCAGCATTCTCAGCCGCGGCTGGGTCTGGCCCAGCGCTGCTTCCGCGAAGCGGAACGCGGTTTGCCACTGGGCTGGGGTCGCGGTCGCCGCGGTGGCACCCTGGGCGGTAAGGCTGGCCTCCACCAACTGCATCTCGGCCACGAAGACCAGATCGACAAAGGCCTTGAGCGGGGAGGACCCGAGCGGCCCGAGCACCGCGAGGACCAGGGCGAAGATCCGAATCAACATCGGACGGGGTAGGAATTGGCGGAGCGAGGTGATCATGGCGAGGGCGAGCAATGCGGTTGAGGATCGGAAGTGGGGAAGCGGGTTCGCGGAACGGGCCTAAAACGGGGGGGCGAGCGCACTTCTTTCAAAAATCGCCGAAATATTTTTCCTCCCGCGCCAGTTTCCTGAAAGATTCCCTCCGTGGCGCCCGTTCTAGGGGCGCGTTGAATGCCATGAACCCCGAGCCCGCTTCCGATCTCCGCACGCGGTCCACGCTGCTCTTCCGGCTGCGGGATTGGAAAGACGCGGCGAGCTGGGAGGAATTTCACCGACTCTACCGCAAGCTCGTGCAGGGGCTCGCCGAGCGCGCCGGCCTCACGCACGGCGAGGCTGAGGAGGTCGCGCAGGATGTCTTCAAGCGCGTCGCGGAGACGATCCACGAGTTCGAGGCCAACCCGCAGCGCGGTTCCTTCCGCCGCTGGCTGATGAACCTCACGCGTTGGCGCATCGCGGACAAATTCCGCGAGCGTCCCGCGGGCGCGGAGCGGGGCCTGCGCCGCGAAGGGCACGATGGCACCGCGACCGCCGAGCGCATCCCCGACGACGCCGAGGTCGATGCCGGCTGGGACGACGAGTGGCGCAAGCACGTGCTCGACGCCGCGCTCGATCGGATCGCACGCCGGACCAAGCCGAGGCATTTCCAAGTCTTCGATCTCTATGTGCGGCAGAACTGGCCGGTGCTGCGCGTCGCGGGCGAGCTCGGGATCGGCCCGGCGTCGGTCTATCTCATCGGGCATCGGGTGAAGCAGCAGCTCAAGGCGGAGGTCGCGCGGCTCGAGTCGCAGTTGGGGTAGCCGATGTTTTTGTGCAGGGCCGGGCTCTTGCGGCCGGCTGCGGCAATTCGCGTGACTAGGGGGCGCAGATTGTGGTTCGGGGTTTATCCCCGACATGTCGGGCGTAAAGCCCGACCCACAGCCTCTGTCATCCGCCGCTTTCCCATCGACCGGCGCTATCGCCAGTGCCTTGCTCTGGGTTCGTGACGCCGTCGATCCCCGACTACGAGTTGCTCCGCCTGATCGGCCGTGGCAGCTATGGCGATGTCTGGCTGGCCCGCGGCGTGACGGGGATTTTCCGCGCGGTGAAGGTCGTCTGGCGCGAGCGTTTCTCCGAACCGGAGCCGTTCGAGCGCGAGTTCAAGGGGCTGAAGGAATTTGCCGCCATCTCCCTCTCGGAGGCGCACCAACTCGCGCTGCTGCATATCGGCCGGAGCGCAGACGGCGGATTTTTCTATTATGTGATGGAGCTGGCGGACGACGCGAACGCCGATCCGCGCGCGATCGACCCCGCGCGCTACGTGCCGCTGACCCTGAAGGAAGTGCGCGCGCGCCGCGGGCGGCTGCCGGCGGCGGACTGCATCGCGCACGGCGTGGCGCTCGCGCAGGGTCTCGCGGAGCTCCACGCGCGCGGCCTCGTGCATCGCGACATCAAGCCCTCCAACGTCGTCGTGGTCGGGGGGCAGGCGAAGCTCGCCGACATCGGGCTCGTGGCCTCCTTTTCCGATGCGAGCACCTACGTCGGCACGGCGGGCTTCGTGCCGCCCGAGGGGCCGGGCGCGCCCTCGGCCGATGTCTTCGCGCTTGGCAAAGTCCTCTACGAACTCTCCACCGGGCTGGACCGCGGGGATTTTCCGCGCCTGCCGGCGGGCCTGCGCGATTTCACCGATGCGGGCGAGGTGCTCGAGCTGAACGAGATTCTCCTCCGCGCCTGCGATCCTTCGCCGACGGCGCGCTACGCGGACGGCGCGGCGTTGCTCGAGGATCTGCAGTTGCTCCAAGGCGGCCGCTCGCTCCGTCGGCGGCGGACGATTGTGCGCACCCTGCGCGCGGCGGCGCTGGTCGTTGTGGCCGCGGGCCTCGCGGCGGGCGGGGCTTGGCTTTTCCAAGCCCGCCATGGCTCGGTCGCCGCTTCGCCCGCAAAGGCCCGCCACCCCAAGTCGATCGCGGTGCTGCCGTTCTCCAACCTCAGCCCCGATCCGGCGAACGCGTTCTTCACCGATGGCATGCACGATGAGCTGACGACGCAGCTGGGGCGCATCCGCGATCTCAAGGTGATCTCGCGCGGGTCGACGCTGGCGTATCCGCCGGGCCAGCGCGTCCTGAGCCGGATCGGCGACGACCTCGGCGTCGCGACCGTGCTTGAGGGCAGCGTGCGCCGCGTGGGCGAGCGGGTGCGCGTGAGCGCGGCGCTCATCGACGTGCAGACGGACACGCGGCTCTGGACGCAGACCTACGAGCGGGATTTGGCGGATGCGTTCGCAATCCAAGCCGCGCTCGCCCGCGAGATCGCGGGCGCGCTGCACGCCACGCTCACGGCCGGCGAGCGGGCGCGCATCGAGCGCCGCCATACGCAGGATCAGGTGGCCTATGATCTTTACCTGCGCGCGCGGGCCTACAGCCAGCAGGCGTTCATCGATCGCGAGCCGCTCGATCGCGCGGTCGAGCTCTACGAGCAGGCGCTCGCGCGCGATCCGGCGTTTGTCCTGGCCCAGGTGCAGCTCGCGCTCGTCCACGGCACGCTCTACTGGTATGGGCACTTCGATCCGACGCCCGCGCGGCTCGCGCGGCTGAAGACGGCGGTCGACGCGGCCATGCGCCTCGCGCCCGATTTGCCCGAGACGCGCCTCGCGCTCGGCTCGTATTACTACCGCGGCCCCCGCGACCTTCCGCGCGCGCTCACGGAGCTGCAGGCGGCCGAGGCCGGGCTGCCCAACGACGCGCAGCTGCGCACCTTCATCGCCGCCATCGCGCGTCGCACCTACCGCTGGTCCGAGTCCGCCGAGCAATTCGGCCAGGCCGTTGCGCTTAACCCGGTCGACCGCACGGGCGCAGCGGAATTCGTGCTCACCCTGCTGTTCCTGCGCCGTTATCAGGAGCTGATCGATTTTGCGGAGCGTTATGTGGCGCAGTTTCCCGACAACCGCAGCATCATCCGCAACGCCTCCCGCGCGCGCTACGAGCTGGACGGCGACCGCGCGGCCTACCTCGCGCGCTATGCGCTCATGCCTCTGCAGCAGGCGGACAAGTTCGGCCTCGATGCCGCGGCGGATCTGGCGTTCCTCAAGGGCGACTTCGCCGAGGCTGATCGCGTGCTCGGCGATCCGCGGATCGCGTTTATTCCCAGCCCCGGCTCGGTGGTGTCGGACCCCGTGACGCTCCAGCGCGCGCTGCATGCCTGGTTGATGAACCGTCCCTCCGACGCCCGCGCTCTCGCGGACGAGGCGATCAAGCACTACGCCGGGCGCGAGTGGACGCCGCGGCAAAAACCCTCGGTCCTCGTCGCGACTGCGCAGGCCCACGCGTGCGCTGGACGCGAGGCCGAGGCCCTCCGGTGTGCGCGCGAGGCCTGGGCGCTGCTCGAGGGCAAGGACAGTTTTCACGAAGCGGAGGAGCGGCCGCGGCTCGGCGCCGTCTATGCGCTGCTGAATCGCCGCGAGGAGGCGCTTGCCTGCCTGCGCGAGATGATGACCGGCCCCTGCCGGAAAACCGCCCGGGAGTTCCGCGAGGATCCTGTGTGGGCGCGCCTCCGGGACGACCCTCGGTTCGAGGAAATCCTGCGGGCGGCGAAAACGCTGTGAGCCGGGACGAATCAGTTGAGTGCTGAGAGCCGAGAGGGCGCCTGCTTGCGATCGGGTTGATCACGAACCGCGTTTGCCCGGTTCTTTCGCGTAGCGGTTCAGCAGCGGCGTCACGGAGATGCCGTGCACGAGAATCGAAAGCACGATTACGCTCAGCACGAGCGAGGCGATCCGTTCGGCCACCGCGGGCGGGAGCCCCGCATCCACGGCATACATGAGGTAGTAGACCGAGCCGATGCCCCGGATGCCGAACCACGCGATCCCGCCGAGCTCGAAGGTCGTGAACTTCCTGATCGCCCTCACCGGGAGCGCGGCGATCGGCCGGATGACCAGAAACAGCAGCGCCGCGAACCACAGCGCCTCGGTGGAGAGCGGCACTGTCGCCACCATCGCGCCCACGATCAGGACGAGCGCGACCTCGAGTATCCGCTCGAGCTGCTCGTTGGTCGCGAGGAGCGCGCCGGCGAAATAGGCGGGCGCGGCGCGGCTGTCTTTCGGCGCGAGCTTCGGCATCCGGCCCTCGGCGATGGCGGAAACCGTGTCGTCGACGGCCTTGCTATGGCCGCTCGCGTGTTGCTCAGCTGCGCGCAGCGCCACACCGGCGGCGAAGACGGCCAGGAAGCCATACGAGTGCACGAGCACGGCCAGCGCGTAGGTGACGCCGATCACGCCGAGCACGAGATACTCGCCAAACGCGAGCGGGTCCTCGCGTTTGGTGTTCAGCCGCAGCACGAGCCGGCCGGTGCCGTAGCCAATAAGCCCTCCGATCGCGATGCCGGCGCTCACCGCCCACAGCCCGTCGACCAGCAGCCAGCGCAGCCCGAAGGTGTTGGCCTCGCCCACGCCCAGCAGCCCGAGCCCGAGAATCACGAAGGGAAATGCGGTGCCGTCGTTCAACCCGGCCTCGGCGCTCAGCGTGAGCCGGAGTTTGTCGCGATCCAGCGGGTGCCGCATCTGCACGTCGGAGGCCAGGACCGGATCGGTCGGCGCAAGGATGCCACCGAGCAGGACCGCGACGCCCAGCGGCAGCCCAAGCAGCCACACCCCCACGCCCGTGACGAGCCCGATGGTCAGCACCATCGAGACCGACGCGAGGAACAGCGCCGGCCGGAGCTGCGGGTCGCGGATCGGCAGACGCAGTTTCATCCCGACGGTGAAGAGCGAAATCACCACCGCGATCTCCGAAGCGTGCAGCAGCCACTTGGTGTCGCGAATCGGGTTGATCTGCATCACGCCGAACCAGAGCGGCCCGAGCGCGAGCCCGACCAGCAGGTAAACGATCGTCGGCGTCATCGGCAGCCGTTCGACCACGGGATGCGCGAGCGCCATCAGCAGGAGGAGGCCGCCGATGATCAGGAGCCAGAGTTCAAAGGAAATGGTCGGCTCCTTTGCGGCATGGAGGGTGGGTCGGCATCAGCGGGCTGACCCATGGACCCCGCCGAGCGCCGACGGTGCGCCCCTTGGGCGCGTTTCGTGAGTCTGTAGGTTTTTGCCCTGTGCCGCCGGAGCGCAGCCCTTGTTCGTAGTTCTGTCCCGCTCCCGCGGAACGTTCCGAATATCACCCTCACCGTCCCGCAGGCGCGGGACGGGACTACGAACACGGGGGAAGCAATAAAGTGAGCCGCGCCGGGTGCGGCCGGGCGCAGGTCACTGTTTTTGCAGCCGGGCAGGGCTGCCAGAGAGTAGCCGGGGGTGGAGTCCGCGAAACCCCCGGGACAGGATTTATTCGCGCACCCCGGCAGGGGTGCAAGAAACCTGGGTGTAATCTGCCGGCGCGCCCACCGGCGCATCGCTTGCACCCCTCCGGGGTGCGGAGAAACCAAATCTCGTGACCGGGGGTTTCGCGGACTCAACCCCCGGCTACTTTCTTTAAGCCCTCCGGGCTGAAACGCCGATGCTGGAAACTGAGATGCGCCGGGTGCGGCCGGTCGGCCGTGTTGTCGCTTGTCTCCCCTCCCGCGCCCAACATGCTGGCCCGCCATGACCATTGGCGTCCCCAAGGAGATCAAGATCGGTGAAACCCGGGTCTCGATGACCCCCAGCCTGTGTCGCCGCTGTGTGTCGCTCGGCGCGCGCGTGCTCATCCAGAAAGGCGCGGGCATTGTCGCCGGTTTCCGCGACGAAGAATACCGCGCGCGCGGCGCGACGATCGTCGGCGACGCCGCGAAGGTGTGGCGCGCGGCGGATTTGATTTTGAAAGTGAAGGAACCGCTCGCCGAGGAATACGGCCACCTGCGCGAGGGGCAGGCGATCTTCACCTACCTGCACCTCGCGGCGGGGCCGGAGCTGGCGAAGGTGCTCTTGAAGAAACGCATCCTCGGCATCGCCTACGAGACGGTCGAAGGCGTGGACGGGCAGTTCCCGCTGCTGAAGCCGATGTCGCAGATCGCGGGGCGGCTCTCGATCCAGATTGGCGCGTATTTCCTCCAGTCGCAGCACGGTGGCTCGGGCGTGCTGCTCGGCGGCATCCCCGGCACGATGCCGGGGCACGTGGTCGTCGTGGGCGCGGGCAACTCCGGCGCGCACGCCGTGCAGATGGCCGTGGGCATGGGCGCGCGGGTGACCGTGCTCGATCTCGACACGCGCAAGCTCGAGGCGCTCGACAGCGAGTATCGCGGCCGCGTGGTCACGCTCATGTCGAATCCCGCGAACATCGAGCACGAGGTCGCCGACGCCGACCTGCTCATCGGCGCCGTGCTCATCCCCGCGGCGAAGGCGCCGACGGTCGTGAGCAAGAAAGTCGTCGCGCGCATGCGGCCCGGCAGCGTGATCGTGGACATCGCGATCGATCAGGGCGGCTGCATCGAGAGCATCCGGCCGACCTCGCACGAGAAGCCTGTTTACCTCGAGCACGGCGTGATCCACTACGCGGTGCCCAACATGCCGGCGCTCGTCGGCCGCACCTCGACGCTCGGCCTCACGCAGGCGACGGAGCCGTATGTCGCGCTGCTGGTGCAAAAGGGCGTTGAGCGCGCCCTCGCCGAGCACAAGGGCCTCGCCAAGGGCGTGAACACCCGCGACGGCAAGATCACCTACGACGCGGTGGCGAAGGCGCTGGGGTATGCGTGATGCGCACTGGTGAGCAAAGTTTCATGGACGTTTTGGCCCCCTTCATCGCGATGGGTGCGGCGCTTGGATTAGCGTTCTTCCTCATGTGGTGGCTTCAGCAGGAAAGGAGGTCGTCGGGCAAGGATGGCAGAGGTGATAACGGAGGGGACTCGGTTTTTAGTCACGGAACAGATGTTGACGATGGGGGCGGCGACGGCCGAGGCGGCGGGGGCGGCGACGGTGGTGGTGGTGGCGACTGAACTTCAGGAGATTTCTAAGATGACAACATGCGTGCGCACCTATTGTCCCGCCTCTCACGAGGCGGGCTACCCCAAACAACGATCCGGCGTAGCCCGCTTCGTGAGAAGCGGGACGATGCTCGCCCTGCTGCTTTCGTTCGCCACGGTCGCCCTCCGCGCCGATCCGCTCCCGAAAGGTCCCGGCAAGGTCGAGTGCCCCAATGGCGGCGAGCCCATCACGCTCTTCACCTACAAGCCGCCGACCTACAAAGACGGGCCGCTGCTCGTCGTCTTTCACGGCGTCGGCCGCAACGCCGAGGACTACCGCAATTTCGCGATCACGCTCGCGGAGCGCTTCGGCGCGATCGTGGTGGCGCCCCTTTTCGACACGCAGCGCTTCCCGAGCGCGCGCTACCAGCGCGGCGGGCTTGTGAGCGCGGAGGGCAAGGCGCAGCCGCCCGAGGCGTGGACTTACGCGGCCATCCCCAAGATCGTTGCGCACGTGCGCGCGCTGGAGAGCAAGACCGCCGCGACGCTGCCGTATTACCTTATCGGGCACTCGGCGGGCGGGCAGTTCCTCGTGCGGCTCGCGGCTTTTTTGCCGGGCGACGCCGTGCGTATCGTGGCGGCCAACCCGGGCTCGCATCTTTTCCCGACGCGCGATCAGGATTTCGGCTACGGTTTCGGCGGCCTGCCGCCGGAACTTGCGAGTGACGAGGTGATGCGCCGCTACCTCGCGGCGCCGATGACGATCTACCTCGGCACCGACGACATCTATCCGCGGCCGAGCTTCGACGACAGCCCGGCGGGAAACAAGCAAGGCCAGCATCGCCTCGAGCGCGGGCGCAACTGCTTCGAGTTTGCCCGCAAGCTCGCGGCCGAGCGCGGCTGGGTCTTCAACTGGCGCAAGGTCGAGACGCCCGGCATCGGCCAC
>JANOCA010000385.1:0-6840 GCA_031411915.1 Opitutaceae bacterium
GTCGGGCGGGATGTCATTGATGGTGCGCAGGGCATCGCCGCGCGCGGTGCAGAGTTCCATGGTCTCCTGCAACACGGCCATCATGCCGAGGCCGAGGAAGTCGATCTTCACGATGCCGAGGTTTTCGCAGTCGTCTTTGTCCCACTGGCAGACGCTGCGATCGGGCATGGTGGCGGGCTCGAGAGGGACGACGCGGTCGAGCTGGCCTTGGCAAATCACCATGCCGCCGGAGTGCTGGCCGAGATGGCGGGGCAAGCCGTGGATGTGGCGGTTGAGGCGGACCATCGCCTCGGCGCGCGGATGATGCGCGGCGATGCCGGAGAGCTTGAGCTGCTCCTGCAGGCCGAGGGTGTCGGGGAAATCGCCGTTCGCGTAGAGGCTGGAGAAACGGTTCAGCGCGTCGTCGCCAAAGCCGAGGACCTTGCCGACTTCGCGGATGGTGCTGCGGCCGCGGTAGGTGATGACGTTGGCGGTCATCGCGGCTCCCCGCCGGCCGTAGCGGCGGTAGACTTCCTGGATCACGCTCTCGCGGCGCTCGCCGCTGGGAAAATCGAGATCAATGTCGGGCCACGAGGGATTGCCGTCGGCGCCGATGCGGCTGTCGTTGAGGAAACGATCGAAGAGCAACTGGTTCTTGATTGGATCGACGGCGGTGATGCCGAGCACGTAGCACACGGCGCTGTTGGCCGCGCTGCCGCGGCCCTGGACGAGGATGTTTTTCGCCCGCGCCCACGCGCAAATATCCCAGACGATCAGAAAATAGCCGGAGAATTTCAGGCGCGCGATGAGGTCGAGTTCCCTTGTGAGCTGAGCTTCCCAGCGCGGGGTCAAGGGGGCGGGGCCGAGCTTCGCGCGCGCGGCGGCGAAGGTGATTTCGCGGAGGTAGGCGTCTTGATCGACGCACCCGCCGTCAGACAGGCGATACTCGGGAAACTGGTAGCCGAGATTTTGTAGCGTGAACTCGAGGCGCTGCTCAAGGCGCACGGAATTTTCGACGGCGTCCGGCAAATCGGCGAAGCGCGCGTGCATCTCGGCCGGGGATTTGAGGCGGCGCTCGCTGTTGGACTCGAGCCGGCGTCCCGCGGCGTCGAGCGTGGTGTGATGGCGCAAGCACGTGAAGACATCGGCGACGATCCGGTGCTCGGGAATCGCGTAGTTCACGCCGCCGGTCGCGAGCAGCGGCACGCGATGCGCGAGCGCCAGATCGCGGAGGAACCCGATTTCGCGATCCTCGTGGCGGAGGCGGTGGCGCTGGAGTTCGACGAAGAGGCGCGCTTTTTCCGGATCGGTTTCTCGGCCGAAGATGGCGGCGAGTTGGTCGAGCGCGGTGCCGGCGCCGGCCGCCCCGGTGGTGCGCCAGGCCCGGCGCACGGGGCCGTCCTCATCCCCGGTAAACGCAATCAAGCCGCCGGAAAACCGGGCGAGCTCGGACCACGTGGCGAAGCAGGGGCGCTTGCGCTCGCGGGGATCGGGCGCGTGCTCGTGGTAGCCCTGCTCGTGAGAGCAGGGATGGTCGGAGCCGGCTTGCGCAGACGTCCCGCCTCTCACGAGGCGAGCTACATGAGGCACACGTTCCGTGAGCTTCGCCTCGGTGATGAGCTGGCAAAGATTCTGGTAGCCGGTGCGGGTGGCCACGAGGAGCGGCACGACGCTGCCATCCTCCATCGTGATCTCGGCGCCGACACGCGGGCGGACGGCGAATTGTTCACGGTGGGCGCTGCCATAGAATCGCGGCGCGCCGTAGACGCCATCGCGGTCGAGCAGCGCGAGGGCGGGGAGGTTTTTGGCCAGGGCAGCGGCCGCGAGATCCTCGGGAGTAGAGGCGCCGCGCAGGAAACTGAAGGCGCTGCGGGCGTGCAGTTCGGCGTAGCCGTGCATGGCTCAGTCGTATTCCCCCTCGATGAAATGCTGGCCGTCGATCTGCACGAGGCGGTATAGACCGCCGTCAGCGAGCGCGATGTCCCACTCGATGCGCCGCCACGCGCGGTCCGGCTGCCACCACTCGCCGCTGCGGGTGCAGGGCGGGCTGCGAAATGCGACCAGGCCCTGCAGCTGATCGGACCAGAGATAGAGTGTGCCGTCCTCGGCGGGCGAGAGGCGCACGGGAAGCGGAGGACGAAAGCGGCGCAGCGGCAGTCCCAGCGCGGCCTGCAGCGCCGGCTCCGCCGGGGGTGGGATGACGGCCGGCGGCGCGACGAGGGTGGCCGCATCGGGCCGGTGGGTGTCGCGGAGCTGCGGGGTGCCCACGCGGTCGGCGCCGACGAGCGCGGAGAGACGCGCGAGAGTTTCGGCGAAACCGTGCGGATCGCGGAGCCCGGTTTCGAAGAGGCCTTGCTGGCGGACGAGCGGGCGCGTGGGCGTGAGCCGGAGATCGACGGCGATGATCGCGGCGGCGGTTTGCAGCGATTCGAGGTGCGTGTGCAGCGCCCGGAAAAGAATCTCGGGATCGGCGGTGGGCTCGGGGAGACGGAAGCGGCGGGCGTGGCGGGTCTCGTCCTCGAGGCGGAGGGTGAGTTCCAGCTCGGCGGCGACGAGCTGGGCCGCGACGAGATCGAGTGCGAGGCGATCGAGGAAGCGGCGCAGGAGGAAGAGCAGCGGCTCGAGCGTCTCGATCACCTGCTCGAACTCCATCGCGGCGGAAAATTCCCGCGGGGGCGCGACGGGCCGCAACGGGCGCGGCTCACCGCCCGTGGCGCGTTGCCAGACCGCGAGGCCGGCGGTGCCGAAGCGGCGGACAATCTCGTCACGCGGGAGCGCGGTGAGATCGCCGAGCTGGCGGAGGCCCCATTGGGCGAAGACACGGGCGAGTTCCGGCGGAGGATCGGCGGTGGCGAGGGGCAGGGGCGCGAGGAAACTCTGCTCATCGGTGACAGCCAGAAATTCCGTGGCGGCGCGCGCGGCGTAGAGCGCGAGGAGCGGCGTGCGCGCGAGGCCGGCGGTGGCGGGAAGCCCGAGGTGATGGAGCCTCGTGACGGCGAGGGTGGCCGCGGGCGTGATTTTTGCGGCATCTGCCCCCCGGAGATCGATGGTGCAGATGCCGGGGGCCGTTTCCTCGATGGTCGGGGAGAGGGCGAAGCTGGCGGCGAGCAGCGCGGCGCGCGCCTCCGTCTCGGCCGAGGCGTGCGGGGAGCGGATGAGCAGCGCGGGGCAGCGGGCGACAGCCTGCGGGGCGGTCATGCCCCGCTCGACCCCCGCGGCGCGAGCGGCGGAGTTGATCGCGAGGACGACGGATTTTTTGCCGGCGCCGGAAAAAAGCGCCGCGGGAGCCTGGCGCCGGGCGGGCTCGTGGCGGAGCGCGGCGTGCAGCGCGAAGTCGGCGATGTGGAGGACGGCGAACATTCTCGGCCAGTGGCAAACTCAGGGCGTGGGGCCCGTGGCTTCCTGGTTTCCGGTCTCAGTCTCATCCGGCGGAGGCGTTCCCCCGGGCATCGGGGGAAAGTCGCTGGCGTTGCAATTCCGGCGCGAGCCGGGCGGCGAGGGCGGGGCGCTCGCCGGCGAGGGTGGAGAAATCGTGCGGGACGTTGAGCACCAGGCGGAGCTGCGCGCTGGGCACGGAGGCGCGTGGCGTGATGACGATCAGGGCGAGGTCGGTGGGTTCGACGGCACGCTGGAGACGATACCACTGGGGGCCGGGGATGCGGCGGAGATCCGATTCCGCGGCGAAGCGGAGATCCAGGACGACGAGGCCGAAATTGGCGTCGCGTGCGATCAGGTCGGCGGCCTGGAGGGCCGGCGTGGCGGCCTTGGCCGTGGTATCGGAAGGTCGAGGACAACGCACCCACACCAGGTGGGCCAGCAGATCGGCCGGCAGCGACTCGGGATCGAAGGAGTCGGCGGCGTCGATCAACGCGACGCGCACGCGCCCGCCGCGAGTGAGCGCGAGGAGATGGCTGAGCAGGAGGTGGCTGCCACTGCTGGGGGCGGCGCAGACCAACTCCGTGATGGCGGCGAGGGGCAGGCCGCCGGTGAGTTCGTCAAGCGCCGGGACACCGGTGCGCAGCACGCGGCCGGATGGGTGCCGCGCGGTGGGGAAGCGCTCGGCGAGCTGACGCCGGAGCGCGGCGAGCTTTTCGGACACGGCTGCCATGACTGCGGGTGCTACGGCTCGGCCAACGATGGATTCTCACCGGGTGCGAGGCTCACCCCACGCTGCGCAGCAGCCCGACCATCACGCCTTGGATGACGAGTTCGCTGGCGGGCAGCAGATCGGGGTAGCGGGGGTTCTCGGCGCGGAGGAAGGGCCGGCCGCGTTGGACGAGGTAGCGCTTCAAGGTGGATTCGCCATCGATCAGGGCGGCGACGATGTCCTGCGGGTGCGGGTCGCGCGGGGTGAGGAAGACGGTATCGCCATCGAGGATGCCCGCCTCGATCATGGATTCGCCGCGGACTTTCAGGGCGAAGAGCTTGGTGGTGGGCCGCACGCCGAGCGACGCGGTGTCGAGGGAGACATAGCTCTCGGGCTCCTGCTGCTCGGCGGCGACGGCGAAGCCGGCGGGGATGGTGCCGAAGAGGGGAATCTCCGCGAGCGCGCCGCGACGCGGGTGGGATTGGGGGAGGAGGCCGCGGGCCTTGCCGTCGAGCCGGCGGAGCGCGCCCTTTTCGGTGAGCGCGTTGACGTGGCGCTGGATGCCGAAAGGTGAGGCGAGGCCGAAGTGCGCCTGAATCTCGCGCAGCGACGGTGAGACGCCGTGCTGGCGGTGGTGGGCGTGGATGAAGTCGAGGACCTGCTGCTGGCGTGCGGTGAGAGGCTCGGGCATGATGTGTTCAGGTGAACACCAAGGTGCGCGAAAGCAAGTGCGGCGTTGGCCGGAAGTGATCGCCAAGGGCGAGCTGCGCTCGCACCTCAAAACGGGCTGATCAACGGAATTGGCTCATGGCGATACTTCCGATAAATTTGGAAGTCGTGGTCGAGCGTCCAGACCGCTGCGTCAGGGTTTTGCTCGGCCATTCGCACGAGACAGGCATCCGCGAATGACATCGGCCGGTCACGATAGGCTGTCATCAAATCCAAAATGGCCGGGGCCTCGCGATTAAAGTCGAACCTGACCTCAAACAGGCCGGCACACGCGAGTTTCATCAAGTCGGTTGGATCGCGTCGCTCGCGTTACAGGATGAAACTGGCCTCGGTGATGACCGCCTCGCAGGTGAGAAGCGGAGGATTGGCGATCCGCTTGAGCTGCTCGCTTGCCCAGCCATGCATCGCCTCGGACTTGAGCACCAAGGAAGGCGACGAGTGGGCCGGCGTCGAGCAACACCGGGTTCACTGACCCAAGCCTTCCAGATATTTGGGATTCGTGGACAGGTCGCCGGGCCCGCCGGTTTGCCGACCAATCAGGTCTTTCACGAGTTCGTAAGCGTTGAGCGGGGCCTCAGCTGCCTGACAACTACGTCTTCCGCTTCCGCCCGTTCTTCGGCTCGATGTTCAGGTAGGTCTTGTTGAGCATCTGGCTCTCGTAGAGCTCGAGGAGGCGGACGCCTTCGCGGGGCTTCACCTGGTCCTTCTTCGTGGCGGCGTCGATCTGGGCCTTCATTCTCCGGCAGAGATCCTCCTGCTGGTATTGCACGCCCTCGATCACGTCAGCAATGCGGCTGCCGCTCAGCGCCTCTTCGATGTAGAAACCGTTCGGCTCGTCGTCTTCGAGGAACACGTGCACTTCGTTCACGCGGCCGAAGAGGTTGTGGAGGTCGCCCATGATATCCTGATACGCGCCGGTGAGATAGATGCCGAGGTAGTAGGGCTTGCTGTTCAGGGGATGCAGGCGGAGGTAGTCGTTGGTGTCCTGCAGATCGATGAAGCGGTCGATCTTGCCGTCGGAGTCGCAGGTGATGTCCACGAGCACGGCGTTGACGGAGGGCTTTTCCTTGAGCCGGTGAAGCGGGGTGATGGGGAAGAGCTGGTCGAGCGCCCAGTGGTCGAGCAGCGACTGGAAGACGGAGAAGTTGCAGACGTATTGGTCGGCGAGGAGCTTGTTGAGGTCGTGGAGCTCCTCGGGCTGGTAGCCGGTCTTGCGGCCTTCCTTGGCGATTTGCTCGCAGATTTGCCAGAAGAGGGACTCGGCGGCGGCGCGGTTCTCGAGGTCGAGGTAACCGAGGTTGAAGAGCGAGAACGCCTCCTCCTTCTTCTGCACGGCGTCGTGGAAACGCTCGAGGCGGCCGAGCTTGCCCTTGTTCCTGAGCATGGCCTCGAGATCGGTGACGACCTTGTGCTTCACCTTGGGCTGGTGCTGGTGGCCGAGGGACTCGCGCTTGTTGATGCGCTCGAAGACCTCGACGACGAGCAGCGAGTGCGGCGCGACGATCGCGCGGCCGGACTCGCTCACGATGTCGGGCACGGCCACGCCGGAGGCGGAGCAGATCTCGCGGATGTTGAACACGACGTCGCGCGCGTATTCCTCCATCGAGTAGTTCATCGAGCTCTCGAAGTTCGTGCGCGAGCCGTCGTAGTCGATGCCGAGGCCGCCGCCGACATCGAGGTAGCCCATCGGGAAGCCCATCTTGGCGAGCTGGCAGTAGAAGCGCGACGCCTCCACGACCGCATTCTTGATCGTGAGGATGTTGGGCACCTGCGAGCCGATGTGGAAATGCACGAGGCGCAGGCAGGCTTGGAGCTTGGCCGCGCGGAGCTTTTCGCAGGCGAAGAGGATCTCGGCGGTGTTGAGGCCGAACTTTGCGTTGTCGCCGGAGGACATGGCCCATTTACCCTCGCCGCGGGTCTGGAGCTTGGCGCGGAAGCCAATCATCGGCTTCACGCCGACCTCCTGGGAAATCTTGATGATGTCGTCCAGCTCCGAGAGCTGCTCGACCACGAGGATGATTTTCTTGCCGAGCTTGCGGCCGAGG
>JANOCA010000386.1:0-2356 GCA_031411915.1 Opitutaceae bacterium
TTTTTGCCAACGGCGCCGTGCAGCGCTTCACCGGTGAGGAAGCCGACAACTTCCAGAATTTCATCCCCAAGACCGCGAGCTGGGGCGTGAGCCTCAACCGCCCGGGCTACGTGCTGCGCGTGAATTGGAACTACAAGAGCCGCCACCGCCGCGCCGCGGTCGGGGGCGCCAGCATCGAGCCCGGGACGTATGCCTGGGGCTCGAAGCGGCTCTTCGTCGATGTGATCGGCGAGTATCGCCTCACGCGGCGGTTCGCGCTCTTCGCCAACCTCCGCAACATCGGCGACACGCCGGAGGATTTCTCGCGCGAGGGACCCAACACGCCCGATGTCGCCAAATTCCGCCAGCGCGACCGCTACGGCGCGCTGTGGATGTTCGGCGTGAAGGGGACGTTTTGAAATGCCAAAGAATTTCACCACAGAGACACAGAGTCACAGAGGACAGGCAGGAAAACGCTCCGGTCTTCTCCGTGTCTCTGTGTCTCTGTGGTTCAATTGTCTTTTCCTTGTCTTGGTTCAGAGCGCGGCGGCCGCGCCCGCTTCCCTCCCCACCCTCGAAGAAGCCCTGGCATCGAAACGCGATCTCTGGGGCGAGGCCGCGATGGCGCAGCCCAATGGCGCGAGCTATGAGTTCTTCGCGCCGCTCCTGCCGCCGCCGCGCTACGTCCACGCCGACTTCCGTCACTACCCGATCGTCCTCAGCGCGCCCAACGCGAAGTCGAAGGCCCGCCTCATCGCCAACGGCAGCGGCGTCAATCTCCGCGGCGGCGCGCGCAGCTGGCACGATGCCGCGGTGCCGTTCACGTTTCGCGTCGGGCCCGATGAGTTTCTCTTCGGCTCGCTGCCCGAGCGCACGAGCGAGCCCGCGCTCGCCGAGGGTTGGCTCCCCATCGTCGAAATCCGCTACGAGCACCGCTCGCCCGTCCAGTCCGAGGGCGCCGTGCCGCTCAATCACCAGCGCACCACGCGCCCCCCGGAGATCTACCGCGTCGAGGCCTTTGCGAGCACCGAGCCCGCGTTCGCGGAGCACGGCGTGGTCTGCACGCGCTTCGATCTCGCGCAGGGCACCGCCGGCACGATCACCATCACGATCGACGACCGCGGGCCGCTGACGTTTGCCGACAACCGCCTCCTCAACGCCCGCGGCGAGATTATCGCCGTCTTCGAGGGTCCGTGGAAATGGGAGCGCGAGCGCGCCACCGTCCGCCTCACCGCAGCCTCCTCCGCGTCCGTCGCCATCGCGACCAAGCCGTTGTCCGCCGGCAACGCCCTCGCGGTCAACTATGCCACGCAACGCGAAGCCGCCGCCGCCACGTGGCGCGCCATACTCGCGCGCGGCATGGACGTGCGCGTGCCCGAGCCGCTCGTGAACGACGCGTGGCGCGCCCTGCTCGCGCAGAATTTCTCCCTCATCCACGGCGACCAGATGCGTTACAGCGCCGGCAACCAATACGACCAGCTCTACGAGGCCGAGGGCAGCGACGCCGCGCTCGCGCTCATGATGTGGGGTCACGCCGCCGACACCCGCCGGCTCCTCCCGCCGCTGCTCGACTTCACGCGCCGCGGCCTTGAGCACCACCAGGCCGGATTCAAGATCGCCGATGTCGTGCGCTACTGGTGGCAGACGCGCGACACCGCCGCCGTGCGCGCGCTCCAACCTCGCTGGGAAAAGGAAGCGCGCCGCCTGCTCGACGAGCGGACCGGCCCGCACGGCCTCTACCCTCCCGGCCGCTATGCCGGCGACATCAGCACGCCCGTGCAGGCCATCGGCCCCAACGCCCACGGTTGGCGCGCGCTCCGCGATCTCGGCGCCCTGCTCGCGGAGCTGGGCGACACCGCCGAGGCCGCGCGCACCAGCGCCGCCGCGCACGAATTCCGCGCCACTGTGCTCGCCGCCGTCGAGCGCAGCGCGCGCCGCGAGACCACGCCACCCTTCATCCCCAACGCCCTCCTCAGCGACGAGCCCGTCCACTCGCCCATCCTCCACAGCCGCATCGGCAGCTACTGGAACATCATCATCGGCTACGCCCTCGGCAGCGGCATCTTCCCGCCCGGCGACCCGCGCGAGACGTGGCTGCCCCGCTTTCAGGAGCAACACGGCGGCCTCCTCATGGGCATGGTCCGCTCCGGTGGCGACCAGTTCAATTTCTGGCCCAGCGAGCAACGCGTGAACCCGCTCTACGGCACGCGCCACGCCCTCGACACCCTGCGCCGCGACGACCCCGAGCGCGCGCTCGCAAGTTTCTACGGCATGCTCGCGCAAGGTTTCACGCGCGGCACGTTCGTCGCCGGCGAGGGCACCGCCGTCCATCCCTACGATGCCCGCGGCCGCGTCTTCTACTGCCCGCCCAACAGCG
>JANOCA010000387.1:0-1969 GCA_031411915.1 Opitutaceae bacterium
CGCCGGGGCGATGCAGGCGGTGAGAGTGAGAAGCGCGCGGCGAACGCCGCGCAGGTAAAATGAAAAAGGACGGTGCATGGGAATGCGGAAGGGAGGCGGTGGAGGATGCACGCGTGCGCGCAGCGCGGCACAGCGAGGGAACGCGGCCGGCGAAATCGCGGGCGCGCGGGACGGCTTTCTCGCGACGGAGAAAACCGATCAGGCGACGAGCTCCACGCGTGGCGGCCCGAGCAGTGGCGGGGCGCGCCGGCTATCCGGCATCGAACGCAAAGTGGCGAGATGAGCCTGCGAGCGCGACGAGGCGGAGAAGAATTCCCCCGTGGCCTGAACCGCGAGGTCGAGACGCTTGAAGACGGAATCGGCCGGCACCATCGGCTGGGAGTTTTGGTGCGTCTCTGCCGAAGCGACGACAGCGGACTTCGAGGATTTCTCACCGCCAAGCAGGCCGGCGACATCAGCCATCAGGCGATGCTGGTGAGAAAAATTGCGCGCCTCCGCGAGCCACCCCAGCACGCCATAGACCGCCGCCTGCGGGCTGTTGGCGCAGACCCACGCCGCCAGCAACAGCCAGAAAGGCCATTGGGCGGAACGACGGTGGCGGGCGCGGACAGCAAACATCAGTGGCAATTCGTCTGCCACGCCCCGCCGGATGCGCCAAGGCGGGATTTTTCTGCAACGCGACAGACGTATTAAGGCTCGCCCCACAGACTGACGCCCGTCCATTCCCGGGGAGCGCCTGCGTCCCGCAGGCAGTTCGTGGCGTCTCGCCGAGGATTTTCAGAGGTGCCGGCGGGACGCCGGCACCCGCACGCGAGCCGCGTGCGCTCCCCGGTAATCGAACCACGAGGCGGTCAGTTTAATGCGCGAGTCTCAATAAGGTGTCACGCCGCTCTGCGCCGTGCTCAATTCCCGACGACAAACTTCAGCGCGTATTGCGCGAGGTTGTAGTCGGCGATGGTCGCGAGGTAGTCGCGGCGGGCGCGGGCGAGGTCGTCCTCGGCCTGGATGTCCTCGAACGCGGCGCCGACGCCGGTCTCGCGGCGCTGACGGGAAAAGGTCGCGGTGAGATCGGTGGCCTCGAGCGTCTTGCGCGCGAGCTCGATCTGCGCGGCGAAGGAGGCCAGGCGCGCGTGCTGCTCGACCACTTGGCGGCGGATGAGGTCGCGCACTTTTTCCTGCTCAAACTCGACCTGGCGCTCGCGTGAGGCGGTCTCGCGTTCGCGGTTCTTGTCAAAGAGTCCGCCCGGTCCTACGCGCCAGCTCACGCCGAGGCTGTAGTCGCCGCTGTAGCCGGAGTCGCGGCTCCACGTGGAGCCAGCTACGCCGCCGCCCAGGCTGCCGATCGAGGCCTGTGCGCCGATGGTCGGCAGCAGCGGACCCTTCGACGCCCCACGGCGCAGAGCGCGCGCGGCGTCGAGCCGCGCCGCCGCTTCGTCCAGCTCGGGGCGGACGGCGAGGGCGCGCGCGACGAGCGTGCCCAGTTCGTCCGTGGGCGCACCGAGCGACATCGGCGCCAAATCAGCGTCCACGGGTGTCAGTTCCACGGTGGGATCGAGGCGGAGAATCTCGGCGAGGCGGGCCGCGGCGATCCGTTGGTCCGCGCGGGCGCGCACGAGGGTGAGCTCAGTGCGCTCCCGGGCGGCGCGAACCCGGGCAGCATCGCCGATGAGCGTGATGCCGGCATCCGTGGTGACGGCAATTTGATCGGCATGGCGGCCGGTGATGCGCGCGGCTTCCTCCGCGGCGATCACGCCGGCGCGGGCCCGTGCGAGATCGAAGTAGGCGGTCGCGGCGCGAAAGGTCGCCTCACGCTGGCGGCTGGCGAGCGCCGCCTCGTTGAGGCGGACCATCTGCTTCGCCACGAGATTCTGATAATAGGTCTCGCCGAGATCGATCTGGGCGTTGAGCATAGGGCGGCGGCCTGCGATTTCTTGTCGGCGTCGAACACCCGGCCCTCGACGCTTTGCAC
>JANOCA010000388.1:0-11013 GCA_031411915.1 Opitutaceae bacterium
TCCGCCGCGGCGTCGCGAAGTAGCGGTAGGCAACGTCGATGGTGATGCCCTGCTCGCGCTCGGCGCGGAGGCCGTCGGTGAGATTGGCGAGGTTGATTTGACCACCGCCCGTAATGTCGGCCGAGCGCTCCAGCGCCTCGATCTGGTCCTCCATCAGCGATTTTGAATCGTAAAGCAGGCGGCCGATGAGCGTCGACTTGCCATCATCGACGGAGCCGCAGGTGTTGAAGCGGAGAATGTCAACGGGCACGTGCGGCAGGCTGGAAGTTGAGGGAGAAGGCATGACGTCTTCGGAAAACATTTTAGAAATATCCGGCTTTCTTGCGGTCCTCCATCGCGGCCTCCGAGGCCTTGTCGTCGGCCCGGGAGCCACGCTCGGTCACACGCGCGGCGGCGATTTCCGCGATAATGTCGCTCACGGTCGTCGCGGGTGACTCGACGAGTCCGGTGCTGATGATGTCGCCGATGGTGCGAACGCGGACGACGAGCTCACGCACCTCTTCCGTGGGCCTTGGGGGAAGGATATCGCTCACGGGCAGCCACTGACCGGCACGGCGCACGGCGCGGCGCTTGTGGCTGAAATAGATGTTGGGCACCTCGAGCTTCTCGCGCTGGATGTATTCCCACACGTCCATCTCGGTCCAGTTGCTGAGCGGGAAGACGCGCATGTTTTCACCGGCGTTAAGGCGGCCGTTGTAGAGATTCCAGATTTCGGGGCGCTGATTCTTCGGGTCCCACTGGCCGAAGCTGTCGCGGAAACTGAAAAAGCGCTCCTTGGCCCGAGCCTTTTCCTCGTCGCGGCGCGCGCCGCCGATGCAACAGTCGAAGCGGAACTCCTCGATCGCCGCGAGCAGTGTGGGGATCTGCAGCTTATTGCGGCTAACCTCACCGGGCGCGGGGGTGGCGATGCCCTTCTTGATCGCATCCTCGACGGTGCGGACGATGAGTTTCGCGCCGAGCTGCTTCGCACGCCGGTCGCGGAATTCGTTCAGCTCCGGGAAGTGATGGCCGGTATCGACATTGAGCAGCGGCGTCGGCAGATCGGACGGGCGAAAGGCCTTCTCCGCGAGCCGAAGGAGGCAGATTGAGTCCTTGCCACCGGAGAAGAGGAGCGCAGGCCGCTCGAATTCGCCCGCGACCTCGCGCATGATGTGGATGGCCTCGGTCTCGAGGTGCTGAAGGTGATCCAAATGATAACTCGTCATGGTGCGGGTGGTGAACGCGACGTTGAATTGGCCTGGGCTCAGGCGCTGACCGCCTTCTTGCCCCACGCGGCGTGCAAGCCGCACTCGCGTTTTTCGTCGGCCTTGGCCGGATCGAAATAATCCCACTCGTTGGGCAACTGATGCTGCGCGAGGTAAGCGTCGAGGTCGGCGTCAGTGTGATGGAAGAGCGGGCTGACCTTGAGCGCGCCGAAATTTCCGTCGTGCGACACGATGTCGAGGCCCGCGCGATTTGGGTTCTGCACCTTGCGGAGCGCGGTGATCCAGATCTTTGGGGCGAGCTCCTTCATGCCGCGCTGAAACGGCTCGAGCTTCATCACCGCGCTGAACTTCTTCAGCTCCTCTTCCTGCTCTGTTGTGGGGATCGGGCCATGAATGGCATCGCGATGCGCAGCCGTCATTCGAGGCAGGAAAGGCTTGAGGTTAAGCTTCAGGCGCGCGCGTAGTTCCTCAGCGTGCTTGTAGGTGGCGGGACGATTGTAGCCGTGATCAACCCAAAGCACCGGGATGTCGGGCTGGGCCTGCACCGCGAGATGGAGGATCGCGGCCTCGTAAGGGCGGAAATTCGTCGAGACAATCGCGCGGCCAGGCGACTGCGAAATGGCCCAGCGCACGATCTCAAGCGGAGAGGCGGAACGCAGCTGGGTGTTCCAAGTGGCGATTGCGGCGGAAGAAAAATCAGACATGACAAGAAGACTGCTTGCCAGTGATGCTCTAGTCGTAAAGGTTAAAACACGTCATATTTACTAAAGAAGTCATGTTTGACTTATCCAACATCGCCAAACTCCTCACCGTCATGATGTCATGGCGCGTGACTTGCTGAGCCGTTTGCATGACCGTTCATTCGGAAATTCAATCTGACCGTGGCATAGTGTTTCTCGTGGGCGCCGGCCCGGGCGACATGGAACTCCTCACTCTGAAGGCCCATCGGCTGATCCGCGCGGCCGACGCCGTGGTGCATGATCACCTCGTTTCGCAGGAAATCATGGGCCTCGCGCGCCCGGGCGCGGAGCTGATTTTCGTGGGAAAAAAAGGCGGGGGTTTCTGCTGCCCCCAACGCGACATCGAGGGCACGCTCATCCGCCTCGCAGGCGAAGGGAAAAACGTCGTCCGTCTCAAGGGCGGCGATCCGTTTGTGTTCGGGCGCGGCGGCGAGGAAGCGGAGGCGCTGGCGACCGCCGGCATCCGTTTCGAGATCGTGCCGGGTGTCACGTCGGCGCTCGCTGCTGCGGCCTACGCGGGCATCCCGCTCACGCATCGCGCGCACAGCTCGGCGGTTGTTTTTCTCACCGGCCACGAGGATCCCAACAAGCCGGACACGTCGATCCGTTGGGAAGACTATGGGCGCACGGGCGCGACGCTGTGCGTTTACATGGGGATGAAAAATCTCGAGACGATCACACGCCGCCTCCAAGCGGGAGGACTGTCACCGGAAACGCCCGCCGCGGTGATTCAATCGGCGACCACGGCCGAGCATCGCCAGCTCGTCACGACGCTGGGCCGCATTGCGCTCGAATCTGAGCACGCCGGCTTCGGCGCGCCCGCCATCGTCGTCATCGGCGAAGTCGCCGGGTTGGCGGAAAAACTCGGGTGGTTCGCCGCCCGCGCGGAGGTCCTGCCCGCATGATCATGGCGCTGATCGACAATGGCTCGGTGGCGCCGGCCGCACACCGGAATCTCCGGGCGGTGGCCGCCGCGTTGGCGGAGCGCACGGGCACGGCGGTCCATGCCGTCTCGTGGAAACACAGCGACCGCATCGCGCCCATGGCGCTCGACGGCACGCCGGCGTGGACCCTCGGGAATTTCCTCCGCTCCATGCACGCACTCGGGCAACGCGAGTTCGTCTTCGTGCCATTCTTTATCAGCCCGCAGGGCGCGATCGGGTCGGCGCTGCGGAGCGACTTGGAGAAATTGCAGCTCGGGCTCGGCGGTTTCGATTTTTCCTTCACGCCAGGACTCGCCGAGCGAGGCGCGATTCCGGCCATCGTCGCGGCACGCATTCGCGAGACATTGGCCGCACAAAAACTCCTCTGCCCGCCCGTCGTCCTCGTCGATCACGGCGGACCTTCGACTCCCTCGGCGGCGCTACGGGATCGCCTCGCCACTGAAGTTCGCGCGCTCCTCGGCCACGAAATCGCCTCGCTCACCGCCGCCTCGATGGAAGGCGCCCATCCTCCCCTGCTCGCCGACGTGCTGCGCACGCCCGACCTCGCCCACCGCGACGTGATCGTCGCGCCGCTCTTTCTCTCTCCCGGCCGCCATGCCGGCCCCGACGGCGATGTCGCGCAGATCTGCGCGGCCTCCCCCGCCCGCTGCCACCTCGCGTCGCTCATCGGCACGCACCCGCTCGCCACCGCGACGCTCGCCGTTGCGCTGGGCGAATTTCTTTCCACGCTCCCTGCCCAATCTTCCGCATGAGTTCCACGCCCGCCACCGCCACGCCCGAAAAGCCGCTGCACAAGAACGAGCAGCTCAAAGCCGAGAGCAATTTTCTCCGCGGCCACATCCTGCGCGATCTCGCCGATCAGTCGACGGGCGGCATCACCGAGGAGAGCGGGCAGCTCACGAAATTCCACGGCATCTACGCGCAGGACGACCGCGATCTGCGCAACGAGCGCCGCAAGGCCGGCCAGGAAAAGGCCTTCAGCTTCATGGCGCGCCTCCGCCTCCCCGGCGGCGTCTGCACCACCGCGCAGTGGCTCGCCCTCGATCGCCTCGCGGACGAATGCGCCAACAGCACCCTCAAGCTCACCACCCGCCAGACCTTCCAGTTCCACGGCGTGCTGAAGGGCAACCTCTGGCGCACCATCAATTCCGTCAACAAAGCGCCGCTCGACACCATCGCCGCCTGCGGCGACGTGAACCGCAATGTCATGTGCAACCCCAACCCGGAACGCTCCGAGTTGCACAGCGAGGTGTATAAGATTGCCCGCGACATCAGCACCCACCTCCTCCCTCGCTCCAGCGCCTACCACGAGCTCTGGGTGGGCGACAACCTCGTCGCCGGCGGCGAGCCCGAGGCCGAGCCCATCTACGGCAGCACCTACCTGCCGCGGAAATTCAAGATCGTCGTCGCCGTGCCGCCGTCGAACGACGTCGATATCTACGCGCACGATCTCGGTTACATCGCGATCACTGACGCCTCCGGCAAATTGATCGGCTTCAACGTCACGGTCGGCGGCGGCCTCGGCATGTCGCACAATCAGATCGAGACCTTTCCGCGCATCGCCGACGTGATGGGCTTCTGCACGGTCAATCAGGCCGTCGAGGTCGCCGAGAAGGTCCTCATGGTCCAGCGCGACTACGGTGATCGCACCGACCGCAAGCACGCGCGCCTCAAATACACCATCGAGGATCGCGGGCTCCCGTGGTTCCGCAGCGAGGTCGAGGCCCGCCTCGGTTACCGCCTCGGCGCCCCGCGTGCCTTCCAGTTCACGCACACCGGCGATCGTTACGGCTGGGTCGAGAGCCACGACGGCCGCTCGCATTTCACGCTCTTCATCATGAGCGGCAGGGTGCGCGACGACGCGAACTACCAGCTCAAGACCGCCCTCCGCGAGATTGCCCTCGCACACAAGGGCGACTTCCGACTCACCGCGAACCAGAACCTGATCATCGCCAACATCGCGCCCGCCGACCGGCCGCAGATCGAGGCGCTGTTGCGCAAGCACAAGCTCGACACCGCCAACGACGCCTCCGGCCTCAAGCTCAACGCCATGTCGTGCGTCGCGTTGCCCACGTGCGGCCTGGCGCTCGCCGAGAGCGAGCGCTACCTGCCCGAGCTCGTGCAGCTCCTCGAGGCCGAGTTCGAAGCCGCCGGCTTGCGTCACGACGAAGTGACGCTCCGCATCACCGGCTGCCCCAACGGCTGCGGCCGCCCCTACCTCGCCGAAATCGGCTTCGTCGGCAAATCACCCGGCAAATACAACGTCTACCTTGGCGCCGCGTTCAACGGATCGCGCCTGAACATCCTTTATAAGGCCAACGTCCCCGAGACGGAGATTGTCGCGCTCCTCGGCCCGATCATCCGGCGCTACGCCGTCGAGCGCACACCCGGCGAGAGCTTCGGGGACTTTACGATTCGCGCGGGCTATGTGAAACCCACCTACACTCCGCAGGATTTCCACGAGGCCAAGGCCGCGAAGCCCGCCACTGCGGCCACCGCAGCGACCGCACCTGTGGCCTGAGCCCTGTCGTTTCGTCGCTGTCGCGTTTCCAAAAAAGAGGGCGGACCGCCTACCCCTAAGCGGTCCGCCCATTGCTTTCTTACTTACCCCAATTCTCAACCGCTAGGCGGATGAGAAAATCAATTAACTACCGGTTACGAAACACAGCTGGCCCCAAAGTTCCAATCGCAGGCGAAGATTTTTTCCTCCGCCGCCTTTTCTCACGGCGCCCCGTCCACCGGCTTTTTCTTGGGCTGCGGCTCGAACCAAAGGCGCATCAGGAGCTCGGCGAGGTTCTTCATGCTGGTGCGCGCGAGGCCCTCGCTGGCCGCAGCTTCCTGGAATGATTTTACGGCGGAACTGCGTTCCAAATAGTATTTCCAAAGTTGCGGCTCGACAAAATCAACCGCAAGTCGCTCATCTCCAATGTCCCACAGTATCTGCTGAAACTTTCCCTGCCAATGGTGTCTCTCGTCTGGATGACGTTGCAAGTAATCGAACACCCGCTGCTCACTCCGGTTGAGGCTCATGCCGTCACCGTGGGCCGCGAAGTTCGGAAAACAACTGCAAACGCCCAAGTCGTCCGCAGCCCGAGATTTTCCGTCAGTCGTTGAACCAGCGATCCCTCCACACAACAGAACCAAACAACCGTCAGCCCCTTCCTCCCATGCTACAAAAATTCAAAGAGCAGATTCCTGCCGTCATTCTCACCGCGTTGCTCGTCATCGCGGGTGCTTTCTGGCTGCACCAGCAGACCGTCGCCGAGATGGCGGCCAAGCAGCAGTCTGAAATCGCGCCACTGCGCGACTCCAACGACGCGCTCCGCCTCGCCTCCGAGGAGAACCGCAAGTCGATCGAATCGACCAACAAGCTGCTCCGCGACGCCATCTCGAAGCGCGAAGCCGACATGTTCCGGACGGACGAAGAGGTCCAGAAGCTCAACGTCGAGCGCATGGATGCCCTCGCCGAGGCTATCGCAAAGAAGGTCCAGCCCTACAACCCCCTCCCGAAGTCCGCCGAGGAGGCCGAGAAAATCCAGAGCGAGCAGGTTGACCGCGTTTCCGGCCGCTTGGCCGAGCGCATCCAGCCCATCCTCGGCGAAATGTCCAAGGATCAAAACCTCACCCGCGAGTCCATCGTCGCCTACAGCAACCGCATCTCCGAGCAGGTCGGCACCGTCCTCGCCGGCGAGCTCGCGAAGAACCAGCAGCTGAACAACAACCTCCAGCGCACGCAGGCCGCCGCGCAGGACGCGATGAAGCTCTCCCACGAGATCACCGCGCTCTACCTCAGCTCGTTCAAGGACCAAGGTCTCATCACCCGCCTCCTCACCCTGCCCGCCAACGTCGTGCGCGATGCGGCCAGCCTCAGCATCGTCACCAGCAGCGACCGCAAGAAAATCGAGGAGCAGCTCGTCTCCCGCATGAAGGAGATCGAGGGCCGGCTCAACGAGCTGCACCAGCAGGCCCCGGTGGCCGCCGCCACGGTCACTCACGTCTCGCCCACCCGCCCGAAGGCTGCCGCGACGCCCTGAAGCCATCCGGCGCCCCGCCGCCCCTGACCCTTCCTGCCACGCGAGTTCCGGCTCGCGTGGCTTTTTTATGCCCGCCTATTCCGAGAGATAGAACGGATTGGGCAGTTTGAAGCCCCGCTCGGCAAACCCACCGCCCAAATCGCTCTCCTGATCGCCGATATTGGCGATGATCGAGCGGCCTTCGGTGGTGAGCCGGCGCCGCGCCGCGGTCTTGTAGTCTGCATTTCCGCGTTTGTCGCCATCGGGCCGACACACCAACTCGGCGAAGTCCCCGCAGCCGATCGCCCGCAGGTTCCTTTCGGTCGCGGCCCGTGCGCGCTCCGGACGGCCCGTGAGGAAAACCACCTCGACGCCGATTTTTCGCGCCGCACGGAAAACCTCCCGCACCGATTCATGCGCCGGCGCCTGCCCTTCCTCCACCCAGCGGTCCCAGTCGCGATGCACGTAGCCGAAATCCATCGCGCTCAGGTAAGCCCAGTTGTCGAGGAGCGTCTCATCCAAGTCGAAAATGACCGTGAGCTTCGTTCCTCCGGCCGCCGCACGACGTTCGATCCAAGCCTGCGCCTGTGCCGCCACCGCGGCGATCGCGCGGCGATGGGCGCCGCTCTCGACGTAGGCGCGCAGCTCCTGCTTGTGGGGCAGGAGGTTCGCCGGCTCGCGCGTCGAGGTCGCGCAACCCGCCAGCGCGAGCACCACCACGATCGCCGCGCGCTTCATTTCGATGAAACCTACGCCCCCGCGAGAAACCGCTCGATCCGCGCCTTCACCCGCTCACGCCCGAGCACGCGGAAAATCGACGTGATGCTCGGGCCGGCATTCGTGCCCGTGACCGCCAGGCGCGTCACTGCCTGATAGTCGCCGAAGCCGAGGCCCTTGCTCTCCGCCAGCGCCTTGATTGCCGCCTCGATGGCCGCGTCGCTCAGGAAATCCATCGCCGGCAGCGCCACGATGATCTCGGTGAGGCGCGCCTTGGGATCGCCCTTTGCCATGACCTTTTCCTTCACCTTGGCATCGATGGCGAAATCCTCGTTGAAGAAATATCCCGTGTAGGCCGCGAGTTCGTCCACCGACTTAATCTTCGGCTGGGCGAGCAGCATGATTTCCCTGAAGTAGCTTTCGTCCGCCATCACAGCCGCCCCGTTGGGCTGGGTCGCGAAGAACTCCTTCGCCAGCGTCACGAACTTCTCCGCCGGCTGCTCCAGCAGATAGGTCATGTTGAGATGCGCGAGCTTCTTGCCGTCGAACTTCGCGTTCGACTGGTTCACCGCCGGCAAATCGAAGAGCCGCACGATTTCCGCGATGGGCATCTTCTCGCGGTCGTCACCGGGGTTCCAGCCGAGGAGCGAGAGGTAGTTCACCAGCGCCTCCGGCAGGAAATGCCGCTGCTGGTATTCCTCGATGAGCGCACCCTTGTCGCGCTTGCTCATCTTGCCCTGCCCCATCTCCGGCGATTTCAAAATCAGCGGGATGTGCGCGAAGATCGGCGCGGTGGCGCCAAGGCCTTCGTAGAGCCGCACGTGCTTGCTGGTGTTCGAAAGATGATCTTCCCCGCGGATGATGTGCGAGACCTTCATCTCGATGTCGTCGACGACATTCACGAAATGAAAAACGGGGTTCCCGTCCGAGCGGAAGATGACGAAGTCCTCGTCCTCCATGCGCTCGACGCGCCCGCGGATCCGGTCGTTGATCACGACGGGCTCGCACTTCACCTTCTCGACTTCCTTTTTCCGGTGATCGTCGAAGACCCGGTAGCGTTCGCCGAGCAGCTTGAACCACACTGCGCCGTCCTTCTCGTAGGCGCGGCCGCTCGCGAGCAGCTTCTGTTTGTAGGACTCGTAGATCGCGCCGCGCTGGCTCTGGCGGTAGGGACCAAACGCACCGCGCTCGCCGAGGCCATTCGGATTCGGACCCTCATCCCAGTCGAGCCCGAGCCACGTCATGCTGTTGTAGATCAGCCTGAGGAACTGCTCGCTGTTGCGCTCCTTGTCCGTGTCCTCGATGCGCAGGATGAACGTCCCGCCGGTGTGGCGCGCGTAGAGCCAGTTGAACAGCGCCGTGCGCGCGCTGCCGATGTGGAAGAACCCCGTGGGACTGGGTGCGAAACGGACGCGGACGGAAGACATGAGGGCGTGGTGCGGAGGAGGAAACGCGGTGACAAACGCCACCGAAACGAAAAGTTGATTCCGTGCATTCTCCCGCGTCTGTCAAAGACTCCTTCCCGCCGCCCGCTGCGCTCGCGGCGCGCCTCGAGGCGGCGGCCCGGGCGCAGGGGTTTCGGGTGGATCGTTTTGGCGAGGCCGAGGGCGTGCCCCTGCTCGGCCTGTCGCGCCGCACACCGGGCGTAAAGCCCCGTATCTATCTCTCCGCTGGCATCCATGGCGACGAGCCCGCACCGCCGCTCGCGCTGCTCGATTGGCTGGAGCGCGGTTGGTTCGACGACCGCGCCGTGTGGTTCCTCTGCCCGTTGCTCAACCCCACCGGCCTCGCTCGCGGCACGCGGCACAATGCGGACGACGTGGACCTCAACCGCGATTTCAAGTCACCCCGCACGGCGGAAATCCGCGCCCACATCGCGTGGCTCGGCCGCCAACCGTCATTCGACCTCGCGATCTGCCTGCATGAGGACTGGGAGGCCACCGGCTTCTACCTCTACGAGCTCAACGCCCTCGGCCTGCCCAGCCCCGCGCGCGCGATGCTCGAGGCCGTCTCCTCTGTCTGCCCCATCGAGCCCGCAATCATCATAGATGGCCGGCCCACGGATGAACCCGGCATCATCCGGCCCGTCGCCGATCCGCTCCTGCGCGACACCTGGCCGGAGTCGATTTACCTCCGGCACAACCACGCGCGTCTCGGCTACACCATCGAGTCTCCCACGGCGCGCCCGCTCCCGCAGCGCATCGCCGCGCTCCAGGCCGCCGTCGCCACCGCGATCTCGGCCACGGTGCGGCGCGCGCCGGCCTAGCCGTGGAGGGGGTCAGTTTGCTTCGGCCTGAACTGTGGGAGCGGGTTTACCCCGCGACTTGTCGGGGCATAAAGCCCCTCCCACAATCAAACGACTCATCGTCGCCTAGCCGGGGAGGTTGCGCTCCCGCGGCACCGGGCCATGCTCTCGCTGTCCCCGTCGTCCCATGAATAAGAAATTCAAAATCACCGCCATCGTCCTCGGCTCCCTCTGCGCGCTCGCCGTCATCGCCGTCGTGCTCGCGCTCAACTCCGCCGTGCAGACGTGGGCCGTGCGCCGGGCCGCCGCCGGCCAGCCCGGCACCAAGGTCGAGGTCTCTCGCGTCAGCGCTGGTTTCTCCGCGGCCGAGGTGAACGATTTCCAGTTTGAGCAGGACGGCATGATCGTCACCGCCAAGGGCGTGAACGCAAAATACTCCGCGTGGGATTTCCTCCGCGGCCGCGGCGTCAACGCCGACAGCGTCACCGTCGACGACCTTGTCGTCGATCTGCGCAAGATGCAGCCCGCGGGCACGAGCAAGGCCGCGGCTACTTCGGGAACACAAACTCCCGCCACCTCCACCCCGCCCGCGAAACCCGCGCCGTTCGACGGCCTGCTTAAGCAGCTCGCGCTCACGCTCGATGTCCGCGTCGGCACCCTCGACGTCAAGGGCCGCGCCCTCCTGCCCGACGACCAGACGGTCGTCTTCACCCTCAAGGGCGCGCGCATCGAGACCGGCCAGAGCGGCAATCTCGAGTGGACGGTGGACTTCGCCGACTCGAAGGTCGGCGCCGCGCTCAAGACGCTGCGCACCACCGGCACGATCGCCGTCCGCATCTTGCCCGACCGCCGCATCGATCTGATCGCGATCGAGGGCACCGCCGCCGCCCTCGGGCCGAAAATTCCCGCCGAGCAGTTCCGCCTCAGCCTCCGCGCCGAGCAACCCAAGGCGGGCGGCGACGAAACCTACGCCGTCAGCCTCGGCCTAGTGCGCGGCGCCGCCGTCGAGCCGCTCCTGAAAATCGCCGCCGCCTGGACCACCGCCGCCCGCGAGATCGCCGGCACGTGGGAACTCGGCCTCCGCGCCGAACAGCTCGCCGCGCTCTTCGCCGGCCTCGGCCTCCCCGAGATCGGCGCCGACGGCGCGGG
>JANOCA010000389.1:0-1557 GCA_031411915.1 Opitutaceae bacterium
CCCCAGCGCCAGGGCCGACTCGCCCCGCACGAACGGGTCGGAGTGCTGCAGGTGCGAGATGAGCGTCGAGAGGGCCGGCGGGCCGATCGAGCTGAGCGCCTTCGCCGCGAGGCGGCACAGCACGATGTTCGTGCCGCGCATCGCCTCGGCCAGTTGCGGAACGGCCTCCGCACCGTCGGCACCCATGTTCCCCAGGGCCTGCGCCGCCCCGGACGCCGTCCGCGGGTCGGCGTCCTTGAGCGCCTTGCTCAGGTCGCTTAGCGACGACTTGGCGAGCGGGCCGAGCTTGCCCATCGCCCACACCGCGTTCCGGCGGACGTACTTGTCGTCGTGCCCGAGCATGGCGGCGAGCGCCGGCACCGCGTCCGGCCCCATCTGCCCGACCGCATGCGCCGCCGCCTCCCGCACCTTCCCGTCTTCGTCCCCGAGGATACCCACGAGTGCCGGGAGGGCGTCGCGCGCGAGCCACCCGAGCCGGCCGAGGTCCTTCGCGGCCCGCAGTCGGTCCACGGGCGTGCGGCTCCGGAGTGCCCGAATCAGGTCCGGCAGTGGGTCGTCGGCGGCCGTGGTCATCAGGCGGTCTCGTTGGTCAAGCACAACAAATCTAGTTCACCCCCACCCGACCGCAACCGATACCGGCCGGAATTCGCGCAATACCTGATTCCCCACGCCGTTGGGGAAGATTTGGATTCCGGGGCGAGATTCGGCCGTTCGGTGTCGGTATAATCAGAGACGAATCGGTTTTCCGCTCCGATGGGCCGAACGATGACGAAGTTCATTCCGGGGACCACGACGCGATCGCGGACGATGATGGCGGCGGTGGTGCTGGGCACGGCGCTGGCCGCCGGCAGCGGCACCACGAAGGCGGCCGTCTCGCAGCCGAACACCAAGGCCGTGAACGACATCAGCCGGTACTGCCAGACGTGCTGGCGGAACGCCCGCCTCCCCGCCGACCGCTGGCCGGACTGCACCCAGGAGGTGCTGGTGCGGTTGCTGGAGCGCGTCGAGCCGACGAAGTGGGGGTCGGTCCTGGTGGACGACGAGACGCTCGAACGCCGCGAGTTCATCCGGGCGATCGACGCGGTCAAGAAGCGGACGCAGCGGGCCCGCAAGTTCGCCGGCCTGACGCCCGACGTGACCGACTACCGCGGCAGCCGGAACGAGACGAACAGCGTGCGGGACGACCGCGAGGCGGTGGCGAAGGCGGCACGCGAAGTCCTCAGCCCGCGGCAGCGCCGCATCCTGGAGCTGTGCGCCGACGGGTGGGCGATCCCCGAAATCGCCGTGAACCTGGGCACGACCGTCGAACGGGTCAGCGACGAGAAGTACAAGGCCGTGAAGAAATTGCAGCACCACTTCGGGACGATGTGAGTGCAATAGCCGATTGAACCACAGAGAGCACAGAGGACACAGAGAAAGGCAAGAAGCAGTGTGATTTGAACACTGATCTTCTGTCCTTCTCTGTGTCCTCTGTGCTCTCTGTGGTTCAATCGTATTTCGTGCCCCTCACTTCCCTGTGTCGCCGACTTCGGCCCGCAGCGCCGCCAGTTTCGTCTT
>JANOCA010000390.1:0-2825 GCA_031411915.1 Opitutaceae bacterium
GCTCGCAGCTACGATCTATCTCACGCCTTGCGTCCCTGTCGGCTTGCTGGCGCTCGCCGCTACCGCACCGCCGCCGCGATGCGACCGAGGTCGTCGAAGAGCGGGCCGCGCGGCGGGATCGCGACATCGAACACATCCGCAATCACCGTGGTCCAACCGTGAAGAAAATAGGTCCACCCGTCGGTGATGCGCAGATCGCGCGCCGCCGCCTGCGCGCGGGCCTGCTCCAGAAAGACGAGTTGGCCGCGGTAGTTGAATTCCCACACCACACCGCGCTCCGGAAAAATCGCCGCATGGGTGAGCGGCGAGCCCGGCGCATCCTTGCCGAGGCCGGTGGCGTTGGCGACGAGCGAGCCTGCGGGTAGGCGCGCGAGAATCGCGTCCGCCTCCGCGGCGCTGCCGACGACATGACCCACCAGCGCGGCGGCACCGGGCCAGGTCGCGTGCAGCGCCCGCACGTGGGCGAGCCGGGCGGAGGCGCGATCCACGATATGGATGCGCGCCGGCCGGCCCTGCGCGGGATCGGCGTTGGCCAGCTGGCATGCGAACGCCGTGCCGGCGCCGCCGGCCCCGAGAATCAGCGCTTCGGCGCCGCCCTTCCAATGCGCCGCATCGATCTGCGCCGCGAGGGCGTGGCGCGACGTGATCGGATCGACGGCGCGGCCGTGCAGGCGGCCGTCGCGCTTGAAGAGGCTGCCCACCTCGCCCAGCGAACGCGTGAGCGGATCGATCTCGTCGAACAAATCGCCGGACGAGCCGAAGACCGCGAGCTTGTGCGTCGTCACGAGCGCGCCGAGCGAGAGCGGATCGCGCTTGATGAAGTCCACCGCCGCCCGGTAGTCCGCCGCCGGCGCGCCGATCGGGAAATCCATCCCGCGCAGCTCGCAGTCGCCGAGCCCCAGCCGCTCCGCCCAGCGCGGAAACACGGCGTTGATCGACGACTGCCCGGTCGTGACACCGATGAAATACATCGTCGGCTTGGTGGCGGGTCGAAACGGCTGGGTCATCGTGACCACGCTCTCGCGCCCGGGCACGGCGCGTCAAACCCAGTCTCCCCCGCTCCCGCAGGTATCCCCGGCTTTCCGGTTTAAGCGCGCAAATCGCTTCTGTGGAGGTCAGCGCGCTTGCGCGCGCCCAACCGCGCGCGCAAGCGCGCTGACCTACGGTTGCGAAACCAAAACGGAAAACCGGGCGCAGGTGTCTCCGCGGTTACTTCGGGCGGGTTCTGTCTTGAATTGCCCGCGCGCGGGCCGACACTCCGCCAACCCCCACCGCGCTGCGACCAGCAGCCGCGTCGCCTCCAACCGTTCTCATCGCACCGCTCGCATCATGAACTCCCGCCCACCGCTCGCGTTTCGCATTGTCGCCTCCGCCGCCACGCTCGCCTTGCTCCCGCTGGCATCGTTGCCGGCCCAGACCGCGCCTGCCGCCGCACCCACCCCGGCTCCCGTCCCGGCGGCCAAGCAGGACGCCGTCCAGCTCACCGCCTTCACCGTGACCGAGGAGAAGGACATCGGCTACGAATCCCAGCAGACCACCTCCGGCATGCGCACCGTGCAGGAGCTGAAGAACGTCGCGAACTCGATCTCGATCATGAACTCGCAGTTCATCTCCGACCTCGGGCTCACGACCATGGAGGAGATGGCCACTTGGATGATCTCCGGCGAATCGAACCCCGATCCCAACGCCACGGTGCAGAGCCGCGTGATCCTGCGCGGCGTCGCCAACGCCTACGCGATGCGCAACGGCTGGATTTGGTATTCGCCGATGGACGCGTTCTCCACCGAGCGCGTCGAGGAACTACGCGGACCGAACGCCTTTCTCTACGGCGAGGCCGATATCGGCGGTGCGCAGAACCAGGTCACCAAGCGCGGCCTGTTCACGCGCGACCTCAACCGCGTGAAGCTCACGTTCGGCAGCAACGATTTCCGCCGCGCCGAGATCGACCTCAACCGCCGCCTCGTGAAGGACAAGCTCGCCGCGCGCTTCGCCGCCGTCTCATCCCACGGCGAGTCCTGGATCGACAACGTGCGCCGCGATTTCACCGGGCTCTACGGCGCCGTCACCTACCGGCCGTTCCGCCAGACCACGGTCAGCGTCATGGCCGAGCATGGCCGCACGCGGTCCGTCCTCTCGCAGGGCATGATGGTGGATGCGTTTGCGCGCGCGGCGACCGCGACCCTCGGCAACGTCGGCTACATCTACAATACCGCGACCCGCACCGGTTTTCGGGCCCAGTCCCCCGGCGTGCCGAACCGCACGATCAGCACCGGCCCCGGCGTCGCGATCACCGACACCACGCTCGTGCCGAAGTCCACGCAGATCAATGGCCCCGACAGCACCTACAAGAACAACTCCACCTCCTTCACGATGGAGGCCGAGCAGCACATCGGGAAGAACCTGCACCTCCAGCTCACGGGCAATTTCTACCAGCAGAAAATCGACAACTGGACCATCAGCTCCCGCAACATCACGCGCGACCGCAGCCCGCTCCTCCCGAACGGCCAGACGAATCCCTACTTCAACGAGCTCTACTCGGAGTATTTCCGCACCCGCAGCATCGACGGCAACATTGTCCGCGATATCCGGTTTTCCGCGGTCTACGATCTCAAGACGCGTTGGTTCACGCAGCAGTTCATCGCCAACGTCCAGCAGCACCAGGACAACCCGGGACAGAAGAAGCCCAAGTTTGTCGAATACATCGATCCCACCAGCCCCAACTGGCAGGGCACGATCAATCCCGCGATCACCGCCGCCGGCTTCGCCGCCAACCGCACGACCTTCGCGGCCAACCGTTTTTACCGCCGCTACTACCTCCGCGACGG
>JANOCA010000391.1:0-7055 GCA_031411915.1 Opitutaceae bacterium
CTTTCGCGGCGTATTTCCCGGACAGCTCCTGCAAGCCCGCGTATTGCGTCGTGTAGCCGCACTCGGAGGCGACGTTGACGACGAGGAGCACGCGGCCCTTGAAGGGAGCAAGCGTCGCGGCCTTGCCGTCGATGTCAGTCACCGCGAGTTCGTGAATCGATTGGGCATGGGCAGTCATGAACGGAAAGAGCAACAGCGCGACGGCGAGCAGGCGAATTCGCATCGCGCACCGTCGCGCGGCTCGGTCGTCGTTGTCAAACGCCGGGTCCCGCGCGCATCACCGCGGCGAGTTCGCCGCTCGTCATCGCATGCTCGCCGAGCGCGAAGGTGCCGGGTTCGCGCCTCGGTCCCCGCGTTCCGCTACGGATTCAAACCCGTCATGCTCCATTCACCCACGTCCGACGTAGGGCATCTTCGTCGCCATCACGGTGATCGTCGGGACGTTCGCATCGAGCGGCAGGCCGGCCATGTAGAGCACGGCGTCGGCGACGTGTTTCACGTCGAAAGTCGGCTCGGGTGCGATGGTGCCGTTCGCCTGCATGACGCCCTTCTTCATGCGGCCGGCCATCGGGGTCTCCGTGTTGCCAATGTCGATCTGGCCGCAGGCGATGTCGAAGGGCCGGCCGTCGAGCATGATGGTCTTTGTGAGCCCGCTCACGCCGTGCTTCGCGGCGTTGTAGGCCCCCGCGCCTGGCCGCGGCACGTGCGCCGAAATGGAGCCGTTGTTGATGATGCGGCCGCCGCGGGGCGCCTGCGACTTCATGAGGCGGAACGCCGCCTGCGCGCACAGGAATGCGCCCGTGAGATTTGTGTCGATCACCTCGCGCCATTTCTCGACCGGCAAATCCTCGAAGGGCATCGCGGGGGCGTTCACCCCCGCGTTGTTGAAGAGCACGTCGAGCCGGCCGAACCGCACCCGCACGCTCTCAAACAACGCCCCGACCGCCGCCGGATCCGTGATGTCCGCTGGCGCCACGAGCACGCGCTCGGCCGGCGCCGCGGAGGCCCGGGCGGTCTCCTCCAGAGCATCAGCCCGGCGGCCCGCGAGCACGACCGCGTAGCCCGCGCCGAGCATCGCCTGCGCGACCGCCCGACCGATGCCGGAACCCGCTCCGGTGACGAGGGCGATCTTCGGCGGGGCGATGTGCATCACGCCAACGTGCCACGCCTCGTCAGCAGGTGCCGAGAAAATTCTCCGCTGCGCCCGTGCGCGTCATCGCCCGGAAATTTGTTTGCCCTCGCCCGGCCGGTCGCGTTTTGCCTTCGCGGCAACAGGGCTTCTTTCCGGGCTCGGTTGCGCGTTCCACCAGCAACCATGTCCCTGCTCCCTTTCTCCAGCCGGCTCATCGCCGACGTCGGAATCTCCCTCGGCGACGAGGGCAAAGGCCGCCTCATCCCCGAGGTCGCCGACGAGCTGCGCGGCACCGCGCACCCCGTCTCCGTCGTGCTCAAGGTCAACGGCGGCGCCAACTCCGGCCACACCGCCGGCGGCATCAAGCTCAACCTCCTCCCCGCCGGCGTCGTCGTGCGCGATGCCGCGCACCTCTGCATCGGCAGCGGCGTCGTCGCCGACCCGCGCAAAATCTGGTGGGAGACAAAACCCCTCGAGCGCAAGGGCCACGCCATCCTCTCCCGCCTCCTCATCGACGAGCGCACCCTCGTCTCCGATCTCACGCACCGGCTCCTCGATCTCGCGTGGGAGGACTACCGCGTCAACGTCCTCGCCGAGGAACCGCGCGGCTCTACCGGCCGCGGCATAACGCCCGCCTACCTCGACGAGGTCGGCCAACAGCAGATCACGTTTTCCGATTTCCTCGGCGGCCCCAATTATTTCTCGCGCAAGCTCGCCGCCCGCGCCGACCGCGCGTGCCGCACCATCCAGCACGTGTGCCGCGTGAGCGAGGCGACGTGGGCGTCGTTCTTCGACAAGCTCACCATCGCTGAGCAGCGCGCCAACGCCGAGGCCATCGAGCTCGGCGTCTTCGATAAATCCGAATTCGACTTCACGCGCTTCCGCGGTGCCCAGCCGTTCACGCTCAACCTCGACGCGCTGACGTCCACCTACTGGACCGTCGGCACCGCGCTCGCGAAAAACATCGGCGAGGTCCGCGAACTCATCCTCCGCGAGCTACACGCCGGCCGCACGATCATTGGCGAGTTCGGCCAGGCCTACTGGCTCGACAAGCGCCACGGCTTCTCGCCCAACGTCACCGCGTCGCACACCTACACGCCCGAGTTTTTCGAGAGCGCCGGCATCCCCGTGCAGCGCATCCACACCTTCGGCGTCGCCAAGGCCTACGACACCAAGGTCGGCACGCACACCTTCCTCACGCAGATGGACGACGCGCACCCGCTCACCGCGAAGCTGAAGCAGCTCGAGTTCGGCACGAGCACGGGCCGCCAGCGCATGGTCGGCTGGTTCGACGCCGTGGAAAAAGGCGACGCCCTCCGCTACGGCGGCTTCCAAGACGTGATGATCAACAAGTCGGACGCCCTCACCCACTCCGGCGAATGGCGCGGCGATCTCCTCATCTGCACGTCCTACCAAGACGCCGCCGGAAAAATCGTCCGCCACGTCCCGCGCAACGAGGCCGTGCGCAAAACGCTGCGTCCGATCTATACGAAGCACGCCGGCTGGACCGAGGACATCTCTCAGATCCGCCACTTCGCCGCGCTGCCGAAAAACGCCCAGCGCTATGTCGCCGCGATGATGAAGGCCACGCTCGACGTCGCCTACGAAGGCCGCGCCTGGCCGGCCGGCGGCGAGCTCCCCAACCTCCGCTACCTCGGCGTCGGCCCCGAACCGTCCCAGATCATCAAGGACGTGCCGGCGACGGCGGAGCTGGTGCGGATCGCGTGAACCCTGCACACTCGTAACTCGTCCCGAAATCGCCTTATGAAACCCCGCCATCGTTTCTGCTCAGTCCTTCTGCTCCTGGCTGCGTGTGGGTTTGTCCATGCCCAGACTCCTTCGATTGTGATCGTGGTGAAGCTCTTCGACTACACCCAAACCTCCGCGACCGATCAGGCGATCGGCACGCCCAGCTACCTCGTCAGTGTCACGTTTCCCACGGCGGTCCCGGCTAACACGACCGTTCAACTTGTCGGTCCGGTCTCCCTGGCCATCCCGCGCGTGTCTGGCACTTCGTATGAGTGGGGGCGCGGCTATACGACCGAAGCGGCGCTCGAGCTGTCCCTGCCCGACGGCAACTACACTCTGGCGGTCTCGGGCGGGGGCACCGCCAGCAGCACGCCGGTGACCATCCTGTCGCGACCACGCTTCCAGCCTGTCCTGATCACGAACTACAACGAACTGCAGGCGCTCACTTCCAGCACGTTTCGCATAAACTGGCAGCCGGTCGTGGGCGGCGCGATAACAGACTCAATCGATATAGCCGGGCGCCGGGGTAACACTAATATTTTTTCCAGCCCCACGCTCGGCCAGCCTGGCGCGTTGAACGGGCGTTCCGCGACCTACGGCCTCACCAATATCGACATCGAGCCCGGTGAGACGCTCTCCTCATTTCTAGTATTCACCCGCTACGCGTTTTCGACGGCGAATGGCGGAGCGACGGCGGTAGCAGTTAGCAATGGCTTCAGCGTCAACTTCTCGATCCGTCGTCTCGCGCTGATCGCGCCCACCATTGTCTCGCAGCCACAAACTGTGACCGTGGCAGCCGGCTCGACTGCGGCGCTCAACGTCGAGGCCACCGGCGCCGGCCTCAGCTATCAATGGCGCAAGGACGGCACGAATCTCTCCGGCGCGACTACGCCGGCGCTCCTCCTCGGCAACGTGCAGACCGCCAACGCGGGCATCTACTCCGTCGTTGTCAGCAATCCCGCCGGCTCGGCCTCCAGCGCCAACGCCGCGCTCGGCGTCATTCCCGCCGCCGGCCCACCTGCGCGCATTGTCAATCTCGCGATCCGCACCACTTCGGGCTCCGGCAATCAGACGCTCATCGCGGGGTTCGTGGTCGGTGGCGCCGGGACGCTTGGCGCCAAGCCCCTGCTCGTGCGCGCCGTCGGCCCGGCGCTCACGGGTTTCGGCGTGCCCGGCGTCCTGCTCGATCCGCGGCTCGAGATTTTTTCTTCCACCGCCCGGGTCGCAGAAAACGACAACTGGGGCGGCGATGCCCAGGTGATGTCCATCACCTCCAATGTCGGCGCCTTTGCCCTGAGTCCTGCCACTTCGCGCGATGCCGCGCTCTACGTGCCGAACCTCTCGAGCGCCGCCTATACCGCACAGATCAGCGGCGTGGGCGGTGCTAGTGGCATCGTGCTCGCGGAGGTGTATGACGCCACACCGGCCGCCTCATTTGACGCCACGACTCCACGCCTCATAAACGTCTCCGCCCGCTCCACGGTGGGCACCGGCGGCGATCTGCTCATCGCGGGCTTCGTGATCGCGGGTCCAGCGGCGCGCACCGTGCTTATCCGCGCAGTCGGACCATCGCTCGCAAATTTCGGCGTCGCCGGCGCACTCAGCGATCCGCAGCTCTCGCTCTTCAGCGGCTCCGGCCGCCTGCTCGGCAACGACGATTGGGGTGGGAACGCCGCGCTGGCTGGCGGCTTCACCGGGGTCGGCGCCTTCTCTTTGCCAGCGGCCTCCCGCGACGCCGCGGTGATCGTCACCCTCCCGCCCGGCAGCTACACCGCGCAAGTCAGCGGCGCCAACAACACCACAGGCGTCGCGCTCGTCGAGGTCTACGAGGTGCTTTAGTTTTGCGGCACCGGGGGCAGCGCGATTCCCCGCGCTCGCCCCCGCACGGAAAAACCCCACGCTGCGCCCTCGTGCCCCGCCGCCCCGCCCTGTTTTTGTTCGTTGCCCTTGCGTCTCTCGGCGCAGCGGCGTCGGCGCAGGAATCACACCGCGGCGGCCCACCTGCTGTCTCCTCCGGTCCGCCCGCGTTGCCCGCCTCCGCCGCGGCCCAAGCGGCGGGCGCGACGCTCTATCAGACGCACTGCGCCCTTTGCCATGGCGCCCGCGGCGAGGGCGGACGCGGGCCTGTCCTTGCTTTGCCGATTCTCTCGCGCGCCACAGATGACGCCACGCTGCTCCGCATCATCTCCGGCGGTATCGTCGGCACCGAGATGCCTTCCTCGCAGCTGCCATCATCCCAGCTCGCTCAGCTGGCAGCCTTCGTGAAGACGCTCGGTTCAATTCCGCCCGAGCGCGTGCCCGGCGACGCCTTTCGCGGGGCGGCTCTCTACGCCGGCCGCGGTGCGTGCGCGTCGTGCCATACGCTCCGCGGCGAGGGCCGCGCCTTCGGACCCGACCTCACCAGCATCGGGCGCCTCCGCAGCGCGGCGCACCTGCGGCGCTCGCTCACGGATCCGGCCGCCGAGGTGCCGCAAAGTTCCGTGCCCTACCGCTCCGACGTCAGCCTGCCCGAGAATTTCCTCTTCGTGCGCGCAACCACGCGCGACGGCCGCACCTTCGCCGGCGCGCGCCTCAACGAGGACGCCTTCTCGATCCAATTGCGCGAGGCCTCAGGCGCCCTCCACTCGTTCTTCAAGGCCGACCTCGCCGCGCTGCACAAGGACCGCGGCTTCTCCCCAATGCCGTCCTACCGCGAAGTATTTTCTTCCGCCGAGTTGGATGATCTCGTCGCCTACCTCGTGTCGCTGCGTGGGCAGAAATAATCCCAAGCCATCAAGACATGAGCCACAGAGATCACAGAGGGGGAACCGAGTTCACAGAGAAATTCTTCATGCCCTCGGGTCGGTCCTCTGTGCTCTCGGTTTGGTCCTCCGTGTCCTCTGTGACAAAATTGTTTTTGCTTTTCCTCACGACCCTTGCCGTCGCCCGCGCCCAAGTCGACGTCCCCTATTCGCGCCTGCTCCGCGCCGCCGACGAACCCGGCAACTGGCTCACCTACTCCGGCGCCTACCACGGGCACCGCCATTCCCCGCTCGCGCAGATCACGACGGCCAACGCCGCCTCGCTGAAGGCCGCGTGGGTCTACCAAGCCCGCGAGGCCGGCGGCAAACTCGAGTGCTCGCCGCTCGTGGTCGACGGCGTGCTCTACATCACCGAGCGCCCCAACATCGTCACCGCCCTCGACGGCCGCACCGGCCGCGCCTTGTGGACCTACCGCCGGCCCCTGCCGGCCGATGTGCAGGGTTGCTGCGGTCCGGTGAACCGCGGCCTCGCCGTCCTCGGCGACACGCTTTACCTCGCTACCTACGACTGCCATCTCGTCGCGCTCGACGCCAACTCCGGCCGCGAGCGCTGGGACATCGTCGTCGCCGACTACAAGACCGGCCACTCGATCACTGGCGCGCCGCTCGCGGTGAAGGACAAGATCGTCGTCGGCATCTCGGGCGGCGAATACGGCATCCGCGGCTTTCTCGATGCCTACGATGCGCGCAGCGGCGCGCGCGCGTGGCGTTTCTGGACCGTGCCCGGCCCCGGCGAGCCCGGCCACGAGACCTGGGGCGGCGGCGATGCGTAAGACCGGCGGCGCGCCCACGTGGGTCACCGGCACTTTCGATCCGAAGCTCAACCTCCTTTACTGGGGCACCGGAAATCCCGGCCCGGATCTCAACGGCGACGATCGCCCGGGGGACAACCTCTACTCGTGCAGCCTGCTCGCGCTCGACCCCGACACGGGGAAGCTCCGCTGGCACTTCCAGCACACGCCGCACGATCTGCACGACCGCGCGTCCAACCAGATCCCGATGCTCGTCGACGCCGAGTTCGGCGGACGCCCGCGCCAGCTCGTCGTGCAAGCCAACCGCAACGCCTTCTACTACGTCCTCGATCGCGTGACGGGCGAGTTTCTCTTCGGCACGGCGTTCGCGCCGCAGACGTGGACACCCGGCCTCGATGCGCGCGGCCGCCCGCGGCCGAATCCCGCCGCGGCCCCCAGCCCCGAGGGCACGCTCGTGCTGCCCGGCATGGGCGGAGCGACCAACTGGTTCAGCCCCGCCTTCAACCCCGCCACGCAGCTCGTCTACGTGCAGACCGTGCTCAACAACGCCGACATCTTCTACAAGGCGACTCAGGCCTACGTGCCCGGCGCGCTCTTCCTCGGCGGCGATTTCCGCAACCC
>JANOCA010000392.1:0-5827 GCA_031411915.1 Opitutaceae bacterium
CCGTGGTCAGAATTGCTCGATGATTTGTTGGGGAGAAACCCCGCGCTCCCGCAGCGTGCGCAGCGCGAGGGCATCGTGGCGCTTCGCGAGCCGCTCGCCGCGTTCGTCCAGCATCAGCGGCGCGTGGTAGTAAGCCGGCGCGGCGTAGCCCAGCGCGCGGATGAGCAGGAGCTGGCGAAACGTGCTCTTGATCAGATCGGCGCCGCGCACGACCTCGGTGATGCCCAGTTCCGCATCGTCCACGGCGCAGGCGAGCTGGTAGCTCGGCACGTCGTCCTTCCGCCACACGAGGAAGTCGCCGAAGTCGCGCCCGGCGACCGCGTGTTGCGGCCCGAATTTTCCATCGGCAAACGCAATCGCTTCGCCGTCGGGCACGCGGAAGCGCCAGTTGACGCCGACGTTTTCACCGAGCGGTGGGAGCGGCGCATCGGCCGGAGGGCGGAACTGCGGCGGATAAACCGGTTCGTCGTCCGCGCCGCCCTCGTGCGGCGCGCCGATCGCATCGAGCACGTCGCGTCGCGTGCGCGTGCAGGGAAAGATGAGGCGCGCGGCGTGGAGTTGTTCCAACGCGGCGCGATAGCGCGGCATCCTTGCGCTCTGTGCGATCACCGGCTCCTCCCAAGTGAAGCCGAGCCAGCGCAGATCCTCGATCATCGCATCCACGAAATCCAACCGGAACCGCAGCGCATCAAGGTCGTCGTTGCGCAGCAACAACGAGCCGCCCGCGAGCCGCGCCCGCTGCGCCGCGATCCAAAAAGTGCGCGCGTGCCCGAGATGCAGATGGCCGGTGGGCGAGGGTGCGAGGCGCCCGAGATATTTTCCAGAGGAGGAAACCACAGATGAACACAGATGAACACGGATTGTCCCAATCCCTGCAATCGCGCGCCGTGGATTTTATCCGTGTCTATCCGTGTTCATCCGTGGTTAAAAACCAGCGTGCCCAAGCTCCTCTGCGTCTACTGCGCCTCCAGCGATCGCCTCGACCCGAAATACTACGCGGTCGCCGCCGAGCTGGGCCGCGAGCTCGTCGCGCGCGGCTGGGGCCTCGTCTACGGCGGCGGCAAGACCGGCATGATGGGCGCCATCGCCCGCGCCGTCACGCAGAGCGGCGGCCGCGTCGTCGGCGTCATTCCCGAGTTCATGAAGGCCCGCGAGCTCGCCTACGATGCGGCCGACGAGCTCGTGACCGTCATCACCATGCGCGAGCGCAAGCTCCTGATGGAGACGCGCGCGGACGCGTTCGTCGCTCTCCCCGGCGGCTGGGGCACCCTCGAGGAAATCATGGAAATCCTCACCCTGCGCCAGCTCGACGTCGTGCGAAAGCCCTGCGTCTTCCTCAACCAGGATGGCTTCTACGATCCGCTGCTGCGGCTCTTCGACACGATGCTCGCCGAGAAATTCTTCAAGCCTTCCAACATGGACCTCTTCCGCTCCGCCCCGACCGTGCCCGAAGTCTTCGCCCAGATCGAAGCCGCCGCCACCGCGAAATCGGAGGCGAAGTGGTTTGAGACGCGGTAGCCGATGCACCGCGCCCCCGTCCTCATTCTTCTCCGCGCCCACGCCGCGCAGTCGCTCGATCCGCATGAGGCGGCGATGACGGCTGAGACGATCCGCTTCGTGGAAAAACACGCCGACTGCCTGCTGCGCACCTGCGCGCCCGGTCACCTCACCGGCTCCGCGTGGATCGTGAATGTCGACCGCACGCGCACGCTACTCACGCACCATCACAAGCTCGACAAGTGGCTCCAGCTCGGTGGCCACGCTGATGGCGACGGCGATCTCGCCGCGGTGGCGCTGCGCGAGGCGCACGAGGAGAGCGGCCTCACCCGCCTCCGGCTCGTGTCGCCCGCGATTTTCGATGTGGACCGCCACTGGATCCCAGCGCGGAAAACCGACCCGGCTCACTGGCACTTCGATCTGCGTTTCACCATCGAGGCCGACCCGGCGGAACCGTTGGTGATCTCGGGCGAGTCGAAGGACCTCGCGTGGGTCGACCTCGCGCGCGTGGCCGCGCTCAACCCCGAGGAGTCGATGGCGCGGATGGTGCGGAAGACGCTCGCGCTCTGAGCGCGCTTTTCCGCATCCGTAGGGCCTGAGCTTGCTCAGGCCGGCCCGACCAAGGTCGGGTCCTACCGCCAGAGCGGCACGAGCTCGTCCTTGCGCACCCAGCCGGTCTGGCCGTTGTCGAAGCTGAGGCGCTGCCAGCCGAGGAAGTCCTTGTCGGCGATCGCGAGCGTGCCCGCGGCGAGCGGCGAGGTTTTCTGGGTGGTGTCGGCTTCGGTCGGCAGCGAGCGCAGCGTGCCCGCGCGCGCGACGACGACGGCGCGCTCATCGGCGGCCGCGCCGTAGGTCCGCCAGCCGAACCACGACACCAGCCCGCCCCCGGCACTCAGCACGGCCACGACCCACGCGATCGCGATCACGAGGGTGGAGCGGCGACCGTAGGCGCTGCCCAGCAGCACCGCGATCGCGAGGGCGCTGACCCCGGCCAAGACGATCGCTAGGGTCTGCCACTGGGCGGGCGAGTGGTGCTCGGCCACGGTCTGTTTGAGGCCGGGCGACACAAAGGCCGCGAGCGGACCCGGTGCGGCGCCGGCCTGTTCGCTACCGTGGCGGAAGTGCCAGCGCACGGCCTGGTGGCCGGGGTTCTGCACAAAAGTGCTGGCCGCATACGCGGCGGCCTCGGAGGCGCGGCCCTGCTGGGCGAGGGCCAGCGAGAGATTGTGCCGCGCGATCCAGTCGGTGGGCGCCTTGATGATCGCGGCGCGCCAGGTTTTCTCGGCCGTCGCGAAATCGCCCTTGCGGTAGGCGGCGTGCGCATCGGGCGCGGGTGCGGCGGCGGCCTCCAGCCACACCGCGCCGCTGGCGAACAGCAACGCGACGCTGGCGGCGAAGGGAAACAGGTTACGCGGCAGGAAGAGGCGCAGCGGCTGAAAGCCTGGCACGCGGTGCGCGGCGAGCGCGGCCTGCGCGCGCGCGATCCAGTCGGAGGGCAGCTCCGTCGTGGCGCCGTAGAGGGCGCGATCGGTCTCGGCCCAAAGGCGCGACCATTCCGAGTTCGTTGTAGGCGGGGTGCCCTCACCCTGCGTTGCGGCTGAGCGGGGTGAGGGCACCCTGCCGACATCGGCAAACGCCTCCGCGCCCGGCGCGGCGTGCGCGATCTGCCAGAGCACGGCGGTGTCGCGCTGCCATTGGAGCAGGCGCGCGGGCGTCGGGTCCCGCATGTCGGCGAGCAGGCGGCCGAGGCGCGCGCGGGCTTCGCGGCGCGGGCGCAGCGGATCGGTGCGGGCGGCGCGGCGCACGGCGAGCACGATCCAGAAGAGCGCGACGCCCGCGAAGGGTGCGCCGAGCCAGAGGGCGAACTCCCGCGCGCCCATCGGCACCGTGGCGCGCGCGGATCCCGGCAACGGATCGCGGGGGAGGCCGGAGGGCGCTTTGGGCGCGGTGACGGGGCCTTTTTGTTTTTCGATCCGGCCCGCGGCCGGATCGTCGGCGGGCGTCTGCGGAGCCTGATCGGGCGTGGGCGTGATGGCGAAACGCGGCGCGACCGGGCCGGTGATCGTGACGTTGGTTTTCGGCGCGCTGACGGTCTTGTAGGCGCCCGCCTTGGGATCGAAGTAGGTGAATGTGACCGGACCGAGCGTGTAAGGGCCCGCCTTGCTCGGGACGAGCACGACATCCTCGCTGAGCGTCGCGTCGAAGAGCTTGCCCTCGGCGGGCGTGCGCTTCGCCTTGGGTTGCACGACCTGAAAGTCGCTGGACACCTCGCGCACGGGCAGCGCGGCGATGTCGGGCCAGTTGCCGGCGCCGCTGAGCTCGAGCGTCCAGGTGACGGGTTCGCCAATCGCCGCCTTTTCCGGCACGATCTTGGACACGAGCTTGAACTGGCCCACGGCCCCGCTGAAGCCCGCGGGGGGCGTCGGCAAAGGGCGCACCTCGAGGGTGGGCTGATCGGAGGTCACGGAGACCTGCTCCATGCGCGGCTGCGAGATGATGCCGAAGCCGATCGTGCCCGTCTGGATCGTGAGGAGATGGTTGGCGGCCTCGAGCTTGAGCGTGTTGGGCGTGCGCGCGATGGCGCGGGTGCGGAAGACCACATTGACGCGCCGGTCGTTGCCGACGACGGCGTCGTTCACCTCGGGCTTCGCCCAATCCTCGGCGACGAGCGGCGCGGCGTTCCATTCGAAGACCGGCTGGATCTGCGGGTTGGTCCGGCGCGATGCGGAGAGTTCGTAGGTGAGTCCGAACACCTCGCCGGCCCATACGCTCGTGCGTTCGGGCGTCATGCGGGCGGTCGCAAACGAGTCGACCGGCGCCGCGGGTGCGGCGGCGTTGAATGCCGGCACGCGCTGCGGCCCCTTGTCGGTTTTCACCGTGAACGCCGGGATCGTGATCGCGCCGGCCTGCCGCGAGCGGATGAGATAGCTGAGGACGATGGAGCGCGTGACGACGCCGTTGACGATGCTGGTGTTGCTGCTCTCGCCGACGCGCGTGAGCGTGGCGTTGGGCAGGACCGGCACCTGCGGCTCGCCGTCGGGCGCGCAGTCCTCGAAGACGAGCATCGCGGCTTGCGATACGCCGGAATCGGCCGGCACCCAGCGCACGGATTGGGCGGGCGCCAGCGTGGCGAGCACGAGTGTGGCGAGGATCGGTAGCCCTGCTCGTGAGAGCAGGGACCCTCGGAGGTCGCAGCGGTTGCCGGTCCCGCCTCTCACGAGGCGGGCTACGAAAGCTAGGAAAGAGCGGACGAGACGCATGGGCGTTACCAATTCTTTCCGGACTTCTTCGCGTCCGGTTTGCGCGGGCCTTCCATGAGTTGGAAGAGCTGCGCGGGTGAATCCTGCGCGCGGAGCTGCTCGAGCTTCTGCAACGGCTGCGCGAGCGTCGGATCGGCGGGGTTGCGCACGTCCTCCTTGCGGTCGGGCGTGCCGCCGACCTTCTGCGTGGGCTGGGGGGGCGGGGGCGGCGGCTGGTCCTTTTTGTTCATGTCGCCGAAAGCCGACTCGCCGGGTTCCTTCTGCTCCGGCGGCTTGTTGTCCGGGTTCTCCTGCTGATCCTGCGGCTGCGAGGGATCGTTTTTGTCCTGGGAGGATTTCTGCTGCTGGTTTTTCTGATCCTGCTTCTGCTTCTTCTGCTGGTCGGACTTTTGGTCCTTCTGCTTTTGATCCTGTTTCTGCTGCTGCTGGTCCTCGTTTTCCTGCTGGTTCTGATCCTGATCTTTTTTCTCCTCCTCGGGCGTTTTCAACAGGGCGTTGAGATCCTCGCGGAGCTTCGGCCAGTCGGTGACCTTGAGATCGAGCTTCGCGCCGAGATCGACGGCGGCGAGCGCGTCGCGCACGGGACCCTCGGGCACGGGCTGCTGCTCCGTCTGCAGGCGTCCGCCCCACGCCAAGGTCTCGCGCCCGAGGTCGGCCCAGTCGCGCGCGCTTCGGACGTCGGCGCCGGCGAGGCGGCCGATGACCTTGGCGAGGGTGGCGGAGGGAGGCGGTGGCGCGGCTTCAGCCGCGCGCGCGGGAGCAGGGAAAAAAGAGAAGGGAGAAAGAAAAAGACAAAGCGCCGCGACGGCAGGGACGCGGCTTTCCTTCGCCGTGCTCCCTTCTCCTTTCTCCGTCGCGCGCAGCGCGACGTTGCGCGTCCGCGGGCGCACCGGGAACTCGCGGTAGAAACTCACGAGCAGGCACCACAGCCCGAGCGCGAGCGGCCACTGGAAGCGCTCGACGAGGCGCACGGTGTTCGTCTCGACAAACTTCCCCTTCTGCCCGGCCTCGATGGTCTCGCTGACGAGCGCGGCAAGATCGACCCAGGCGCTCGCGTCGCGGTAGGTGCC
>JANOCA010000393.1:0-4972 GCA_031411915.1 Opitutaceae bacterium
GGAAAACATCGACGTCGCCTTCCGTGTGCTCGCCGACCACGCCCGCTGCGTGAGCTGCGCCATCGCCGACGGCATCCTGCCCGGCAACGAGGGCCGAAACTACGTCATCCGCCGCATCCTGCGCCGCGGGATTCTCTACGGAAAAAAGATCGGCCTGAAGATCGGCGATTTCTCGCAGTTTGTCGCAGCGGTCGTCGAGTCGCTAGGTGGTGTTTTCCCTGAGCTCGCGCAGCAGCAAAACATGATCGAGCGCGTCATTCGCAGTGAAGAAGAGAGCTTCGGTAGAACGCTTAGCCGCGGACTGGAGAAATTTGAGGATTTTCTTTTCGTCTCGGACGTCCACAAAGCGCTCGAGTCAGAAAGATCGAAGCGATTCCTCGGCACTTATGCTTTTGAGCTCTACGATACCTACGGCTTCCCACTCGACATGACTCAACTCCTCGCCACCGAGCGGGGACTCACTGTCGATGTCGCTGAATTCGAGGCCGAGATGGAAAAGCAGCGCGAACGCGGACGCGCTTCGCAGAAAAAGGAAATCATCGTCGCCGCCACCGAAGGCGAAGGCACGGCTCCCGAAGCCACCAAGTTTCTCGGCTACGAGCACACGACCGCGCACGCTACGCTCATCGACATCGTCACGGCCGACAAGGACACCTTCCTCGTCTTCGACCAGACGCCGTTCTACGCGGAGATGGGCGGCCAGACCGGCGACACCGGCGAGGCCGTCATCTCCGGCACGCTGGTCCACATCACCGACTGCGTGAAGGACAAAGCCGGCCGCCACTTGCACAAGGTCGATGGTTCGGGTCTCAACTCTCAACTCTCAGCTCTCAACTCTTCTGCCACGCTCTCCGTCGATCTCGTGCGCCGGCGCGCGATCAATCGCCATCACTCGGCCGCGCACTTGATCCACTGGGCGCTCCGCAAGGTCCTCGGCACGCACGTCCGCCAGGCCGGCACGTCGAAGACCGCCGACCGGATGCGTTTCGATTTTTCCCACTTCGAGGCCGTCACGCACGCGCAGTGGATCGAGGTCGAGCAGCTCGTCAACGCCAAGGTCATCGACAACGCCAAGGTCGAGACCTACGAGACCGAGTTCGACAAAAAGCCCGAGGGCACGCTCGCCTTCTTCGGCGACAAATACGGGAAGTTTGTCCGCGTCGTCGATATCGGCGGCTACAGCCGCGAGCTCTGTGGCGGCACGCACGTGGGCACCACAGGTGAAATCGGCCTCATCAAGGTCGTCGCCGAGATGGCCATCGCCGCCGGCACGCGCCGCATCGAGGCCGTCGCGGGGCAACCTGCTTTCGACTTCGTCGCCACCAAGGAAGCGGCCCTCGCCGCCATCGGTGCCCACCTCGGCGGTGGCACGAGCGATGTCGTGAAGAAACTCGAGTCGCTCATCGCGCAGCAAAAAGAAACCGAGAAGCAGTTGAAGGTCTTCCAGCAAAAAGCCCTCGCCGGCATGGCCGAGGAACTCGCCGCCAAGGCCACCGTGCGCGAAGGACTGAAATTCGTCTCCGCCGTCGTGAGCGTTTCCGATCAGGAAGCGCTCCGCAGCCTCGGCTCGCAGGTCCTCGCCAAGCTCGGCGACGGTGTCGTGCAGCTCGGCGCCGCGCTCGGCGACAAAGCCAGCCTCGTCGCCTTCTGTTCGCCCGCCGCGGTCAAAGCCGGCCACCAAGCCGGCAAGATTATCCAAACGCTCAGCACCGCCATCGGCGGCAAGGGCGGCGGCAAGCCCGACTTCGCGATGGGCGGCGGCAAAGACATCGCCAAGCTGGCCGAAGTGCTGCGCTAATAGCCCAAGGCCAAATGGCATTAGGATAACTGCCACTTGGCAATCGCGGCTTGCGCCAGCCGCAGAGACGGCCACAGTGGCGGCATGAAAAAGGCCAAGCCCGCGAAGCCGTTCACCTATCCGGAAATTCAGAACAACGCCGCGATGGCCATGCGCGTCGAGGAAGGTGTGCCGGTGACCGATGTCGTCGAGTTCGGCCGGCAGGCGGGCTTCACCATCGACGAGCTCGCGCGGCTCATCCACATCCCGCCGCGGACGTATGCACGCCGCGTCGCTGCCAAGTCGCGGCTCAAAATCCCCGAGGGCGAGCGGGCCGCGCGACTGATGCGGGTGTATGACACCGCGAAGCGCCTCTTCGGGACCCACGACAACACCCGCGGGTGGCTCAACTCAAAGCTGCCCGCACTCGGCTGGCGCACCCCGCTCGACTTTGCCCGCACCGAGCAAGGCGCTCGCGAGGTCGAGGCCGTGGTCGAGCGCATTGAGGACGGCGTGATCATGTGAGCATCGTCGTCCTGTGGCGGCTTTGTCCGGGCTATTATGCCGACAAGGTGATGTCGGGCGAAGGTGCATTCCGCCGCGGCGGACGCTGGAATCCCGTCGGCTGCCGCGTGATCTACTGCGCCGAATCGCGCTCGCTCGCCGTCGTGGAGGTCTTGGTCAACGCCAAGGAGCGTTCTTACATCAGCGATCGGCCTTGGATTTCCGCCTCCGTGGAGCTGCCGGAGGAACTCATCGAGAAACCGGCCCGCGTGCCCGAGTCGTGGCAAGTCACGCCCTATGCCGAGGCCACGCAGGATTTCGGTGCGAAGTGGGTGAGCGAACAGCGCTCCGTCGTGCTGCGCGTGCCGAGTGTCGTCGTCCTCGGCGAGTTCAATTTTCTGCTCAATCCTGCGCATCCCGACTTCAAGCGTGTGAAGCTCGGCAAGCCCGAGCCCTTCAGCTTCGATCCGCGGCTCGGGCGGTGAGCCTTGGGGACGCGGCGCCCTCGCCGCGTTTCGGCCCCGTCCGCGGCGAGGGCGCCGCGGCTCCAAAAAAAGCCCCGCGCCAACCGCATTGCAAATCGCGGCCCGGCACGGACAATTTCCCGCATGACGGCCGACCTGCGTCTCATCATCGACGACATCGCCCGCCGCGCGGATGATTTCCTCGACGGCTCGCCGGATCGCGCGCACGCGCGGGCGGGCGTCGAGGAAGTCATCACCATGGACTACCCCGCGCTCAACCCCTCCGACCGAGCCGCGGTCGTCGCCGGCGTGATGGCGGTGCTCGTCGAGGAGGATTTCTTCGGGATCGAGTTCGTGGGCGATCCGTTTGCGGACGACGGCGAGGACGAGGAATAATAACGCCGCCGTGTCCTCCCTCATCGCCATCTTCGCCTTCAACGCGAACAACCAGCTCGCCGTGCGGCGGCTCGGCTCCAAGGCCGGCCTGCCCTTCACCGGCACCGATCTCGCGATGGCGACGGCCCGCCTCGAAGGCGCGTTTCGAACGCACACGCCGCCCGTCGAATATTTTTCGCACCCGGCGGGCGGGCGCGACTACCGCGTGTTCTTCGCGCAGGTCGAGGGCGCGCCGTCCGATGCGGAAATCGCGTTTGCCTCGCTCGAGTCCCTGCTCGCCGAACCGGCCGCGCTCGCGCCCTCGCTCGCCGCCCTGTTGCCGCAAGTGGAACCCCATCTCGTCGAGATTCCCTACCTGCACCTCGGGGAGAACGACTTCATCTACAAGTTCCGCCCCGCGCAGGAGCGCAACACCGCGATCTACGCCCAGGATCCCGCGGCGCAGGCGCTCTACCAGTCTCAGCTCTGCGCCGCGATCAAGGCCCTCGCGCGTCAGCACGAGCGCACGGCCACGGCGCCCGTGAAGCTCGATTTCGGCGCGGTGCGCTACGTGATTCCGAGCCATTTCGGGTTTTGCCTCGGCGTGAAGAACGCGATCGAGCGCGCCTACGAGACGCTCGCGGAAAACCCGGGGCGGCGCGTCTTCATGCTCTCCGAGCTGATCCACAATCCGTTTGTGAACGAGGATCTGCTCCGACGCGGGCTGCGCTATCTGCAGACCGACAAGGGCGTGCCCTACCCCGCCGACCGTGGCACGGGCGTCTCGCCCGTGAGCCCTGCTGAACATGGGCGGGACGCCCATGCCACTCCGCTGCTCTGGGACACGCTCACGCCCGACGACATCGTGATCATCCCGGCCTTCGGCGCGACCGACGACGACAAGCGCCGCCTCGTGCGCAAGGGCCTCGCGGTCTTTGCCTACGATGCCACCTGCATGCTCGTGGAAAAAGTCTGGAAGGCCGCCCGCGCCTACGGCCGCGAGGGCTACACCGTCGTGATCCACGGCAAGCACGAGCACGAGGAGACCAAGGCGACTTTCTCCAACACGCGGCGTTTCGCGCCCGCGGTGATCGTGCGCAACCTGGACGAGGCGCGGCAGCTCGGCGCACTCATCGCCAGCGACGACCCCGCGGTGCGGGCCAAATTTTCCACACTCTTCGCCGGGCGCCACACCCCGGGCTTCGATGTCGCGCGCCACCTCGAGCGCGTCGCGGTCGTGAACCAAACGACGCTGCTGATGAACGAGACGCTCGCCATCATCGAGCACCTGCGCGGCGTGTATCGCGGCAAGTTCGGCGACGACACCCGCGTGGGCGGCGGCGGCCGGCGCGACACGCTTTGCTATGCGACACAGGTGAACCAGGACGCGCTCGGCCGCGCGCTCGCCGAGCCGCTCGACGCGGCGTTTGTGATCGGGGGGAAGAATTCCTCCAACACCTACCAGCTGTTCCGGCTCTGCGAAGAGAAGCTCGGCGCGCGGGCGTTTTTCATCCAGTCCGAGGCCGGCATCGTCTCACCCGAGGCGGTGGAGCACTACGTCTATGGTGGCGGCCACGGCCACACGGAGCGCAGGAGACTCTGGGAACCGGGGAGTGCACCGAAGCGCGTGCTCATCACCGGCGGCGCCAGCTGCCCGGATGGGATCATCCAGCAGGCGATCACCCGGATAAATTCCTTTTTCCCGGCCGCGAGTCTGCGGCCGATCGAAGCCGTGCTGGCGGATCTCGAGGCCGAGTAGGACGGGCTTCACGCCCGACAGGTTTGCAAACGATGTCGGGCATAAAGCCCGACCCACAGGACTCAGAACCGATACGACATGCCGGCACGGATG